>CAZPLF010000018.1:0-36851 GCA_964587475.1 uncultured Mariniplasma sp.
CATAATTGAAATTGCTTTTTCGTAAGCTTCTCTTTTTGTAACCTTGAATTTTCTTCGATAATCTTCAGAGATATTTGCTATTTTCTCTTTAATCTGATTGATTTCATCAATTGTTTTTTTATAGCCATCATCTGATTTACTATAAGCTGCCAAAGCTGATTTTTTGTCTTTCAACTCTTGTTTAAGATTTTCGAAGACTTCTTTCTTTTCTGCTAAAACATCAGCAGTTTCCTGGCGAGTTTGAATTTTTGCTTTATTTTTAACATCCAAATATTTAGCTTTTAGTTCAGGTAACCGTTTCTTCAATTCAACAATAGATTTATGATATTTTTCCTTAACTTCAGCAATCATACTGCGTTTTTTAGTTTTTTCAATCTCTTTATTCGAATTTATCTCAAAAATCTTGTTATTTTTTTCATTTTTGGCCATTTTAATTTGTGCAACCACATTTAGATAATCATGAAACTCTTTATGATATAAGTCATGTAGTCTGCTTTTGACACGGTCGCCATTAACGAGCATAGCCTCAGTAATTTGCTTGCCAATTCTCATGATTGGATTCAAACTTGAGAGTGGATCCTGGAAAATCATTCCAATCTTATTACCTCTAATCAAATGGAAGTTTTCTTCTGATAGTTTTGTTAAATCTTGATTGCTATATAGAATTTCACCGCCATCAATAATTGCATTACGCGCTAAAATACCCATGATAGCTCTATTGGTTACAGATTTACCTGAACCAGATTCACCAACAATTGCTAATGTTTCACCTTTGTACAAATCAAATGAAACATCTCTTACAGCTCTAACGAGGCCATTAGGTGTTCTAAATGAAACACACAAATTTTTTACTTCTAATATTTTTTCTTTATTCATTATCCGTTACCTCTCAATTGTGGATTTAGTGCATCACGTAATGCATTACCAAACATATTGAAAGTAATCATCAATACTGCTGTGACGATTGTTGGGAAGAAGATCATCCATAGATTACCTGCAAAAATTTGTTGTTGCCCATCGTTCAAAATAACACCAATTGATGTACCAGTTAAAGTGATAGGTCCAATCTTTAATGTTTGTCCATTACCAATACCAAAACCTAAATAAGAAAGATTAACTTCTAGGAAAATAATTGTAGGAATACTTAAGATAACTCTTGTAATAATAGTTCCTAAGGCATTTGGTAGAATGTGTTTGAAGATAATTCTACTATCCGAAGCTCCCAGCGTCCTTGCTGCAAGGACATACTCTCGTCCTTTATAGCGATAAAACTGAGATCTTGTAACTTTTGCTGCACCTATCCAGCCATCGTAAATTACGAAAATAAACAAGGCTGTAAAACCTGGTCCAATCAAAACAGTAATAATACCAATCATTGTAATTTGCGGGAAAGATCCCCAAATATCTGTAAAACGTTCCATTAATATATCAACTTGACCACCATAGTAAGCACTTGTAGCACCCCAAATGACGCCTAGAACGATATTAACTAATGCTGCCATAAAACCAAGCAATAGAGAGGTTCTTAAGCCTAGCCAGATTAATGTAAATAAATCTTGTCCGGATACATTTGTCCCAAATAAGAAATAAGGTGCACTATCAAAACCAAGTGAGTAAGTTCCACTCATCATAACATTGAAATTTCTATAAACTCTACCACCAATAGTAATCTGAGTGATGCCAGTGACTCTAGTCAAAGGAAAGCCTTCACCAAATCTCCATGAGTTTGGATCTAGAGGATCAGCAACTACAATCGAATCTTCCATACCAGGATTGTCTGCTAATATTTGTAAATATTCGACTTCACCGATCGTACGTGGTTTATCTGCAAATAATGCATCATAAACTCTATATCTGAATGTAGAAACAGTCATGACTGCATTATGTCTCAAGAAACGACCATTTTCAATATTATCATCTAATGAAAATAAATTAAATGTTGATAAATTATAACCTGAATATACTGCAACATTTGCGCCTTGATCCGTCTTAATGGATATGGAGTTAAATGATACAAATTCATTACCTGTAGTGCTTGGGCTAGTCATCTCGAATTTATAAACGAGGTAACCTGATGTGCCACTAGCAATAGTATCCAGTGGGTTTATGGTGGAAACGCCACTACTTACTACAGTACCTAGTAATGTTAAATCATCCCACGAATTAAATGCATTGCTATCAATAGTATTAGCTAAGTAAACCTTAACCATACCTCCATCAGAAAACTTATCGATATCAATTTCAATGACGTGACCAGTAACAAATACTCGTAATACTGGAGAAATAATTGAATAAGCTAATCGATCAAAATTGATGTATAAGTCATTGGTTCCACCAACAAATAGTTCGCTTCTATCAGCACCGACGATTTCATTATTTGTTAAGGTGCTTAAGATGATATAATCCACTTGGAATCCTGCAGTAGGATAACCTAGACCCGTTTCTGGATCAATCGTAGTGTAATCTATAGGCTGATTTTTAAATTCTTTTGTTCCATCCAAAATTCCTAACTTTTCTAAGAGTGGAACTCTAGGTGGTAAAGTAACTAAAGATGAATTTGTTTCTGTGTATAAATCTTTTGGTGTTAAGATAGGGACAAAAATAGATAACAAAATCATGATTGATAGAATAACAGTTGCAATCACGTTATATTTATTCTTCGTAAATCTTAACATCGCATCCTGAAAATAAGTCAATTGTTTTGTTTTTAACGGTTTATCAAGAAGACGCTCATTTTCTTGTATCAGTGTAAAATATTCTTTTGGGTATTCTTTTTGGCTCATTACTTTCTAGCCCCCATTCTGATTTGTGGATCGATGAATCCATATGAAAGGTCGACGATAAGCACGGTGACCAAACCGATCGCACTATAAAAGGCACTTGAAACCATGATGACGTTGTAGTCATAATTTGCAGTTGCCAATGCTTGAAGAGTTACCCTACCAACACCAGGAATCGCATAAACTCTTTCTAAAATGAAAGAACCACCTAGAAGACCTGCAAATGATCCGATAATGATAGGAACCATCGGAACTAATGAATTTCTTATCGCATGTCTTAGTACGGCTTGCGTATGGCTAAGACCTTTTGTTTTAGCCAACAAAACGAATTCAGAAGTTAACACTTCAGATAATTCTGCACGAAGAATTCTTGTTAAGCCTGCAATTGAAGGCAGACCTACTGCAAGAACAGGAATAATATACCCTTTGGCGATTTCCGCATTCGATTCAATACCGACCAAAGGGAATAGGGAAGGCAAGAAATTATCCATCTTGTAACTAAAAATGATAATGAGAATTAATATAAAAACTAATGCTGGTACAGATAAAAAGACCATGATTACAATTTGGAGGATGTTATCTACAATTGTATCTTTCTTCAACGCAGCTAATATACCAAACAGAAATCCAAATGGTAAGTAAAAGACTAAAGAAACCAAATTGATAGAAAGCGTTAAAGGCATTTTTGCTGATATAATCTCAAACGCTGGCACATTGACTCTAATTTTGTTTGAAGTTCCCCAATTCCAATCTGTTATGACGTTATCTAACCATCTAAAATATTGTGTTGCGATTGGAACACGATAAAAAACCTTAACAACTAAACTGTCTCGTACTGGGAATACAATAAATACAGTTCGATTGATACCAGGATTTGTAGATCGTATAAGGCTAACTTCAGCCATAGCTTCTGGATCATTAATATCGTAATATTGTGATGTGTAATATCCATCGGTTACTTGCTTTTCAAGCCAAGTATCTTTTTCTTCATTTTTTGTTGGTGGATATTCAGGAGCTAATTTGAGCAACACAAAGGTAATAGTGAGTGTTGTAAATAAGATTATGAATATCCATATTACTCTTTGAAAAATGTATTTTTTCATCTCGTCTCTTCCTTACTATTTTTTTTAATTATATCATAGTTCATGTGTTATTACATCAAATTCTATTAAATATAATAGCACATAAATTCGATGTAAATAGCATAATAAGGGGGGCCATAATAGAAATCTATATTTATCTATGGCACCCCTATTAATACTATTCAGTTATTGTTACTTGTAATTTGTAAAAGTTTTGAAATAGTTTAGATTATAACCAGTACCAACCAATGAAGTAATCACCAATGTGAACTACTACATAAGCATCAGACCAGCCATCCCAATCACAAGCATAAATTTCAGTAAATTCAAGTGGAGAACCCTTAGCAGTAGCTATTTCAGCTAAAGTAGAATATCCATAACTATCAGCAATGTAAGGATTAGCAGCTATTTCAGCATCTGTTGTTAACAACACAGCTGGAGCAACTAATTCATATCCTGAATCAGCTTCGATTGCTTCGTCAGCAGTTGTAAATAAAGCTGCTTGGTCGTACATCTTATAACTTGAACCTTCAAGTGAAATTACATATAGCATGTTAGATCCACTTTCAGTAACAACGATCTTAGCAACTAAGGAATCAAATCCTTCATCTGCAGCAATAGCTTCTAAAGTGTCACCTAAAACGTAACCAGCTAATACTGATCCATCGCTTGAATTATCAAGAACTTCACCGTTCATATCTAGGTATGCATTGACTAAGTCATCAGCACTTGACCAAGAAGTCTGTTCGCCACCGTTCTTAACATAGATTCTACCAGTTAAAGCTTCAACTAAAGCGTTGTAACTCCACATTTCATAAACAACCTTACCATCAAGGTTAGAGTAAGATACAGGAATATTTGCTGTTGTAGTATCAATACCCCAGTTAAGAGTAAATCCACCACGGTTATCATCACAGAATACATCCAAGAAACTTGGAGCATCAAGTAATGAACCACTAATACCACCAATACCTAAGTCCATCTTAGCAACCATCATGTAGTCATAATAGTTACCTGGGAAAGCAACATCATTGTTAGTGATTTCAAGTTTAACAAAATTGACATCATCAACAAGTAAAGTTTCGTATTGTTCAATTAAATTAGTAACCATCATTTGAGCAGATGTGTTACCACTTGATGCCCAATATAGTTCTAATGTAATGACTGTATAAGCTTGCGCTGTACCAGGAGTGTAGTATCCATCAGCAATACCTTGAGCTACTGCTTCTTTAAATAAGTCTAGAGCAGCATCTGGATAGAACCCATTAGATCCACCACCAAAATCATCAACGATAGCTTGACCAGCATCAGTTCCTCTGACAGAAAGTCCAGATTCGCCATCTAGGAAATATGTTGGAGCAAATAATGTATGAGCTGGTAGATATAGTTTAACTAAGTCAACAGCTGCATAATATCTGTCAAATCCATAATATAAAGCTTGACGCATTGGAAGATATTGTAGGATTGGTTCTGGTTCCCAGTTTTCATCCAAGCCAATACCTGGAAATTCTTCAATAAATGCATCGCGAACAGCAGGTGTACCAAATCCATTAATCATTAATCTCCAAGTTGTAGCGTCTGGAGCAGTTTTAACGCGTGGGTCAGATGTATAATTTGCAACTTCAGATGCAGGAACAGCAGCACTTTCGAGTCTACCAGCTAGGTATTCTGCGAAAATAGCATCTGAACCATCAACAAAACGATATTGATAACCAGTGTAGTGATACATTGCACTATCAGGATGTAATTCATTCTTAGTATAAGTTAATACTTGTCCTGGAGTCCAAATGTCTAAAACATAAATACCACTTGATGCAACATCTTTTGGAGTCATACCATAAGTTCCACCAAGACCATCAGTTGGATTACCAAGTGCTTCAAATAATTCTTGGTTGATTGGAGTTAGGACAGCACCAGCAAAACCATACTTAATTTCGAATGTACTCTTTTCATTTGTATATTCTAATTCAAGTGTATTTGTTTTACCAGCAGCCAAACGAAGACCAACTTGGTCCCAAGTAGCAGTACCTGCTAAAAATTCAGCAGCGTTCTTAATACCTTGGCTTACAAAGTCTCCACCACCAGTTCTAGCTCTAAACCAGTCATGTTCAAGTGCATATTGCCAAGTCCATAAATAGTCAGAAGCGTCTAAATCAGCATATCCAGCAGGAAGTGCAGATGTATCAGTGTCTGGATGGAATGCCCATTGTAGGTCATCTTTTAATTCAATTTGCCAAACTTTAGCATAAGTCTTACCATTGATAACTGTTGGATTAACAGGGATTGGTTCAGATTTAGCCAAACTTGGTAAAATTTCATAACCAGTCTTGGAAGCATCAAAATAGAAATCATAAAGACCACCATTAAACCAATCAGTGAATGTTGCTGTGTTTGAATCATCAGCACCCCATGGGTTTAAGCTTGTTGGATCTGTATTGAATGAAGCTCTCCATGTATATTCACCTACGTTACCATAAGTGCTACCATACATTAAGACATTTGAGTCATCTTGTGAAAATTGTGAGAAGGCAGTACCAAATCCTAAAACACCATTATATTCTGGGCTGAATAATTGAGTTCTTGCAGAATACATGATTCTTGATGCTCTAGTATAAAGTGGAACACCAGCATAAACATTTTCTAATAGATAACGTTCAGCAGCAGCAAACAGGATACCCTTATCTTCTGCAGGCAATTTTGATAAGTCAACACCACTTAAATATTGTGCAAGTGGGTAATCTTCAACTGCAAGTGCATTAACTGTAACAGTTCTTGTAACAGTGACAACATTACCAGCACTATCAGTTACTGAATAAACAACTTGATATGTACCAATAACAGTATTGTCAACATTATTTGATGTAACAGTGACTGTAAGACTTCCGTCTTCCGCATCAGTAGCAGAAACGCCGGCTAAAGGATCAAATTCATCATAAAGATCAATTGAAGCTGCACCAACACCTGAGATTACAGGATCTACATCTACTACTACATCTGCCGGTTTACAAGCTAATAAAACGAAGCTTGCTAATAAAAGCGTAAATACAAAAAGCATTTTTTTGGGAAATTTCATTTTTTTTCTCTCCTTTTCTTCTTAAAATTGGTTTGTATAATTATACCATAAAATTCTAAAAATATAGTGCCTATGTCATAAATATTAATAAAAACGCTTTCTAATACTGTTTCTTTATAAAAATTTTACTTATTTCTTTTGTTTTTTAAGGTCATTTCTAATTTTAATCGACTAATCGACAAAAACTTGTAAAAGTGTATCTATATCATAGATGTCCTTAATATCAATTGGGTAATCGGGGGTTATTCCAAATTCATTATTATGATACACATAGGGATCTTCATCAGAACCTGTACCAGTTCTATATGCATTGATATTATTACTACTCATGGTAAATGCAGTACCATTAGGAAGTAGGATAGGTGTAATTGAACATGCACCTCCACCTGATTGTTTTCCGATGATTGGGCCTAACTCATTTTCCATAAAAATGGTTGCCATTGAATTAGCTGCGCTAAATGTTACAGGAGTAATCAATAATGCCCAATTTAGGTTGCTATAATTAGGAACCCCATCAATGACGACATAACTACTTGAGAATCCACCAGTGTCACGATCGATACTACTGACTCTAAATGGTTGATCAGTAATAAAACCTACGATACGATAAAGTGCTCCAACGTTACCACCAGTATTCCATGATAGATCAAGCATAACATTTTCTAAATTTGGAGATATGGCTAAGATTTGATCAAACATCATTTCCAAGTAAACAGCACTATCGGAATTAACGGTTTCAAATACATCGACTGTCAATGGCCATGATGATGCATAATCCACTGGAACTCTATTAATAAGTCCAAGATAAAATAAATCAAGATCTTCATCAAATTCAAGTTGAACCATATATGAAACATCAACTAAAGGATCATCTTCACTTTGCACAGTAATTTCATAATAACCATTTTGCTTTGTTGTAACAATTGTACTTTCTATTTTGAATTCATAACCTAATGCAATTAATGCCGCACCATAAGTTGCTACATAACTGGCATCTAGACCCTTAACTAATATATCTAATTGATCAAATTTTTCAGTACTACTGTTATAAAAGAAATATTTTGTTCCATTAACGATATCAGGCAATATATTACTAACATCATCTAATTTAAGAACATCACCAGCTAGAGCTGCATTAAATGTTGCACTTTCTTCAATATCAGCTGTGTAAAAATCATCTAATGATAATAAGACTGAAACATCATCTAGGAACCAATAATGTGGTCTACTTGGTGAACCAGCTGTCCATCCGCCTAGTGGGTTTACTCCCCATTTGGCTTCAAGAACATCATCAACAGCAACCAATCCATCATAATACCATTGAGTAAATCTTGTTCCATAATTAGTTAGTTGATTTGTTTCAGGACCAGCCCACGTTGCTTTATTGAAATAAGAAGAATATCCATAACTTGTATGAGGTTCATCGATCTGTTTTAGTAATAGATCTCTGATTGCATAATCGAATTCTTCTGGGTCACCAATTAAGAGTTTATTTCTTTGGCTAATTAATAAATCATAATATGTGTCTACTTCCATGATGTCTTTTAATCCGTAGAAACTATCAAAATCAAATGCTAACATATTGAATGTGTGAACCAATAAATCTGCAGGAATATCCTTATTATTCATAGAACTGCCTTTAATAGTGCTATATTCTTTACTATCAGAATCAGGTAGGGAATATATACCATATAGACCGTCATAATTATAATAAACGTTATAGTAACTGGAACCAGCAAATAATTGATTGACAATGTAATAAGGTAGCACAACATCGTCTTCATAAACTGCCATGTCCAAACTGTAATCGTCTAAATCATAAACAACATTTTCACCTTCAACAGAGCTTGCATCAGGGTTATTGATATCATATTCGATATGACGACCATAATTTGTTTCTGTGGAATAAACATAAGCCCAATAGAAACCAGGATCATTTGTGGTAATTGTATTTTCATTGACATCAATATTAACGATTAAATCATAAGTTTCATCATAGTCTTCATCATAATATTGATAGAAAATTTCTAAAGTTCCTTCACCTTTTGTGAAAGTAAATTCAACAGCAGGATCAATAAAGCCATCTAATATGCTGAAGAAATCAACAACTTTAATATAAGGTACATAACCACCGTCTTCAAAGTATAAATTGACATCAGCATCTTCAACAGTATATTCAGTAGTCAAATTCGTAAATGGTACGACTCTTGTTGTAGTTATCTCAACTTGTTGCATGTGTGACAAAGGGATATCAAATACATGAGACACCTTAACACCATTCAGTGAAAATTCACCAGTAATCTGACCAACTGTTGTATCATCATCTAAAGGAACAGGTAAAATATATCCTGTGCTTGAGACATAGTCGGATTGACTTGTCCATTTGATAGCACTTCTATATGTTGCTCCTCGAATAGGTAAATTCAACTGATAGGCATCAACAAAAATACTCGTTTCTAAACTTAAAATATCAGCTTCAATCTTTTCTTGATCTGTCATTTCAAGAATTGGTTCTTCTTCCCAAACAGCTTTCAAAGTAATATCATTTAAGACAGGTGTATTAAAAATATAAACGACTTTAGAATCGCTTGTTTCCCAGTCTTTAAAAATATAACCCTCGAGCGTTGGATCTTCCGGTTTTATTGCTAAATTCCCACTTGAAACCACCTGACTAGAAACTGAACTTCCACCATTACTATCAAAAGTAACTGTGAAAGTTTTTACTTCTTGTTCGGGTTTCGTACAAGATGAGAGTAGAAATGCAAATAGTGCCAATACTAGTATGATTTTTTTCATGTATTTTCTCTTCTCCTATTTTGTTATTATTAATATCATAAACCAATTGCATAGGCGTGTCAAGGTTTTTCATTAACTTAGTCATTAAATGTAAAGAAAATAAAAAAGGCTTGAGCCTTTGTCGGGATCAAGCCTTTAATTTATATTATTTTTACTTATTTTGTTTCTTCAGGCAATGAATAATCCATTGCTGCATATCTTTTATACATGTTATATCTTCTCTTAGCATCATTTAAATTCTTATCCAATAATTCTGCTGCATGATCAGGATTGATCTGAGCAAGTTGAGCATATCTACCTTCGCTAAGTAGGTAATCGTGATACTTGTCCCAAACTGGAGCTTTGCTATCTAGTTGTAATGGGTTCTTCCCTTCAGCTTCTTTTCTAGGATCAAAACGATATGTTGGCCAATAGCCACATTCTGTAGCAAGTTTAGCTTGTGCAAAGGTATTGGTCAAACCACCCTTGATGCCATGTTCAATACATGGTGCATAAGCAATAATTAATGATGGTCCTTCATAGCTTTCAGCTTCTTTCAATGCCTTTAACACTTGAGAAGGTGAGGCACCATGAGAAATCTGTGCAACATAAACATGTCCATAGCTCATTGCTATAGCTCCTAGATCCTTCTTTTTGCCTGGCTTGCCAGCTGCAGTAAATTTAGCAATAGATCCTGATGGTGCTGACTTCGAAGATTGTCCACCAGTATTTGAGTATACTTCTGTGTCCAATACGATAATATTGACATCTTCACTATTTGCTATAACATGGTCGATACCACCGTATCCAATATCGTATGCCCAACCATCACCACCCATTATCCATTGGGAAATCTTCACTAAATATTCTTTGACATCTAGTAATTCTTTAGCATAAGTCTTATTGATTTTTTCAAGTTCAGCAATGATCGGTTTCTTAAGTTTTCTTGTAATTTCAGCGCTCTTTCGATTTGCTAACCATTCTTCAACCAAAACCTTCAAGCTTTTTGGCATTTCATCTAAATGATTGATAAATAATGATTGGATACGATCTCTTATTGTTTCATATGCAATCTTCATTCCAAAACCAAATTCTGCATTATCTTCAAATAATGAGTTTGCCCATGCTGGCCCAAAACCATCAGTATTTGTTGTATATGGCGTTGATGGGAACGATCCACCATAAATAGATGTACAACCGGTAGCATTCGCAAATACCATATGATCGCCAAACAGTTGTGTTAAAGCTTTAATATAAGATGTTTCACCACAACCTGCGCATGCACCGCTAAATTCGAATAATGGTTGATGGAAACTTAGATTCTTGGCACTATCAACACCTAAATCTTTATATGTTACTTCATTGAAGAAGTAATCAGCAATCTGTTGTGAGTTATTTGCTAATTGTTCTCCAATTGGAACCATAGCTAATGACTTGTTTGGTGTTGGACATACTTGGACGCAAACACCGCATTCAGTACAATCTAATGTGGATACTTGAATAGAAAATTTCATACCTTCCATATTCTTGCCTTTAGCATCTAGGAACTTAGTTCCATCTGGTGCTTTTTCAACTTCAGTGCCATCTGCCAAGAAGGCGCGAATGACAGCATGTGGACAAGCAAATACGCAAGCATTACATTGAATACAGTTTTCAGATCTCCATTCTGGAACATAGTTAGCAACACCACGTTTTTCATAAGCAGTCGAACCATTTTCCATATGTGCATCTTCATAACCTAAGAAAGCAGATACTGGAAGTGAATCTCCTTCAATGGCATTGACAACGTCAGCAATCTTTCTAACAAAGTCTGGTCTAGAACTTGTATCAGCTAGTACTGCATCTTCAAGGACTGCCCAATCAGGATTAACCTTAATTTCAACGAGGTTAATATACCCAGCATCAATAGCAGCAGCGTTCATTTGAATAATTGCATCGCCTTTTCTACCATATGTCTTTTCCGAATATTTCTTCATATATTTGTTTGCTTCATCAGCATTCATTAAATGATCATTGAGTTTGAAGAAAGCAGATTGCATGATGGTATTGATTCTTCTACCTAAACCAATTTCATATGCTATATCAACTGCGTTAATGATATAGAATTTAGCCTTCTTTTGTGCTAGTTGACGTTTAACTTTATTAGGAAGTAATTTTTCGATATCTTCTTTAGGGTTTTGTGTGTTAAGTAGGAATGTTCCACCTTGCTTAAGACCTTTGAGCATATCGTATTTTGTCAAGTAAGTGTCTGTTGAACATGACACGAAGTTTGGGTAATTAACTAGATAAGTTGAACGAATTGGGTTCTTTGAGAAACGTAGATGCATGCGTGTAACACCACCAGCTTTTTTGCTATCATAAGATGCATAAGCTTGTGAATATAAAGATGTGTGATCACCAAGAATTTTTGTAATATTTTTACATGCTCCAACTGTACCATCGGAACCTAATCCGAAAAATAACAATTCAGTAGCATCTTTATCAGTGATTTCATCACTTGATTCAAATTTAAGTGATGTGAATGTAACATCATCTTCAATACCAACAGTAAATTGATCCTTTTGTTCTCCAGCCATATTTTCAAATACGGATTTAATCATAGCGGGGGTTGTATCTTTTGAAGATAAACCATATCTACCACCTAAAATTAGTGGTTGATGATCCTTGCTATAATACATGGATTTAACATCAAGGTATAATGGATCTCCAGGAGCACCTGGTTCAATAGTTCTATCTAAAACTGTGACTCTCTTTGCTGTCTTAGGCATAGCATTGAAGAAGTACTCTGAACTAAATGGGCGATATAGATGAACAGATAATAATCCTACTTTTTTACCTTGAGCCATTAAGAAATCTACGGTTTGTTGAGCAGTTTCAATCACTGACCCCATAGCAATGATAACATCAGTAGCATCTTTATCACCATAATAAACAAATGGTGCATAATTTCTACCAGTTACTTTAGATATTTCTGACATATAATCAGCAACAACATCAGGTACACTTGCGTAATGAGATGCTTGTAAAACTCTTGTTTGGAAATAAACATCATCACTTTGAGCTGTACCACGAGTTACTGGATGTTCTGGATTTAATCCTTTTGATCTAAATCTAGCAACAGCTTCTTTGTCAAGCAAGCGATCAAACACTTGATAATCCATGACTTCAACAGTCTGAACTTCATGTGATGTTCTAAAGCCATCAAAGAAATGTAGGAAAGGAATGCTTGATTTGATTGCAGATAAATGAGCAACACCTGCTAAGTCCATGGCACTTTGTACGCCCGTTGAAGCAATCATAGCAAATCCTGTCTGGCGTGCAGCCATGACATCTTGATGATCTCCAAAGATTGACAATGCTTGAGCGGCAATACTTCTTGCAGCTACATGGATAACACCTGGAAGTAATTGTCCAGCAATCTTATACATGTTAGGTACTTTTAATAAAAGCCCTTGTGATGCTGTATATGTTGTGGTCAACACACCCATTTGTAATGAACCGTGTACGGTTCCAGCAGCGCCAGCTTCACTTTGCATTTCAACTACTTTAACTGGCATTCCAAATAAATTTTTCTTGCCTTCCGAAGCCCAAAGGTCAACATATTGAGCCATTGGTGAGGATGGTGTAATTGGATAAATACCCGCTACTTCGGTAAACGCATATGAACAATATGCTGCAGCTTCATTCCCATCCATAGATTTTATAACTTTTTTTGCTACCATAATAATACCTCCTGATTAATTCTTATTTAAGAATCTTTATTATATCGTCTGCATTCTCGCTAGGAGATGCCTTTTCAAAAACGTGTGTAATGATCCCTTTCTCATTTAAGATAAAGGTTGAACGACTAACTCCCATATATTTTTTACCATACATACTCTTCTCGACATAAACACCAAAGTAATTAATTACATCAAGACCTTCGTCGCTTAATAAAATAAATGGCAATTCATATTTTTTAATAAATTGTTCATGACTCTTGGGCGAATCTTTACTAATACCTATCACGATGACATCATTTTTTTTGAAATCATCATAAGCATCTCTAAAAGCACATGCTTGAGTGGTACACCCCGGTGTATCATCTTTAGGATAAAAATAAATAACCACTTTTTTCCCTAGAAATTTAGATAAGGTGTATGTTTCCCCAAATGCATCATTTAGACTGAAGTCTTTGACTTTTGTTCCAACCTCTAGCATATTTACCTCCAAAACGTACGTACAATTCAACATTTTAATTATACATCATTTTCAGAAAGTTTTTAAGGTTTTTTTTCATTTTCACATCATATTACAAAACTTCTAAAGTGATTTCTTCTCAATAAAAAAACGACTAAGTCGTTTCTTGTTTTATAGTGGTGCGGGTAACAGGAGTTGAACCTGCACGCCTTGCGGCGCTAGATCCTAAGTCTAGTGCGTCTGCCAATTTCGCCATACCCGCGCAAAAAGAATTATACCCTTTTTTTAAAAGAGTGTCAATTCTTTTCATAATATTTATATGTTTTTTCTTTTTAACACGAAAAGTGTAATCAAACCGCCTACAGAAGGTACACCAATCAGTAAATAGAGCATGTAATTCACTTCTTTTTGTACATTGGAAACATCTACTCTAATTCTTGACATTGCTGTTTCATTATTTACATCATAATTTAAGTAAACATAGTAGCTACCGTCTTCATTTTCATGGTTTTTGTATTCATTGTATAAAATACTCACATGGGAAACGTCATATCCCATAGACAAAGCGTGTTCAGTAAACCAATCAATTAATTCTTGTTCACTCATATTGTCAGCGGTATCAATATCAAGAATGATTTCGTCGTTTGAATAAACCGGTCCTCGGTTTTCTATTACATGAATGCTAATGTATTTCAAACTAAAATTGAATTGCTGGTCTACTGCTTTCAATGTAATATTATAGATACCTGCAATCTGAGTTTGCTGATATTGATCAACAGTAAAGATAACACCTACATTGGTTCCACTAACATCATCTATAAATGTATAGTATTCTTTGATTTGTTCTGTTGTTAAAGGTACATCAGTTGTATAAAGATAGATATCGCTTGGTCCTGTAATGATAGGTCCTTTTAGATCAACCAGCAAAATAGTGATCACCAGTGATGATTCATTAAGACTTGAATCTATAGCTTTAACTGTAATTGAGTACGTTCCAATGGTGTTTGCTGAAGAATACGTATCTTGTATTACAACCAAATCATTAGATGTCATTGCATCAGCATTATCAGAAACGGTAATCATTTGTTTGATATCATTTAGACTTGCTTTTTCACTTAATGGCACAGAAATTGTACCAGGATTATGAATGATTGGCGGAACTTGATCAAATACTCGAACTTCTAAGTAATATCTCTTCGAGATTTGATTATAGGTTGTTAAAAAAGTCATTTGATAACAACCTGGAACTTTAGTTCCTGTAGAATATCCATCGTTTTCAACAGAAATTCCTAATGGGTTGCCATATGGATCACTCGAATGAATATATGACTTGATTTGTTCCACTGTCATCGGTTGATCGTAATCAATAGGAAGAACACCATAATAATCTATTTTTTCATTTTGATCCATATATGGTTCAAATCCCGTAAAATCAGTATACAACCCTTCATAAAGAATCGCATCGTAATTTGATGGAAGCATAGGTAAACTAGTAATATGTATATAGTCTTCTGATGGAATGAACTCCACATATGCTTTTTCTGTAACATGATTACCCAAAAGGAGTAAATCATAGGAATCATGTGAGGGATATTCTTCAATACTAATATAGATGTCGCCTAACCAATCACTATGCTGTCCTAAAAATCCATAGTCCAAAACGATGGTATACTGCTGATTCGGCTTAACTAGTATTGGATTTTGTGTATATGCATAACCAGAATTATCAGATTTCATGATCAGATTGCTTAAATTCAAGTAATTCTTTCCAACAGGAAACGTGTTTGTCCCCACAGCACTAATTTCAAATCTAATGACAACTACTCCCATACAAATCATTAAAATAAATAAAATCATTTTTTTCATATTATTACCTCCTGCTTTATAGTAGGAAGGGTCAAAGAGATTTACTTGAAAATAAAAAAATAGAAACATTGTTCCTACTTTTACATTAAGTGGCAGGGCTAGCTGGATTTGAACCAACGATGAATGGGTCAGAGCCATTTGCCTTACCGCTTGGCTATAGCCCTGTCTATAGAGCTTTAAAATTAATTTGGCAGGCCCAGCTGGATTTGAACCAACGATGAGGGAGTCAAAGTCCCTTGCCTTACCCCTTGGCTATGGGCCTAAAAAAAATAATGGGGCGGTCGAAGGGAATCGAACCCTCGCGTGTCGGAACCACAATCCGATGCGTTAACCACTTCGCCACGGCCGCCATGTGATAGCGCAATTATTATTATACAATAATTTTCTCTATTGTAAAGTGAAATTATGTAAATTTGCCTTTTTAGTTGTGAATTAGCCTCATTTCTAGTATTCTATTCTAGAAAGGTGTGATATTATGCTGAAGTGGTTCGGGCGTGCACTATATGTTATGGTTATATCCCTATTATCATTACAGGTTTATAGCTATTCATATTACTCAAAATTACAAGATTATTATTCGGACGTTGTTGCAGATAATGTTGATGACGATACGATTTTTTTAAAGGGTATCAACACCTTAATGGGCATTGAGTATTACCGGGAATCTCCTATTTTATATGAATATATAAAAGATGATGGTGACTATCAATTAACGGTTCGTATTTATGCAGTTGGTATCATGTCTGATGATGCATTTTATGATGGATACATGATTTTTGTCAACGATGTTGTCATTGTTGAAGACGGGGTAACCCTTATTGATCCCGTCATTGAAATTGCCATTGAACTTGATCAAAACACTTTGCTTGTGAATGAAGAATTAACAAAAAGTGGCAGTATTGTCTATGATTCAGAACAAGCATTTGCTTATTATAATGTTCCAGTATTGTTCTTATTTGATGCTGATTCCTATTTAAAGGTACCTGATCAAGATGCGTTTGCCAATCTAACTCGAATTGAGGTTACTTATTCAAACCGTAATGTCGATGAAGATGACAATATGATATTTAATGATTCTCCATTATTCTTATCAACCACAGTTGTAAACAGTGAAAGTGCCTATAACAAAGATGCTAATCTGTCAATTAATCCAAGTGATTATCAATTAAGAGCTCAATTTACTGAAGATACTCCAAATGATGCCGAAATTACGAGCTTCAATTTAGTAAATGATAGAGACAATCTTGCTGATTACAATGCAGTCATATGGCGCACAATGATCATTTATATAATTATTGTTGCTGGTATAACTTACTTGCTCTTCTTCCATAAAAAGGTTAGAGAGCATTACAAGACAAAAAATTATGGCATCCGCAAGGATGGAACAACTGTTATAGATGCTGAACCTATATTTAAGGATATTGAATACAAGGATAAGAATGGGAAATAATTTCCATTCTTTTTTTTCTTTTTCGATTGCAATTTATCAAATTATTATGCTATACTTATAAATGCGCTTAGGGGTATGGTGTCAATGGTAGCATACCGGTCTCCAAAACCGTCGGTGAGGGTTCAAATCCTTCTACCCCTGCCAAATTAAAATTAAAGGACGATGATTCGTCCTTTTTTTGTTTGTATTAATCAATTTGTTTTAAATTGATGCGAATGACAATCCTTGTCCCCTTGGATAATCCTGAATCTAAGTGAATATCCCCATGATATTTCATAACAATATGCTTAACAATAGCTAGTCCTAATCCTGTACCACCTTCTAAACGTCCTTTATCAACACGATAAAATCTTTCAAATACACGTTGTTGATGTTCTAAGTCAATACCAATTCCCTGATCTTTGATATCAAAGACAAAACAATCTTTATCCAAATAAAGTTTGATATAAATTTCTTTATTTTCCTCGCTATATTTAATTGAATTTTCAATTAAATTTTTAAATAGTTTTTGCATGTCAAGTGCATCACACATCATTGAAATGGGTTCTAATTCAACATGAGTTTCAATTTTTTTTTGTTTATAAATAGGCTTCATCTGGTTGATGACATCTAATAAGATTTTTTCTAAATGATGTTTTGTAAAGACTCTTTCTTTGAGACTCTCAAGCCTAGACAACATCAACATATCTTCTACTAAAGCTGTCATTGTTTCAGTTTGCTTAACAATTTGTTGTGCTGATTCTGGGATTTCCCTCTCACTTACTAAACCATGTTCAATGAGTTCGGCATACCCTCTAATTGCCGTTAAAGGTGATTTGAGTTCATGTGAAGCATGAGAAAAGAAATCCCTTTTCATCTGTTCAATAGAACGTTCCTGGCTCACATCTTTAAACAATGCCAAAACGGTTGCTTCATTTTGATTCTCTTTATCTGATGAAACAAAAAAAATTCTTGTTTCATAAATTTTACCCTTGTGTTTTAGGTCAAAAAATGAAGATTTTCGGTCAAAATTTGCACTGGAAATTGCTTCTTTAATGTATGGGTCACGTATTGCATAATAGGCGGGGTGATGCAAAACATCATAACCAAAATCAAATATGCCATTTGCATCTTCATTTACATAGATGATATTCTCTTCGTGATCAAATAGAATAACACCTTGATCGATTTCATTTAAAATGCTATCGAGTTGTATTTGATAAGCTTCAATGGTTCTTAAATGTTTAGCTGTTTCAAAATTGATTCCATTCATCTCATAAAGTATATCATTGATTTCAGGGTATGGGCTATTCAGTGAAAATACCTCAAACTTACCTTGATTTAGCGATATCATTCCTTTTTTTACTTGCTGCCATGGTGTAAGTAAGTTTTTATTGATTTCTCTTAACCCAATATAATAGAGTCCTAAAAATACTAAACCGCTAATAACCAAAATCCAAATGACGCGATTATAGGCAGTCACTTGATCAGCTAAGGGAACAGCAACTCTTAAATAATTACCATCATCCATAACCTTTGCAATATACAGCATATCTAAATCAATCGTGGCTGAATGTCTAACATAAACAGACCCCAAATCGATGATTTCTGGTCTTTCACTCTTATCTGTTCCAACAATGTAATCATGTGTATCTGCTAGAACATGTGCATTGGAATCAAGTATTGTTATACGTCTACCATTTTCATTGGTATAATTAATGATAAATTCTTCTGGATTACCCGTGTGATTTTGATACGCAATTTCAACTTCATCAATAATATATGCCATAAACTGAGTTTGATTGTTTTTTTCAAATTGATATAACGCTATAAAAACAACAATAAAAAACAAAATAAAAGCACTTAATAAAAGAACAATATTATTTCTGATAAGTTTCTGTTTCATTCTATAGAATATCCTATGCCTCTGATTGTTTTTATTTCAACCGTTGCTTCTTCAGCTTTCAATTTTTGTCTTAATGATTTAATATGCATGTCAAGAGTTCTCGTTTCACCAATAAAATCTGTTTCCCAAACATTTTTAAATATACTTTCTTTAGAGACAACAGAGTCCTTGTTTTTTATGAGTAACTTCAATATTGAAAACTCCTTGTTTGTTAGATATATTTCTTGGTTGTTAATCATACATGAATGCTTTTTTTCATCTAAAGATACATTACTTAATTGATAAATTTTTTGATGAGGATTCTTTCTTAATTTGGATTGAATTCTTGATGTTAATTCTAAAACACCAAATGGTTTAGTCATATAATCATCAGCACCCATATCAAGAGCGATAACCTTATCCATTTCGCTTTGTAAAGCGGATACCATCATGATAGGTGTTTCCTTATCAAATTTTCTGAGGTCTCTCAATATGTCTAAACCTGACATTCCAGGAAGCATCACGTCAAGCAAAATTAAATCTGGTTTTTGCTCTTTATACTTCTCAAAAAAATCTTCGCTTTTTTGAAAACCCACACCAATTAACCCAGCGTGCTGTATTGTTTTTTCAATGATGTAACCGATGGATTGATCATCTTCAACAAAATAGATAATAGCCATAACTCACCTCTTAAAATAATAGAGTATTTTTGTGCGTACCAGAAACCATAAAGATAATCCATTGTGCAATATTGACCGCATGGTCTCCTACTCTTTCAAAATATTTTCCTACCATCAATATATAAATTGCATCATTTGGATCGATTGATTCTTTTTTTAATTCTGTTGTCATCTTATCAATCAGTTGCTGGAAAAGGTCGTCAACTTCATCATCTTTAGCAATTACTTTACGTGCAAGCTCTCCATCAACCTTAACCAGTGCTTGAATACTAGAAAGGACCATGTCTTCCACTATTTCAGCCATCTTTGATGTAAGAGGAAGCATTCTTTTATTTTGGTTTTCTTCTAAATGCAATGTCATTTCAGCAATATCACTCGCATGATCACCAATGCGTTCCAAATCCGTAATAAGTTTCAATATACCTGTAACTAATCTTAAATCACTTGCTACTGGTTGTTCTTTCCAGATGATTTTGAGTGCCATTTTAGCAATTTCTTCTTCATATTGGTCTACTTCATCATCCTTGAGAATCAGTTCATTTGCCAACTGATGATCACCATTCTTAAATGCTGTTAATCCTTCTCGTAAGTTAGCCAAAGCCAAATCAGCCATATTTGTAACTTCTTTTTTTAAAGCTTCAATTGATTGAAGCAATGATTGTCTTAAAGTCATTGTACTACCTCCATTATAGCATTTTATCCGAATCTTCCGGTAATATACTCTTCAGTTTTTTTATGTTCTGGTGTTGAAAATATATGTGATGTATCTCCATATTCAACCACTTCACCCATTAAAAAGAATGCTGTCTTATCAGAGATACGCGCTGCTTGTTGCATATTGTGTGTTACGATGATAATTGTGTATTGCTGCTTTAATTCTATCACTAAATCTTCGATTTTAGCAGTAGCAACAGGATCTAATGCAGAAGTTGGTTCATCCATAAGTATAACTTCAGGTTTCATCGCTATTGTTCTAGCTATACAAAGGCGCTGTTGCTGCCCTCCTGATAGAGATAATGCAGATTCTTTGAGTCTATCTTTGACCTCATCCCATAATGCTGCTTGTTTCAATGATGATTCAACAATCTCTTTTAGTTCTTTTTTGTCTTTAATACCTTGACATTTAGGACCATAGGTAATGTTATCAAAAATACTCATCGGAAATGGGTTTGGCTTTTGAAATACCATACCCACTCTCTTACGCAATCCAATGATATCCATACCACGGCGATATATGTTTTCATCACTATAGTGGACATCCCCATCAATCTTACAATTGGGAATCAAATCATTCATTCTATTCAATGTTCTTAAAAATGTTGATTTTCCACAACCAGATGGACCGATGAGAGCTGTTATTTCTTTTTCATAAATGGGTAAATCGATTTGTTTTAAGGCTTGTTTCTCACCATAAAACAAATCTAATCCTTTAATATCAAATATAATTTTATTTTCTATTGTTGTCATGCACGTGCACCAAACCTTTTCATCATTCTTCTTGATAATAATTTTACTGTAATATTCAATGTCAATACGATGATCAAAATGATAATTGCAATCGTTGTCGATAATTCAATATTCGCCGGTTCATCGGTCATCATTGCCCATATATGAACAGCAAGTGATGTTGATTTGTCAGTTAGCGATACCTCATCTTTAATTGCAGTACCAATAGCAAATACAAGTGCTGCACTTTCCCCAATGATTCTACCAATAGCAAGTATCGTTGCTGTTAGAATACCTGAGAAAGCATTTGGTAGAATAACCTTAAATGTGGTTTGTGTTTTGCTTGCTCCAAGTGCTAACGATGCAAATCGATAATCATCAGGCACAACTTTTAGACTTTCTTCTGTTGTTCTGATTACAATCGGTAATAAGATAACTGATAAGGTCATAGCTCCTGAAATAATATTTCCTCCTGTAGCATCTGTCAATCGTATTGTCAGAGGAACAAATACCGCTAATCCCATCAAACCATAAATAATCGAAGGAATTCCTGTCAATGTTTCAATCAGCGATCGGATCAGTCTGGTGAATTTGTTGTTTTGTGCATATTCGTTCAAATAGATTGCTGATCCGATGCCAATTGGCAATGCCATAATCAGCGTCAATATAATAAGATATAAAGTTGTTATGATTGATCCTCTTATACCTCCACCAGTTGTTGCAAATTCAAGTTCTCTAAATGAATCATGCTGATCTAAAACATTAATCATATTCTCAGATCCATAAACTGATAAAGCTGAAGATGCACTTTCAAATGCGATTCTGATGATTTCATAATCGATATCGAGCGATAAATCATCTCCAATACCTTTATTGTTAAGCATTATAAATGGTGAATCAGGATGAACGTAGTCTACGACTACAACAGTTTTTCCTTGAAGATTAATATCATCTCTTAAACCTAATCCCCACTTTTCTGAGTAAAAGACATTGTCATCTAATTTTTTTGTTGCTACATATCTACCAGGTACAGCTCCTTCTTTCAAGTCAGCGATATGGCTAACTGCAACATAGTTGTGTGTCACCAAATCCCAATTCAGTAATTTGAACCCATTCAAAAATACAAAGCCAATGATTAGAAGCAAGACTGCCATACTAAAGAATGATGCAAAATAAGTTAATCCTTGTAAGATTCTGTCTTTCCATATCCGCTTATTTGACATCTATGCCACCTACCTTCTTCTTGATAGCGTTTAATGTTAGATTGGTAAGCAAGATGACAATCATTAAAATAATCCCAACAGAGAAGCGAATATCATAGTCAAGCCCTGTTGTTTCTTTCAATCCTTCTAGCATGATGGTTGTTAGTGTACTTGTTGTATCCAAGATATCAAATGAATATCCTGAACGTCTGCCACCTGCAACCAATGATACAGCAGTTGCCTCACCTAATACACGTCCGATACCAAGAATAGCTGAAGTGAAGATACCTGATTTTGCTGCTGATAGAACAACTTTGAAATTAGTCTGTGTCACACTTGCTCCAAGTGCTAAGGATCCAAGTTCTAAATCCTTATCGACAGAGCGAATTGCAACTTCAGAAATAGAGGCAATAGTTGGGATGGTCATAATAGCTAAGACGATGACTGCTGAGATAATTGAATTTCCGCCTTTCGACTGATATCCAATCAAAGCACTTGCATTATATACGATTTTCAATATGATACCTGCCCCAAATAATCCATAAATAATAGATGGTATGGAAGCAAGCATTTCAATGACTGTTCTTAATACTTCAGCAAGTTTTTTTGGTGCAATCTTCGCAATAAATAGAGCGGTTAATACGCCAACTGGAAAAGATAGCATTAAAGAAAGAAAAGCAATTAAAATGGTACTGACAATAATAAATCCGATACTGTAAAGATTCGAATGAAATGCAGTGCCTGTAAGCCACGTATCTCCAATTAGAAATTTGAAAATATTAACTGCTCCAAGACCACTGTTATCAGTGAAAAAAGGCGTAGCGCCTTTAACTAGGATGACCCCAATCACAACAAAGATGAATGAAGACGATAAAAGGGCAAAGCCGAATAATCCAGCTTTGACCACTTGATCGATCACTGCATTCTTTTGGAACTTAGTTTTCTTTATACCTTTTGCTTGTTGCATGGGTGTATTCTCCATATACTAAGAAAAGACCTAAAAGGTCTTAACTTAATTTTCTTAATTGTTATTCTGTAATTAAATCTGACCAAGTTGTGAATGTACCGTCATAAATCTTTTTTAATTGTTCAGCAGTAGCATCTGACCAAGGATTGTCTAAATGGACGATAGCAACAATTGCATCCCATGCCAATTGACCCATATCTGAAGTCTCAACGCCAACTTTTTCAGTATCTTTGAAGTCTCTTGAAGCAAAACCAACATCCTTACCAACTGAAGTGTCTTTGATTGCTGGATCTTGAGTTCTCTTATATGCGTCACCTGAACCTGTATGATCGTGTTCAGCTACGAAGTTTCCAGCTTTAGCCGTAAATGCTTGTGTCAAAGCTTGTGCTACTTTTTGAATGGAATCTGAACCACCAAAACGCACAGTTACTGTTGAATTGTCTTGATTGACGATTGGATAATTTGCTTTGATTGAATCCCAAGTGGTAGTACTAACTAAAGCGACTGCACCATTGTTTGCAATGATATCACCAGCATCTGTCGTACCTAAGAAAGCTATAAACGCATAGACTAGATCTTCAACTGCTTGTGATGGGAAATCGCCTGAATCTCTAACCATCCAATTAAATGGTCTCTTTAATCCATAAGTATTGTTTATAACGTTTGCAACAGTTGGTTCAATACCATTGTAATTCAAGGCTTTAATTGTATCGTTGACACTTGATAGTGACACATAACCGATCCCAAATTCATCAGTTGCCATCGCTGTCATAATACCAGTATTATCTTTAATTACAAATCCTTCAACTAACACATCATCTGAGGTTTCTGCTTCTGCAAAATCGATCTTACCCATGAAACCAGCACGAGTTCCTGATGTGGTATCTCTTGTATAAACTGTAATATTGCTTGTTGTATCAAATTTTGCTTCCTCTTGTGCTGTACATGAAGATAACATTAATACGATTGCAATTATAAGTGTTAATCCTAATTTTTTCATTCGAATTCTCCTTTTTATTTTTCAACACTTCCATTATATGTAAACTTAGAATTTGTTGAAACCAAGAAATGGTAAGACTTATGTAAAAGAAGTGTAAAAAACACCTGATTTCTCAGATGTTTTAAATTGTATGCAAAAATTTCATTCTAAAACCATTTTTTTCTCTTAAAGAAAATAACCATGCCCACGGCAATTATCGCGCAAATACCTGAAAACAAATAAATAGCTTGTTCATATTGTAAAACACCGAAGTGCACAAAATTCATACCAAAGAATCCAGTTAAAAATGATAAAGGAATAAATGTTGCTGAGAACAAAGTTAAGGTTGCCATAATCTTATTCATTTTTGTTGATTGGTTGTTCATGTGCAAATCGAGTAGATTTCGTGTAATTTCACGACTTTGATTGAGTCTATTATCAAGTCGTTGTAGATGATCTTTTAAATCTTCAAAATAGGTGCTTGTTGAGAAATTGAATAAAGGACTTTTCTTTGCCAGTACTTTTTCCAATTGTTCATAAATTGGCGAAACATTGTTTTTAAGTTCTAACATTTGCTTGCGTATTTTATAAAACTCTTCTTGCTCAATGCTTTTTGTTTCTAGCAATTGTGCTTCAAATTCAACAACAGCTAAATTCAATGTGTCATAAACCTCTAAATGCTTATCAGTAATGATATCCATGATTTGAAAAAACAAATAATCAACTGGTAATTCTCTCAATTCTTTATGTTCAGCAAATAGCATTTGAATATCTTCAAGAAAATTAGGTTGTGTTTCATGGAAGCTGACTATGGTATTAGAAAACATCAAAATACTCATATAATCATTTTTTATGACTTTATCTTCAAGATACGAAAGTGCAAATGTACCAAATAGATATTCTTCTTTGAGCTCATATTTATTACGCTGATTCACATTGAAAATATCTTCCATGACCAAGGGGTCAATGGGCAAGTGCTTTCTGATTTCTTGTATTTTTTCAACATCAGCCAAGCCAACAATTTGAACGTAGTGCTTCATTTCTTTATCGAATTCAAGACCTTCAACTAATTCAACTTTTTCTTCATTGTATTGCCAATGATTAATCTGTGTATTAATATGAGAAAAAGAACCAGTATAGACCATTGTTTTCGGTTTAAAATAAGTGCTTATTTTCATACGAGAACCTCTATTTCATTTTCATTATATAATATGATTACATTTTACCATTTTCTTGATTAATAAAAAAGGATATATATGCTAATATCTTTTAATACTATATTTAGTTTCCCATCTTCTTATTCATATTTCTATAGGCTAAAAATAGCAGTATAAATGCCAGACCAATTGAAGCTAACATAATGATCCACATGGGAACATCCATGCCTAAAACACCAATTTCAAGTGTTCCAAAAAATGTTTCAATCTGTGCCATACCTTCAGGTGGTATCGTTTGAGCAAGCATTTCGTAAGGGCCTTCAAGTAAAACATTCTTTAAGATAATGGCCATATGAGTGAATGGTAATAAAGAAGCAACATAAGTCATGGATTTACCCAAAACTGCAAGTGGCATATAAATACCTGATGTGAACCCTATAAAGGTTCCTAAAATACCAGATAAAGCCCCAAATGCATTGATAGATTTAATCAATGTTGTTATATAAATCATCATTGTTGATGATAGAAAGGTAAAGAAAACAACGAGCAAAGAAGTGTTGATAAAAGCCTTGAAAGAATACCAGTATCCAGAAGCAATTCCGACATACAAATACGTTAAAAACCACATAAATAAAGATAAAACCGCAGTTACTAGGATTGAAGAAATATAGTAGCTAAGAATAATTTTATAGCGTTTGACAGGGGTCACTAGAAAACCATCAAGTTTTCTTTGAACCAAATCATTGATTAGATTACCCATCATGCCTAACGATAATGACGCTGTATTGATGATTAATATACCGCCCATCATAATGCCTGCAGTTAAGTATATCTTCAAATTGGGATCAATCATTGATAGTTCATCACCATTGGTGTATTGTCTTCCTATAAATAGAAAGTATAGTGCTAACAAAATTAAAACACTCAAGAATGAGAAGAAAACAGCTGTTTTATCTCTTAAGAAGGTCAAAATATGTCGTTTAACTAAAGAAGTCAAATCATACATTGATCTCACCTCCTATAACATTGATAAAGACATCATCCATGGTTCCTTTGAGTACTTCGAACTGTTTGATATTAGATTTAAGAAGTTCAATTAAATAAATAGCATCCGCTGTATCTTCAACAATCATGATATATTGATCAGCTATTTTTTCATAAGGCCGATTGATCAAACTTAAGTCATTAATCATTTTTTCTTTATCGTGAGGAACAATTTTTAATCGATCATAACTATATTTGTCTTTTAAAAGTGCAGGTGTTCCTTGAGCAACAATCTCACCTTTGTTGATGATGACTACATGATCAGCATTAGATGCTTCTTCCATATAGTGCGTTGTTAAAAAGATGGTTAGACCATGCTTCTTTTTCAGATCATCAATGACCTTCCAAACTACCTGTCTAGTTTCAGGATCAAGCCCTGTTGTTGGTTCATCCAACAATAGAATCTCGGGATTAGAAAAGAGTGCTCTTGCAATCTCTGCTCTTCTTTTCTGACCTCCAGATAATGTACTAAATCTTTGATTTTCAAAATCATGCATATTGAGATATTCAACAAGCTCATCATATCTTTTTTTTACTTCAGATTTTTTATTCGTGTAAAGGGATCCTCTATACATGAGATTTTCCTTAACAGTCAAAAAATCATCAAGCACGTTTCCTTGGAAAACAACACCAATCTTATTTCTAAAATAGGCGTCATCGATTTGTTCATTCAAATAAACTTTTCCGCTATCAGCATCAAGTAATGTGGTCATGATGTTGATTGTCGTTGATTTCCCAGCACCATTTGGTCCTAAAAAAGCAAACAAACTACCTCTTTTTATCGAAAAAGAGATATCTCTTACCGCTTTAACATCACCATAGCTTTTTACTAGATTTTCTACTCTCACAATCCAGTCCATATATACCTCCTGAAAAATTGTCTCATTTATAATGTTATAACATAAGCATCGCTTTGTAATCTTTGAGTAAGTAATAACCCGGTATACTTAACATCTATTCCTACAGATTCAAGATGTGCCGTAACGCATAGATTGTCAGCACAATTTTTACATGCGTAAAAGAGAACTCCTAATGCCATCATCTTTTTTATCTCTTCTTGAATCTCCTTGTTTTCAGAGACTAGTTTTTGAGATGCTCCCCAGATGATAACTTCGACTTGATCCCACCAAGATTTGAGCATAGAATTGGTGATATAAGTTATGATCAATTCCTTGATATCAACTAAATCATCACTTTTCCATAGAACAACAAGCTTTTTCATGATTTTCCTCACTTATCTTCAATTATTTATATTATACGACAAACCTTTGATTTTACCCAATAAAATAGGTAAAAAAGATGGATTATTTATTCTACAAAGATTTGTAAAATGGATGAAAGCATCTAAAATAATTCGCTTTCTTCTACAAATATAAAAATGATGAGTGTAAAAAAATGTTAGTTGCTTTTTTAATGTCAACTAACATTTTATTTTTTCAATTTATCTACTGATCATTCAATACTTACTTTTATAAGTTTTTAGCTGCTGCCTCTGCCGCTTTAATCAAAGGATAAGCTGCAGGAGAAGCTGTTAACATAGGTTGTGTACCAATTTGAGCTACAAGTAAATCAGAAACTGACATACTACCTTGAATAATAAAACCAAGAACATTTGTAAGTTCACCTGCACTAACTCCACCAAGAACAGAACCGCCAAGAATTCTTCCACATTCTTTAGATACAATCAATTTTACAGTTTGTTTATGAGGGTTATTCAGTTTACCTGGATGACGATCGACACCTGTAAATTTACCTGTAACAAAATTGAATCCTTCTTTTAAAGCAGCCTCTTCAGTTAAGCCAGCGACACCAAATGCTGTATCACCGATACAAGTTGAATAAATACCAATGGTTCCCTTGAATTTGCGCACTGTTGAAATCTTATAGAGGTTTAACGCTGCAACTCTCGCTTCAGCACATGCTGTTGAAGCAAGCATTGTTGTTGATAGCTTACTAGTAGAAAAATCCCGTTTTTCTGCACAATCACCAGCTGCAAATATATCTTTTACATTGGTTCTCAAAAATTCATCAACAATAATGAATCCTTTTTCATTGATATGAATACCCGATTCTTTTGCTAAACTAGCATTAGGAAGATAACCCATTGAAAGTACAACTGCATCTGTTTCAATGATTCTACCATCACTCAATAGAATAGAAGAAACTTTGTCTTTACCTTGGATTTCTTTGATAGAAACGCCTGCTAAAATATCAATACCTCTATCTTTAAGCAATACTTCCGCATCAAGAGCAATATCTTCATCAAAAGCAAGTGCTAAGATATGTGGTTCTTTTTCAATGAGTGAAACCTTTAACCCACGTTTGTTTAATTCATCTGAAACTTCAACACCAATAAAACCAGCTCCAATAACAGCAACTTTTTGAAAGCTTGCCAATTTATTAACAATATCATCTAAATATGACTTATTCTTTGGAATTGTAAAGACATTTTCCAAATCCTTGCCCTTAAGCCAATTGGGTTTAGTCGGTTGAGATCCAGTTGCAATGACCAGTTTATCGAAACTTATTTCTAATCCACTTGCTGTTTTACATGTTTTTTCAGAAGTGTTAATTTCTTCAACTGTATCGACTTTGATTTCAACACCTAAATTAAGTAATCCACCATCAGGAAGAATGTTTGAATCTGATGATTCCAAAGTACCAAAAATGTAAGGAATTCCACAAGGAATCATTACCTTATCTTCTTTACGAATTAAAACGACCTTCTTGTCCTTATAATTCGATTTAGCAGTCATCGCTGCAACTAAACCAGCAGCACTGCCTCCAATGACTAAAACATCTGTTTTTTCTTTCATTTCATTTTCTCCTATTCTCAATCATGATTGCATTCATGATCATGGTTATGTCCACTACATTCTAATCCTTGTGAGATCAAATTACCTTGAGCGTACTGCTCAATGGCGGTGTCTATCGTGCCTTTGGCTCCTGAAATCACATCCATACCTTCTCCTACCATGAGTTGAACAGCGCTTTGACCAATATTCCCGCAAATGACAATATCAATACCAGCATTCTTTAAAAAAGTAGGTAAATATCCATGCTTGTGTTCTGGGTTTTTGATTGATTCCACAAATACAGGCATTTTATTTTCAAACGTGTAAATCTCAAAGGAATCTGAATGGCCAAAATGATCTGATACCAATCCTTTGATACAAGCAATTGCAATTCTCATAGATTAACCTCTTTCTTTTTATACATCTCATAATGCATCAATTTTTTATTGATATGATGGCATCTAATCTCATTGTTTATAAAGGCGTGTTTAAAACAGGTTACTAACCGAAACTTATAACCTAAGTTGAGTTTATATGTTTTAGATTCCCCTTAAACTAATGAGATCTATAGATGATTGTTAATAAACTTTGCTAAGCGTCCTGATTTAAATATGGACAATGGCTACATCTAAATGAATCTGTAGAAATATCACATAGCTTATAATTGCCACCTTCTATTTTCAATATTTTTCCATTTACCATCGCATCTGCGACTTTTTGCTTAGCAGTATGATATATACGTTGTGCTGTTGCGCGAGATACATTCATCTCCTCAGCACAAGTTTCTTGATTTTTTCCTATAAAATCGATAATCCTTATAGATTCATATTCTTCAACTGTCATATAAATGATTTCTCTTTTATTTGGATTGGATATCAAAGGTCCAAATAAGTTATTTTCAGGCAAAAAACAAACCTTGCGGCTAACGATTGGTCTTGGCATGATATCTCCTCGTTATGAGCATATGCTCATTATAAATCTATTTTAATCCTATTTTCAGCTATAGTCAAGAGAAAATCAGTATAATGTGAATAAATAATCATATAAAATAAATGAGATTATATTTTAAGAAAAAATACTTATAAATTACTCGATCAAATGTTAATTTAAATCGTGGTTTGTTTTTTTTGTTCAATATTTCTATATTCAAACTAAATATGGTTTATGATGCAATGTTTTTCATACTTTTTATTGACACACTATTAAAGCAGTGCTATAATTATGATAAAAGTTAATGAAACTGCTTAGAGGTCAGCGAGCAAAGCAAAAATACAAGGGTATATTTTGGTTTTGCTTTTTTTAATTTAATTTTTAATATTGTGTTTTTCCTGTGTTTTATCTAATAATCGGAATTATATAAGCAATTATATAAAAATAAAAAGAAACGAAGGGAGAAAAAAATGTTTAAAAATTGGTTGAAGCCAGTAAAATGGCTAGTCGTATTGTTAATTGTAATCATCGCATCAAGTTTCTTTGCATCATTAGTACAGACTTCATTCTTCTCAGTAAAAGTTGAAGCAATAACTTTTGAAACTGAAAATGGTGAATTGGCAGGTTATCTTTATACACCTAGAGGTGTAGATGATTCGAACCCAGCTCCTGCAGTCATCTTTACACATGGCTACCTGAACAATAAAGAAATGCAAGAAATTGGTGCAATCGAGTTGTCAAAGAGAGGTTATGTTGTTTTAGCTATCGACATGTATGACCATGGTGATTCATCTAAAATGGGTGCTGCATTTAGTTTCTATGCAAAATCATTATACGATGCTGCACAATACATGTATGATCAAGATTTTGTCTTAAAAGATGCTAATGGAAATGGTATGATTGGCGTCAGTGGACACTCAATGGGTGGATTCTCCGCTTCATATGCTATGGTTTTTGATGAAATGGATTTCTTCACCAGTGGTATCCGCAAAATTGCAACTGCATTACCTGTAGGTTCAGATTTTAGATATATTTTCGTTCCTGATCCTACAACTTATTTCGCAACTAGATCTGTAGGTATTGTTGCTGCACATTATGATCAATTCTTCTTTGATAATGATTCTCCAGCTGGTACAGGCTCAGTCCTTTATAAGGATTTTGTTAAAGACCCTGTTGGTTTAACATTCTTAGGAAGAACTGATGCTTCTAAAGCTGGTACATTCTATAGCCTAGATGGTGGACAAAGAGTCATCTATACACCTGATGAAACACATCCACAAAACACTTGGTCTTTAGAAACTGGCAAGTATACTATTGAATTCTTCGAAGAAGCATTCACTTATCAATTGGCTTTACACGGCTTAGGAACATTGGAATCATATGACATTCGCACTGGTGATACAAATCAATCTTGGTGGCTTAAAGAAGCCTTTACACTTATTTCATTAGTCGCGCTATTCGTCATGATATTCCCAGTATTCACATTAATTACTAGCCTACCTGTATTCAATAAGGCTAATGCTAAAGATCTAACAGTACTTGGCGAAGTTGCTCCAATGTCAAAAGAAAAGAAATATTTGAAATTTGGTGTAATTTCTGTAGCCTCACTACTGAGTGCTTTCTACATTCCAACTTTCATGGATCGAGCTTCAGTTGGATTACTTCAGCTTGGTGAAGCATTATATTACGTCATGGCTGGTGCAGTTGTTGTTGCTTTAGCAGTTTGGATTGTAGCACTTGCTAAGAACGATAAAGAAATGAACAAGGTTGCAACAAAAGTATCTGGTGGTTCATTATTAATCGTATTTGTTGCACTAGGATTCCGTTGGTTACTTACTCACACAACGATTCTATCTGATGTTAATTATTGGGGTGCATCTTCAGTTAACACGATTTTCTATTGGGCATTATGTAGTGCAGCTTTAATTCTGTTAATTACATTCATTGCAGCTCCAATGTTAAATCATGGTGAAGAAGTTGAAAATCCTTATGGTATTAAAGCAACTCCAGTTCAAGTAGGAGCAAGCTTATTAACAGCTATTGCTATTACAACTGGTATCCTATTGCTTGTTGCAATTATTGGATGGGTCTTCTTAACAGACTTTAGATTCTATACATATGCTATTCAAATCTTCAACGGCCCACAATTTGTTGCAGCATTACGCTATATGCCAATCATCTTTGTCTACTACTTCGCAGCAGCTGTTAGCGTTCACGTAAATACAAGAAATATGAAGGGTTGGTTAGCTGACGTATTTGCTGCCTTCTTATTAGCTGGTCCAATTGTATTATTCCTAGTTTATAATTACTGGGTTCTATACAATACTGGTATTGCAGCATTCCCATCATTCTCATTATCTGTAATCCTTTGTGTAGGCTTAGTTCCAACACTTTCAGTTGCAGGTATCATTTCTAGAAGATTCTCACAGAAGACTGGTAATATTTGGACATCAGTATTCTTCAATACATTATTCTTCACATTGATTACTTTAGCAAATACAATCGTATACGTTATAGCAATCGCATAATTATTCAATTCTTCTCATCTCTATAAAGTTTAAGAAAACAGGCAGCATACCTTGAGTATGTGCCTGTTTTTTTTATTAGATTTAGTTAACACTTATCATTAGGAATTTGAAATATCTAGCGATTCACGCGCCCTAAGGCAATTCGAAAACCAATTGTCTCAGAAGGCGTATCATAATTGATGGAGTTTAATATATAGATGCGGATTTGTGTTGCATCACTTAAATAGCTCCCACCTTTATTAAATCTTGATTTGTCTATAGTATTGTAATACAAAAGTGTGTCCACATAGCACCATTCGCTCACATTCCCGTTCATATCAAAGAGTCCAAGATTGTTGGCGACTTTGGTTGCTACAGGATGTGTTTTGCTTTGGCTATTGTAACTATACCACGCATGATCAACTAAACTATCTATATGCTGATCAAGTGCTCCACTGACATAAGCCCCTTTGGTCCAGTAGCGACCACTTGAAAATATCGAATATTCACCTTCAGCAGTATCATCAGTCCATCTAGCAGCCATTTCCCATTCATCTTCACTTGGTAATCTATATCCATTACGATCAGTCTGTCTTATGGACATGACTTGGTCATCAGAAATGGTAGAATCCATCATGATTTCATCATTAGAACCTCTATATACTGGATCTAGTCCATTCATTTGAGAAAATGCGTTAAGCCAAATCATAGCATCTACATATCCCATATGGGTGACTGGTTCCAGACTAGCATCCGTAGGTTTGTCACCATTAACTCCATCATTACCTTCTCTACCTAAATTGGCGAATGCATAACCATGATTTTCAGCCCATAGCCTTACTTCATACCATAATTGATATGTTGTTTCTGTTGTGGCAATTTGAAATCCACCTACCACATTATTAAAGTTTCGATCATAAGCACCGCTGGGCACACTATAAGTTATATGGGTTTGTCCAACAGTAACAAGTTCAAAGGGTGTCCACATCGCATATAATGTTGCATCGAAATAAGGAACTCTAGTAACTAAGGTTTGAAAATCAGACTCTAAATACCATCCAGCAAAAAATAAAGAGCCTTTTATAGGTTTATAGATGCTCAGATCTGTATCTATTAGAATTGTTTTCTGCTCAATTACTGATCCACCAGTCGAATTGAATCTAAGTATTACTTCTAAATCATTGGGAATCCATTTTGCATAAAAAGTCAGATCTCCATGGTCTTCAAAAGAACTGAGGAAAGATGTTGTCACACGACTGATAAGCGTTTCATCAAAATACCATCCAGCAAAAATATATCCATCTTTTGTAGGTTCAATTGGTAAAATGATGGATCTTGTTCCATCGTATCTTTCTGACGATATGGCTGTTCCTCCATATGTTTCAAAACTGAGTGTGTACTGAATATCAATATTGGGATTTGGAAAAATATCAAATATAAGTAAAAAAACAAGAACAGCTACAAAGAGACTAAAAAGAATAGCTGAAATCATTCTGATTGTTTTTCCAACTTTTGGTTTGCCAAACAAAGATTTCATTTCAACATGATTAACTTCTTTGACTGCTGCAATCATGAGTTCTTTTTTGTCTTTTCTATCTAATTCTTCAGCTATAAAGTTTCTATATGGACTATGTGGCATTGATTACCCCCCCAATTATTCTTATTTTTCATAGAATGAAAACTCTATACTATCTATATTATTATACCTCAATTATCATGTTTACCTGTTAAATAGTTGTGTACACAAAAAAAAGGCATATCGTGATGATATGCCTAATTTAAAGAATTTAATTCTTAATGATGTTAGTTAAGTACGATGATGTATGTAGAAGTGTATGAAACACCATTTGCTGCTACGGTAGTTACTACTACGTAGTCACCACTGAATAATGCAGCTGAAGTCTTAGCAATACCTTCTGAAGTAAATAATGCATATGATCTTGCGCCTGATGTATTAAGTACAGCAAGTAATTCAGCAGCTGTAATGTATTTAGCTGGTGTACCATATTTAACTAGACCAATTGTAGATCCACCAATAGTAACTGTAGCTGCATGATTTGCAGTAGTTGCTGTAACAAGACTTGCAACAGAAGTTTTAACGTATGTCATAATTGTGTAAACTTTTGCAGTTCCATCTTGAGCAGTAACTGTTAATAAGTTGTAATCAACAAGTGCGCCAGCATTGGTAACTCCAGCATTGTTTGTAACTGTAATTGTCTGCCAGTTTGTTAATCTGTCAAGATTAGCAAGTAATTGAGCACCAGTAGTTCCAGTTGCAACATAAACGAGTTCGCCTTGAACATCGAATAATGGAAGAGCAGTTCCGGCAACACTAAGGTCAGTAGTTGATAATTTGCTTGCTACTGAAACACTATAATAAGTCTTAGTTGTTCCATCTTGAGCAGTGATTTCAACATAAATATTATTACTTGTCAAGTTCTTCATAGCAGTCTTTTCAGCAGCATCAGTTATTGCATTAGTTGTGCAGAATGAATCAAGTGCTGCTTGGTTAGCTACTAGAAGTGGAAGATATGTTGTTCCAGTTGTGTTGTATACAAGACGAGTAGTTTGATAGTTGTTAAGTTTAGTTGCGATGTCTGTAGAATATGTTGTAGAAAGTGTGAATAAAGTCGTATCTGTAAAGACACTACCATTAAGGAATTGTGCATTGTAAATGATTGAATTGCTAAATGCAGGAACAGCATTTACAAATAATGGAGTAGTAGCCAATACGATTTGAGTATCACTAGACTTAGTTACGACTATAGTGTATGTAACTGTAGCAGGAACTAAAGTTGTATGACTTTGTGCTGTTACTATGATTGTACCTGGAGTTGCAAATGTTCCAGAACCAGTTGTAGTTCTTGATTGGAAATTAGCAGGGAAGTCAATTTCAGCCAAAATCAAATTCATTGAAGAAACTGCTTCGTCATATGGTTGAGAGTTAACAGTAATAACAGTTCCAGTAACATCAACGATATAAGTTCTGTCTTCAACAAGTAGAAGTGAAGTTACACTTGATTTAGCATCAACAGCGATATTGTACGCTTGATATGATAACTTATCTTGTGAAATTGCAACAATTACTTGAGTATCAGCTACACCAGTGAATGATGTAATTCTTGTTCCATTAGGAGCAGCAGGTGTGAATCCACCAGCTAATGCTTGTACAGCTGTCCAGTTAGCTGCAGTATAGACTGCATATGTTTGATCATATTTAGCAAAGTTAATGTCATCTAAAACTTTTTGTAAGATTGTATTTGCATAAATAGGAGCTGTAGCACTAGGAACACTACTTGTAGTTTGTGGTACTACATAGAGAGTAGTTCCACTTAATGAAGTAACCACTGGTTCTTCTTTTAAGTCAATTGCTGCATTTGTAAGTATAGGATTAACAATAATCTTATAAGTTGCAGTTGCGCCTGAAGCTGAAGTGACGACTAATTTGTCACCTGTATAAGCTTTAGATGTACCAGCTTGTGCAGTTACTGAATATCCTTGAACAGAACCATCAGTTGATTTTAATGCACCAGTGATTTCTGTAATTAGTATGTCTTTTTGAACATTAATTGTCTTTGCAGTAGTATCTATAGCAGTAACAAAATATTCAGAACCTACTTTAACTGAGAAATCAAGTGATTTACTAGCATTAGCAGCTACAGTATATACATCTTTTGCACCATCTTGAGGAGTAACTTCTAATTTAAATTGAGTAGTTAGAAGAGTTTTAATTGCAGTAGCTGGTTCATCAGCTTCGCTGTATTCAACCCAAGCTCCAGCTTCCCAAACAAATAATTCATAATCAAATGCAGTACCATCAGTAAGTTCTAATGCTGCTAAGAAATCTACAACTGTAGTTCCCCAAGGAGCAGTTAAATTCATACCACTTACATCGATTAAGTCGTTATCTAGAACAGCTCTAGCGCTGTCTTGAAGTGCGATTGTGTAAGTAACTTCAGTACCATTAATGGTAGTTACGATTACTTTATCGCCATTGTACATTACTGTACCAACTTTTGCTACTTCTTCTGAGTTAGTCATTACTATTTCAGCAGTAGAGTAAGTATAATAAGCT
>CAZPLF010000019.1:0-9962 GCA_964587475.1 uncultured Mariniplasma sp.
TTGGTGACCCGTATGGGATTCGAACCCATGAGTGCATGCGTGAAAGGCATGTGAGTTAACCGTTTCTCCAACGGGCCAATTGATGGCGGAGTAATAGGGATTTGAACCCTAGCACCGGTTTCCCAGCCTACACCCTTAGCAGGGGCGCCTCTTAAGCCACTTGAGTATTACTCCGGCAACCATCATTTACGCTTTCGCGCCTATATAGAATAGCGTATTTTTGTAATAAAGTCAACCTATTTCATCGAATTAACTTTGTTACATCAGTTCTTTTAATTTTGAATATTATCCTTAAGCATGGTCAATCCAACCTTGCCTCTGTTTAAATCAATATTTAAAACATAAACCTTGACAATATCACCGACATTTAAGACATCTTTTGGATGCTTGATATAATGTTTAGCTATCTTCGAAATATGCAATAAACCATCTTCTTTGAGTCCTACATCAATAAATGCACCAAAGTCGACAACATTTCTCACCGTGCCTTCTAATTCCATGCCAATACTCAAATCATCAATTTTCAAAATATCACTTCTAAGAAGCGGTTGAGCAAATTGATCTCTTGGATCTCTTAGTGGGGCAATAAATGCATCTAAAATATCATCAAGTGTATATTTATCAACTTTTAATTCTTCTTGTAACTTCTTACGATCAATGGAGGTTACTGCATCTTTAACGATATCTTTGCCAAACATTGGTCCTGTGATATTAAACATCTTCATAATCTTCTTAGCAACACCATAAGACTCTGGATGGACTGCAGTCATATCAAGTGCTTCATCACCTTCTGGTATTCTTAAGAAACCAGCGGATTGTTCAAATGTCTTGGCTCCTAATTTAGGAACGCTCATGATGTCTTTTCTACTACTAAATTTACCCAACTTATCTCTATACTTAACAATGTTTTCAGCACTACTCTTATTTAACCCTGATACATACATTAAAAGTGCTTTGCTAGCTGTATTGATATTAACTCCAACTTGGTTAACCGCTTGAGTAACAACGAAGGTAAGCGATTCATTAAGCTTTTTAGGTGTGACGTCGTGTTGGTATTGACCAACACCAATGCTTTTTGGATCAATTTTAACTAATTCCGATAAAGGATCCTGTAATCTTCTAGCAATGGATGCTGCTGATCTTTCTTCAACTGAAAAGTCAGGAAATTCTTCTCTTGCAAGTTCACTTGCAGAATATACAGAAGCTCCAGCTTCATTAACGATCACATATTGGGCTTTGAGTCCTGTTGTTTTAAGTAGGGTTGCTACAAAGCTTTCGGTTTCTCTGCTTGCAGTGCCATTACCAATAGCAATCAGTTCCACCTTATGTTTTTTAATAAGTAGTAACAAATCTCTTTGAGATTCTTGAATTTGTCTGTCACTGATGCTACCGCCCATGGTCTTTTCATGAGGATAGATGACACCTTTTTCCAATACTGTGCCTTGTTCATTAACAACTGAGAGCTTACATCCGGTTCTAAATGCAGGGTCAATACCTAAGATGACCTTACCTTTGAGCGGTGGTTGTAGTAAAAGTTTTTGCAGATTGACTGCAAATATTTCAATGGCTTGTTCTTCACCCTTTTCAGTGAGTTCACTTCTGACTTCTCTTTCCAAGCTTGGATAGATGAGTCTTTTTAATGAATCATCAATGGCTTGTTTCAAAAAGGGAGCTGCAGTTGAATTTTCTCTTTTAATGACTTTTCTTTCTAAGTAAGAGATCATTCTTTCTCTATCTAACTCTAGTTTAACGGTAATGACTTTTTCTTTTTCAGCACGGTTTATAGCTAAAATACGATGTGGTCGTATTTTATTTACTGCTTCGCTGAACTCATAATACATTTCGTAAACTTTACGATCATCGATTGCATTCTTTTTTACGCTCGTAACAACTGTGCCATGATTAACCAGTTCAGCTCTGAGCGATTTTCTATAATTTGCATCGTCAGAAATCATTTCAGCAATGATATATTTAGCACCTTCAATGGCTTCATCTTCTGAAAGAACCATATCATTTATGTATTTTCTGGCTTCTTCATTGACATCTTCATATGGAAACATGAGCAACCAGTTTGCGAAAGGCTCAAGTCCTTTGGCAACTGCTTCGGTTGCTTTTGTCTTTTTCTTTTCTTTAAATGGTCGGTATAAGTCTTCGACTTCTACCAACTTTTTAGCACTTAGTATTTCGGCTTTCAAGTCATCGGTTAACATGCCTTTTTCATCAATGAGTCGAATAACCGCTTCTTTTCTGTCTAGCAAATTATTAGCATATTCCCATTGTTTGAAGATTTCGTTGATCTGTTCTTCATCAAGTCCGCCTGTAGCTTCCTTGCGATATCTTGCGATAAAAGGAATTGTATTGCCTTCATCTAGTAAATTGAGGACAGAAACGACTTGTTTTTCACCGATTGATAGTGCCTTTTTAATTTCTGTTAAAATTTGTTCGTTCATTGTGTTCTCCTTCATATAGCACAAAAGGGCCATGCCCTTTCGCTTATTTGCATTAATTAGAGTTTATTGATTTCAATAATGATATCACTTGCTCGTGTTTCTAATTGGAAACTTTGAGCATTGATATCAAAGGTTAGGAACATATTGTCTTTTGTACTATCAAGATTCAAATGAGCAATTTCAGCTGTTGAGAAAAGATTCGCACTGTCGGCTAAATCTAGATCAATAAATAGAAACGCCATTTCATCAATATTGGTTAGTTCTTCAATTGCTGCTTTGATATCCAAATTCACATCACTGCTTCTATAAAAATAGACGTAGATGAAATCATTAGAATTTAAAACTGCTCTTAAATCTGCATAGGCATCTTTGCCATCAAAATAACTAAAATCTCCAAAGACACCATAACCATCATCTTGTGTCATGTACTTTAAGTCACTCACATTGATGTGTATATAATCTTCGTATGGGATAACATCTTCTTTACCCATAAAATGCTGAACTAATAATACGATACTTACAACAACAAGTGTTAAAGCAATAGCCCACATCCCGATTCTAAAAAACATGACTTCATTTTTTGACGGTTCTCTTTGTGGACTAGCTTTCATGCCGTTTTTCTTAGTAACAACATTTTTTTGAAGTGTATTTACTTGATTCTTTTGATTACTTTTTGTTTTACTTGAACTTGCTTGGACTCTTGCCATAGTGTCACTTCCTTATCATAAAGAATTATACCGAAAACCCTTGAAAATTACAACATAATGGTTAAATATGTTAAAGCTTTTCTATCACTACATAAGCAATAGCTTGTTCGTCTGTATGAGTAATGCTCATATGAATAATTTCTTGATTCTTGAAAAACTCGGTTTTTACATAGGGACGACCATTTTCATGGTTCAAAATTGAGAAATCTTTATAGTTCGTTGAACCAGGTCCCTGACTGATTGCTTTAAAGAGTGCTTCCTTGGCTGCAAACCGACCACCAAGATACGATAACTTCGTATTCTCAGCCGTAATTTGGTCAAAAACTTCTTTTTCTAGATCAGTTAAAATACGATTGATAAAACGAGTGTTTGCTATTTTTTTGATGCGCTTTAAATCTACCAAATCAATTCCAATTCCTAGTATCATGATGTTCTACCTTCTTTGATTTGTTCAGCAAGTTGTCTGATCTTAATCAACCTGTGGTTTAAACCTGATTTGCTGATGGATTCTCCATATAATTGCTCATAGACCAAAGTCAAATCGACTAAACTGGATTCTGGATTTTGTTTTCGTAAATTCATGACCATCTTCATCTTCTCATCAATGTGATGCTCAGGTATGAATTTTTCAATGACTTCAATGTCATCAAGTTGTTCATTTGCTGCAATGAAAACTTTCTTTTCATTAGCAATTTCGCAGTTCATGACGCGATTGATTGAGTTATTGAAATCCCTTTTGATTCTGATGTCTTCAAATTGAAATAATGAATTTTGTGCACCGGCAACTTGTAGAAAGTTGCTGATATGCTCAGCATCTTTTAAATAGACAATAAACCCTTGTCTTCGTTTGGTAATCTTAGCATTCAAATCAAAATAGTTCATGAGTTGTTGAATGAAAACAATTTGATCCGAATCCTTAGAAAATATCTCTAAATGATATTCTGCAGTCTTTGGATGATTGACTGATCCTCCTGAAAGAAATGCTGCTCTTAAATAAGCACGCTTGGCTTCAGGTGATTGTGTTGTCAACTCTTGATTTTCAATTGGATTATCAAACATTCCATGCTCATTGATAATATCTTCAACCTTGGATTGAATTCTAATGATGACTGTTTGTCTTTGTTTGAGTTTGTTTTGTTTTTGGGTAATAAGACTTGTCTCAGCTTGATAAAGCGTTCTAACCAACTGTAAAAACCGTCTAGCAACGGTAGGATTGTTTGTTTTGAAATCAAGCATTTTATGCTTGCTTTCAATATGAAATTCTGTGTTGAGATTAAGGAATGCTGAAAACTCAGCTAATTGTTCATCAAGCTCAACAGGAACGGTAACAAGTTCCTCTTTTACAGTTCTAGCAAATGACATATTACTCCCAGGTTTCTAGATATCTTAAACTGTTTTGAACTGCAATTGCACCATCTGCAGTTGCAGTAACAACTTGTCTGATCTGTTTAACAATGACATCACCAGCTCCATAAACACCTGGAACTTTGGTTTCCATTTTTTCATTGGCTTCAATATATCCAAATTTGTTAACGATGCCTAAGCCTTTAACCATGTCTGTAACAGGAATTAATCCAACATACTCAAATACACCATCACACATGATGGTTTCTTCTTCATTTTTTTCATTTTTAAGAATAACGCCTGTTAAGCCTTTATCATCTTTTAAGAACTTTTTAACAACGGTGCTGTATCTAAATTCAACATTCTTTTGTTTTCTTAAGATGTCTTGGGCCTTTGGATCTGCTGTAAGATCAGCAAGATTTTGTACGACAGTGACATGAGTTGCTAAAGTGGATAGATAGGATGCTTCTTCAACGGCACTGTTTCCACCGCCGATGACAACAACGTTTCTATCTTTATATAGTGGGCCATCACAGATGGCACACCAGCTGATACCATTCATCGCTAGTTCATCTTCGTTTTCAACGCCTAATCTTCTAGGTATATTTCCGGTGGCTACAATAACAACTTTAGCTTCATAGATTCCATTAGGTGTCGTAAGTTTTTTGATTTTACCATCTATTTCAACTTTGGTCACTTCATCATAGATGACTTCTACACCTAAATCATAAGCATGATCAATCATCATGGTAGCAAGTTCATAACCTGCGACTTTTTTAGCACCTGTATAGTTTTCAATTTCATTATATTTTGACAACTGGCCACCTGGGGTGTCCTTTTCAAACATAGCAACCTTGAGGTTTGCTCTTTTAGCATAGATACCAGCAGTTATACCTGCAGGACCTGTTCCAATAATTAATACATCATATAACATAGTGATTTCTCCTTAAATAATATCTTTTAAATTGATCAATTCATCAATAACAAATTCGGGTTGAACCAAAAGCATTTCATGCAAACGATGACTGTAGGTGACTGCACAAGACGATATGCCTGCATTTTTTGCAGCAGTGATGTCGTTTTCATGATCACCTATATAAATGGTTGTTTTTGGTTTTGCGTTAAAAAGTTTAAGTGCCTTTAATAAAGGCTCTGGATTGGGCTTATGCTCTTTTGAATCCTCATAGCCAATCAGACCATCAACGTATTGCAATAAACCTGTAAGCTCTAGATGATAGGTTGCTACATGTCTCATCTTTGATGTGACAACACCTACGGTGCATCCTTTTTTCTTAAGGTATGCCATTGTTTCAGCTGCACCTGGATATGCTTTGAGTCCTTCTTCTATTTTTTGATTGGATACCACTCGATAATAATCAACCATCTCATTGACCTGATTTTCTGAGTCAGTATAAAAAGCAAATGTTGTATATAAGGTATGACCAAGCATATTGGTTAATTCTTTTTCCGATATTTTCATTGAAGGGAAGAACTTCTCAAAGGTTAAGATAAATGTTTCTAAAATAATTTCAGTCGATTGAATGAGCGTACCATCTAAATCAAACAGTATGGTCTTCATCAACAGTGACTCCAATCTCTTCTTCAACAAACATATCTACATAATAGGGTTGATTTTTAATGTATCGTTTCTTAGCAAAGATGATGACAATGCCCCCAAGCATAAATAAACCTAGTGATAATACAATGTTGGTTGGTAATCCAAACATACGCAAAGCATCGGTTGGATGTCCACCAACTCTGAGCGGTTCAATGATAGCTCCACGACCAAAACCGTACCAAATCAAGTAGAAGGCAAAAAGATCACCAACTTTTAATATTCTCTTTCTTCTAATAATCAGTAAACCAACAAGCCCAACGAAATTCCAAAGACTTTCATATAGGAAGGTTGGATGATGATAAGCACCAGCAATAAACATTTGATCTTTAATGAAAGCTGGAAGAATGTTAAGGATAAATTGATTTTCAAGGACTGGACCATAGGCTTCAGCGTTCATGAAATTTCCCCAACGTCCAACAATCTGTCCAACCAAGAATCCAATCGCAATGATATCAGCAAGCAACCAAACATTCATTTTCTTCATTCTTGTATAGATAATAACAAATATGGTTGCTGTAATAACAGCACCATGAATAGACAAACCACCATTGCTGATATTGATCACATCTAAGATTGAGTGATAATTTGGACTTGGATCAAAAATAACATAATATAATCTAGATCCTACGATAGATAGTGGAACTGCCCATAAAAGAGCATCAAATAATAAATCAGTGTTCCACCCCACTTTTTTAAATTCCAAGTAGGCAAGATAAGCACCCATCAATAAACCCGTAAGAATGAATACCGCATACCATGCGATATGTGCAAATCCCAAATCGAGAGCAATATTATTGTATGGAACACCCGTTTGAGGAATAACAGCTAGCATAATGAGTGCGATAACAATCAGAATCATGCCTCCATAGGTGTAAAAAGCCTTGATGTTTTTCTTAATAAAACTAATCATCTTCTTCATCCTTTCTCATGCCGCTAGCCTTCTTGGCTACTGCTTTGGTAAGTTCAAGTGCTGCATCATATCCAAGAAACTTTAATTTTTGATTCATCGCTGCACTTTCAACAAGCGTTGCTACGTTTCTACCTGGCAACACAGGAATTGTAATTTTAGCAATCTCAGTATTAAAGATTTTAATGGTATTGGTTTCAATACCCAGTCGATCGTAGTGTTTGCCTTCTTCCCATTGTTCAAGTTCAACGACTAAACGAATTTTTTTATTTTCTCTATATGCGCCAGCTCCAAACATGGAAACAACATCTACGATACCTATACCTCTAACTTCGATATACTTTTCTAAGATCTGAGGAGCACTACCTATAAGAACACCGGGTGCAGCTTCAAAAATATCTACACGATCATCACTAACCAAGATATGTCCACGTTTAATGAGTTCAAGTGCGGTTTCGCTTTTACCAATTCCGCTCTTTCCAGTAATCATCGTTCCCATACCATGAATATCCATTAAGACGCCATGTACGCTTGTTCTTGGTGCTAATTTGGAATGCAAATAAGCATAAAGTAATCCGCTTAAAGGTGTCGTTCTAATCTTACTCTTCATAATTGCGACGTCATATCGATCTCCGAACTCAATCATCATCTCATCAACTTCGACATTGATAGAAAAAATAAATCCAGGAGGACGTTTTTTAAAGATTGATTCCATTCTTTCCTTTTTAACATCTGTGTCCAAAAGATTCATAAAATGAAACTCTTTTGAACCGATGAGTACGATGCGATCGTGATCAAAAAAATCAAGGAAACCTGCCAGTTCAACACCTGGTCTTGATAACATTTCCGATTTAACTTCTCTTTCAAGTGATTTTGGGTTAGATAGAAGAACTAAATCCATATCTCGAATCACATGTTTAATCTTTAATTTCATTTATGTTTACCTCCAAATAGAATAAGTCGTTCTTTATATAACCATTTTCTTATGTAATTTGATAAGATGACTCTCAAAATCGAGAATGCAAAGGCAAATACGAAAAGATGCTCAATGCCATTGAATTCAAACCCTTTTCTAACAATCATATCTACACCAAATAAAATAATGATTTGAACAAATACAGACAGTAGACCTACACTTAATATCATAATTCTTGTGAAATACTTGAACAAGAGAATCTTGACAAAGTTTTCAATCACAGTCAATAAGATGATTGCTAAAACATAGCCTAAAAATGTGATTTCAATCAAAGGTTGATGAATACCTGCTGCTAAACCAATAACGACTGCAGATATCAAAAAATTGATTCCAAAAGATAGGAGCAAATGAATGACGTAGTTTCTATGCAATAGAAATCCCAAACTTAATGGAACGCCTTTTTTCCCTTTTCTTCTTTTAAGTTCTTCTAAGAGTGCTAGAAGTTCTTCTTCTGTAGGTTTTTTTGGATCTTGATTGTTATTGTTGTTGTTTGAGCTCATTTGACATTCCCTCAACATTTTTAATTATATCAAAAATAGTTAAATTTTTGTTATCTTAATACTTTCTTTAAGTATTGTCCTGTATAGCTTTCTTTGACTTTCGCTACTTCTTCAGGTGTTCCTATAGCAACAATCTCTCCACCTGCGTCTCCACCATCAGGTCCCAAATCGATGATGTGATCAGCATTTTTGATGATATCCAAATTATGTTCAATGACGACCATGGTTGCTCCCTCGTCAACGATTCTATGCAATACCTTTAGTAATCGTTTGACATCATCGGTATGTAATCCCGTTGTTGGTTCATCGAGAATGTAGATCGATGAGTTCGTAATCTTGCGGTAAAGCTCACTAGCGAGTTTGACGCGTTGTGCTTCTCCTCCAGATAAGGTTGTTGCTGATTGTCCCAGTGTAATGTAATCTAACCCTACATCATGGATGGTTTGAAGTTTTTGATGGATCTTAGGATGATTTTCAAAGAAACCCAATGCTTCATCAATAGTCATATCTAAGACATCAGCAATATGTTTTCCTTTATATTTGATCTGCAAAGTCTCATGATTATATCTTTGTCCATGACATACTTCGCATGGAACGTAAACATCAGGTAGAAAGTGCATTGATATTTTCTTTAATCCATCACCACCACAAGCTTCACATCTTCCGCCTCTGACATTAAAGGAAAATCTTCCTTTCTTATATCCTCTGGCTTTTGCTTCATTGGTCTGTGAATAAAGATCACGGATGTCATCAAATACGCCAGTATATGTTGCTGGATTGCTTCTTGGAGTTCTTCCTATTGGTGATTGTGAGATGTCAATGACACGATCAATTAAGTGATGGTCATTGATTGCTGTATGCAGTCCTGGATGATCTTTGGTTTTATAGTATTTTTGTTGGAGGCCTTTCATCAATATGTCATTGACTAAGGTTGATTTTCCAGAACCTGATACGCCTGTGACAACGGTGAGTTTTCCTAGTGGAAAAGCAACACTGATATCTTTCAGATTATGTTCTCTTGCTCCCATAACAAGAATGTCTTGTCCATTACCGGCTCTTCTTGTTTTAGGAACTTCGACTTTTTCAATTCCTTTTAAGTAACGTCCGGTGATGCTATTTGGATTATCCATCACTTCTTGTGGTGTGCCAGCAGCAACCACATATCCGCCTTGCTTGCCTGCACCTGGTCCGATATCAATTAAGTAGTCACTTGAGAGCATTGTTTCATGATCATGTTCGACAACGACTAGAGTATTTCCTAAATCTCTCATTTTCTTAAGTGTTTCTATAAGTTTTGCATTATCTTTTTGATGAAGACCAATGGAAGGTTCGTCTAGAACGTAGAGAACCCCTGTCAGCTTTGAACCAATTTGTGTTGCGAGTCTAATGCGTTGTGCTTCGCCTCCAGATAAAGTGCCAGCCTGTCTGGCTAACGTCAAGTATCCTAATCCAACATCCTG
>CAZPLF010000019.1:10062-12016 GCA_964587475.1 uncultured Mariniplasma sp.
CGAATCCATTCACTTGTTGTTTCTCTATATCTTCTGGTTAGGTTTGTGATTAACCCTTCATAATAATCGACTTTTTCATGTATACGACCTGATGAAGATCTCAATCGATAATGAATTTTATCAGGAGATCCATAATAGATCATCTTCAATTGTTCTTCGGTCAATTCCGACATAGCAGCATTCATATCAATGCCGTAGTGCTTACACAGTTCTTCAAGCATCAGTGAACTTAAGTTATCCACATCGTTATTTTTATATGGCAATAAACCGCCATCATTTAAACTCTTTGAAAGGTCAGTTACTAAACCCTCTGTAACTTCTAATTTTAGACCTAAACCATTGCAGTAAGGACATGCTCCTATGGGTGTATTGAAAGAAAACAATCTAGGTTCCAAGTCTGGTATTGAAAAATCAGAATCAGAACAAGAATAATTTTGACTGAATGAAAGCATCGTTACATCATCAACTAAGACTCTTGTCTTTCCTCCAGCAAGTTTTGCTGCAAGTTCTAATGCATCATAAAGACGACTTCTAAGTCCTTCTTTGATGATCAGTCTATCAATAATCAGGAAAAAATCATGATTTTTATTTTTATCAAGCTCAGGCATTTCTTCTAACAATATGCTCTGTCCATCAACATATGCTCTTGTAAAACCTTCTTTTACATATTGTTCAGCTAATTTCTTATGTGTTCCTTTTTGTCTTTCAATAACAGGAGACATGACCAAGATTCTCGTGCCTTCATTAAGATTAAGGACACGTACGGTCATTTCTTCAATGGATTGTTTTGCTAAAGGTTCATCACTACCTGGACAATAAGGTATACCAACTCTCGCATAAAGAAGTCTTAAGTAATCATAGATTTCAGTAACAGTACCAACTGTCGATCGAGGATTGTTAGATGTGGTCTTTTGATCGATACTGATTGATGGAGACAATCCATCAATACGATCAACATCTGGTTTCTCAAAATTTCCTAAAAATTGTCTAGCGTAGGCACTCAAGGATTCCATATATCTTCTTTGACCTTCTTGATAGAGTGTATCGAAGGCTAAAGAAGATTTTCCACTACCAGAAATACCTGTCATCACGACAAGTTTATTCTTAGGAATATCTATATCAATATTTTGCAAGTTATTTTCTCTGGCACCGTGTACCTTAATATAATCCATTAACCATTACCTGAAAGGTTTGCTCATCAATGACTTTGACGCCCAATTCATTTGCTTTCTTTAATTTTGATCCTGCATCTTCACCAGCAACAACAAAATCAGTTTTTATACTGACTGATGAACTGACTTTGCCACCAAGTTTTTCTATCAAGTCTGATGCTTGATCTCGAGTGAATATCTGAAGTTTCCCTGTTAAAACAAAAGTTTTATTGTTAAAGGGGTGTTCAATTTGTTCACCCTTCTCATATACCATATTAAGCCCTAATTGCTGTAATTGTTCAATAAGTGCTTGATTGTGTTGGTCGCTAAAATAACTGACAATGCTTTGTGCAATCATTTCCCCAATATCTGGGATACTATTCAGTTCTTCTAATGTAGCTTTTTTAAGTAGCTCCATATTTGGATAATTCTTGACTAATATCTTAGCTACTTTCGCACCAACATGTTTGATGCCTAAGCCAAAAATAAGTTTATCAAAGGATTGTATTTTGCTATTTTCAATCGCAAAGAGTAGGTTTTCTACTTTCTTTTCGCCAAATCCTGGAAGTTCTTTGAGTTCAGATGCAAAATTTTTTAGTAGATAGATATCTGTGATTTTATTCAAATATCCTAAATCATGAAATGTTTCAACAACCTTTTCACCTAGAGTGTCAATATTCATTGCTACTCTGCTTGAAAAGTGAATCAAACTATTGATATTCTTACCAGGACATTCAGGATTACTGCAATAATGATCCGCTTCACCTGGTTTTCTTATCACAGGTTCTCCACAAACTGGACAT
>CAZPLF010000019.1:12116-13920 GCA_964587475.1 uncultured Mariniplasma sp.
GGTGAGTTCTCTTGGATAAGACAACCTCTATGACTTCAGGTATAATCTCACCTGCCTTATGAACTAAAACCGTATCACCAATTCTAATATCTTTTGCAAGAATATAATCCTCATTATGAAGTGTGGCTCTTGCTATGGTGGATCCTGAAACTAAAACAGGTTCCAATTCAGCAACCGGTGTAACAACACCAGTTCTACCAATTTGAAATGTAATATCCTTTAAAACTGTTTCTACTTGTTCCGCTTGAAATTTATAAGCGGTTGCCCATTTAGGAAATTTTGAAGTGTATCCAATGGTTGAATATAGTTCAAACTCATTGACCTTGATGACAACACCATCTGTATCATATGCTAATGCTTTTCTTAAACGGTCATAATCTTCGATTTGATTAATGAGTGCTCCTATACCAAAAACAAGTTGATAATTCCGATTCACTTTGAATCCAAGCTTACTCAAATATTCAAGTGCCTCTTTTTGTGTATTCACATAGTTTTCAGCATGGACAATTGTATAAATGAACAAATCAAGATTTCTGCTTGCAACAACCTTTGTATCTAACTGTCTAATCGTTCCTGCAGCGGCATTTCTTGGGTTTGCAAATAGAGCTTCATCATTCGACAAACGTTGTTCGTTGACCTGATTAAAACTCTTATGTGGCATATAGATTTCGCCACGAACTTCAATATCAATAGGTTCACTTAATCTCAGTGGAAGACTTTTTATTGTCTTAACATTTTTAGTGACATCCTCACCAGTAACGCCATTACCTCGTGTCGCTGCACGAACAAACAAACCCTTGACATAAGTTAAGCTAACGGCTAATCCATCTATTTTGAGTTCAGTTACAAAATTATAATCTGAAACAACTTTTCTGATGCGTTCATCAAACTGCTGCAACTCTTCGACATTGAACACATTGGATAATGACATCATAGGAACTTGATGAGTAACCTTATCAAATCCTGATAAAACAACACCACCTATTTTTTCAGTTGGTGAATCGGCCACTTTATATTCGGGGTATTTTAATTCAAGTGAAACAAGCTCCTTCAAATACTGATCGTATTGCTGATCAGAAATTGATGGAGCATCCATTGTATGATAATCATAGTTCGCTTGATTTATGATATTGATTAAGTTTGTCATTCTTTGCTTAATATCCATTAAAATCACCCAATGATATTATATCATTAATGTGCTTATTTTTGATGGTTTTCAACCCACTTTCACGAATAAATTGTGATGATGTAAAAGTATGGTTTTGAGGTCCACGATAAACAGATGAGAAATAAAGATATTTTCTAGCTCTTGTCATAGCAACAAACATTAATCTTCGTTCTTCGTCCAACATCATTTGACTGTTTTGCTGAAGAGATGGCAGAACTCCTTGTTCCAAACCAATAATAATTACGGCATCAAATTCCAGTCCCTTTGCTTTATGAATTGTCATTAATTGAAGCCCATTATGTTCGTTAAAATGATTGTTATTTGAATATGCTATCTCATGTTCGTTCAATGCTTTTCTGATTTCATATGATCTTTCTTTATTACGATATAAAACTGCAATTTTTTGATCACATTTGATTTTCATCTGTAATTTTTTGATGAGTTCTAATAAAAGGATTGCTTCTTCAACTTCACTATCAAATCTGAAGTGGTAGGCGGGATAAAAAGATTGGTCATCGGATATCAAATATTTTCGATATCTTCTGTTATTTCGCTTAATTAGGCTGTTTGCGTGTGTTATGATTGTTTGATTAGAACGATAGTTTATTGATAAAGTATACAGTTTGGCTTGGTAAT
>CAZPLF010000019.1:14020-31930 GCA_964587475.1 uncultured Mariniplasma sp.
ATTGTTTGATTAGAACGATAGTTTATTGATAAAGTATACAGTTTGGCTTGGTAATCTTTGATGAATCGATCAATGATTTTGCTGTTTGCTCCTCTGAATTGATAGATACTTTGGTCGGGATCGCCAACGGCTAAAACACTTGTTGATTTATGAATTAATTTTTTTAAAACTTCATATTGAAGATTGTTTGTATCCTGAAATTCATCAATAAAGATATAATCAAATAGTACGCGAATGTGCTTTTTATTGATTGATTTATAATAATCTAAAAGTAGATCATCAAAATCTTTTAGACCCTTGTTTTTTATGTGAAGTTCGTAGGCATCATATATCCTTGGCTTAGTTACTTTATAAAGACTGTTTTTATATAAAGATACTGCTAAAAGATCCGATTTAGAGAAAGGAAGACTTTCGTTTTCAATCATTTTGAAAGCGGGCTGACCAGTTGCAATCAAATTCAAATAACAAAACTGATGAAACGTATGGATGTGAACATCGTTGTTTTTAGTTCTTTCTTTCATTTCAAAAGCAGCTTTTCTCGTAAAGGTTATGGCAAGTATACGATTAGGATTAATACCTTGATTAATTAGGTGTTTAATGCGTTCAACAATAACTCTTGTCTTTCCACTACCTGCACTTGCTAATAAAAAAAGAAAGCGTTCATTGGTATAAACAACTTTCTTTTGCTCTTCATTTAAATTCATATCATCACCCATCTTATAATAGGCAATATGGATGAAATTACTTTCTTACTTTTCTTAAGGATGGATGACTTTCCAAAATCTTTTTAATGCCATGTGGCATTGCAAACGCAATGGTTGCTATGTCATCATCAACTCTGATAACGACGCCACTTCCAAATACATTATGTTCAACATGATCTCCAGTTTTAAGTAGATGAGATATATTTTCACCTTGATAGATTGATTTAGGTTCATCCACTTTGACTCTCATTTCTTGAACAAATCGGGATGGGTAACTATATCTTATCGAACCATAGACCATGCGTTGATCGGCATAACTAACATATAGTTTTTTCTTCGCTCTGGTAATACCCACATAAGCGACACGTCTTTCTTCTTCCATCTCTTTAGGATTCATAAGTGCTCTGTCACTTGGAAAAATATTTTCTTCCATAACGACTAAGAATACTACTGTAAATTCTAATCCTTTGACTTGATGATAGGTTGCTAGTTTGACATGATCAAAATCTTCGACATCTTGATCCATATCTGAATATAATGAGATTTGATCAAGTTGCTGTTGCAATCTTTCCAAGAATGATCCTTCGTAATAAATATCACCTCTTGTAAAGACGGATTGAAGTTCTTTTAAGTTATTGATTCGGTCGTCATTAATCTCATCGCCTTCGGCTTTGAGCATGTCAACATATCCCGTCTTATTCATGAGATATGGCATGATTTGCTCTAAGTCCATCATATCAGCAAAACCTTTTTCCATTTCTATGATCAATTGTTTAAACTCAATCATCGATTGTTTTGCTGAAGGTGTCACCTGAACATAATCGATAGCTTCAAACATGGACACGCCTAATTCTTTGGCTCTTAATTCAAGCTTCTGTAAGCTTACAAGACCAATAGATCTTTTAGGTACATTGATGATTCGCTTTAAATAAAAATCTTGTGTAGGGTCTAAAACCACTCTAATATAAGCGAGTGCATCTTTAATTTCTTTACGCTCATAAAACGAGATGCCACCATAGATGATATAAGGAATACCTTCTTTGATCATCGTATCTTCAAATAATCTTGATAATGCATTATTGCGATATAAAACGGCCATTTCATCATAAGGTATGCCTAATGATTTTAATCTTTGTATCTCATTAGCTACAAAAAACGTCTCACGATAATCATTTTGTGCATGATGATAAATAGGTGGTTCTCCTACACCCAAATCACTTTCAAGGTTTTTAACTGCTGGTCTATCAAAATTATACTGAATGAGCTGATTAGCAGCTTTTAGGATTTGATTGGTGGAACGATAATTTTGTTCTAATACAATCTGATCGGCACCAAATTCACTTAAGAATAGTTTTGCATTCTCATATTTTGCGCCTCTAAAGGCATAGATACTTTGATCGGGATCCCCCACAACAAATACATTTCTATGGATTTTACCTAAGATTTGAAGAACCTTATATTGTATCTGATCTGTATCTTGAAATTCATCGACTAGAATATGTTCAAAGTAGGTTTGATAACGATCTCTGATTGCGGGATATTCTTCAAGTAATTCTAATGTATATAAAAGCAAATCATCAAAATCTACCAATTGATTAGCTTTTAAATAATCTTGGTACTTTTGATATATTTTTTCTTCATCAGTTCTCTCAAAACCGTCCATTCTTCTACTTTTATATAAAGAAATGAGATTCTTAAGTAATTTAACGGAATATTTTTTTGTGTCTAAACCTAACGCTTTGATTTGATCTTGGACAATCTTTTTACCATCATCTTCATCTATGACCGTAAAGTTTGGTCTATACCCATAGGGTAGTTCTGCGATATGTCTTCTTAAAATTTGTAAACCAAAGGCATGAAATGTATAGAGCCAAACGCTCATGGCATGGGGGCCCGTCATTTCTACAACACGACTTTTCATCTCTCTTGCTGCCTTATTTGTAAATGTAACAGCAAGAATATGTCTTGGATCAACACCATTTAAAATCAGATAGGCTATTTTTGATGTTAATGTCTTTGTCTTTCCAGTTCCTGCTCCGGCAACAACAAAAAGCGGTCCGCCTGGATGGATTACCGCTTTTAATTGCGATTCATTTAAAGTTGTTAGAAAGTTCACAAAACACCAACTTTCTTATTTGTAAGAACTCTTTAGTGGAACAATCTCATTAAATATGAGACTATTTTCTGTGCTATCATCATCAACGTTGAAATAACCGTTTCTCATAAATTGAAATTTATCCTGAGGCTTAACTCCAACAAGTGCGGCTTCAACAATGCCTTCTTTTACCGTCCATGAATGATCATTGAAACGGTCCATCAAGTCCATATCATCATCGCCTTCAATCATTGGACCAAAGAAATTGAATTTCGCTTTAATACCTTTTGAAGCTTCAACATAATGAATGGTACCATTAGGCTTTCTTTCATTAAATCCGCTACCACTCATGGTTTTTTTATCATAGGTTGCTAGTATTTCTATAACATTGCCTTGATCATCATAGATTGTTTCATTTGCTTGGATGAAATAAGCGTGGAATAAGCGAACTTCAACACCTAATGCTAATCTCTTGTATTTGTTGTTAGGCTTTTCAGCGACAAAATCATCTTGTTCAATATAAATATGCTTTGAAAAAGGTATTTTTCTTTCTCCTAATTCTGGATTATCCTGGTTATATGCAACATCAAAATATTCGATATCGCCTTCGGGATAATTAGTAATAGTCACTTTTAGAGGATTGATAACTGCCATCACGCGTTTCGCTTTAAGTGCCAAGTCATCTCTGACTGCAGCCTCAAGCATATCATTTCCCGCTGTTGAATTGACTTTGGATAGTCCTGTAGAAAGAACAAAATGACGAATGGCTTCAGGTGTATATCCACGTCTTCTTAATCCCTGCAAGGTTGGCATTCTTGGATCGTCCCATCCGATGACCTTGCCTTCTTCTACAAGTCGTCTTAAATAGCGTTTACTCATTACTGTATTTTCAATACTTAACCGTCCAAATTCAATTTGTCTTGGAACTTTAGGCATTTCGGTTTCTCGTACGACCCAATCATAAAGCGGACGATGATCCTCAAATTCTAAGCTACATAATGAATGTGTGATACCTTCTATGGCATCTTCAAGAGGGTGAGCATAATCATACATTGGATAAATACACCACTTATTGCCTGTATTATGGTGTTCTGCATATTGAATTCTATATAGAGCTGGATCTCTTAAATTCATGTTGGGAGATTCCATATCAATCTTGGCTCTTAAAACACATTCGCCTTCATTGAATTTTCCATCTCTCATCTGATAAAATAATTTAAGATTTTCATCGACTGAACGCGTTCTATCTTTTGACTGTTTACCTACAGTATTGATGTTTCCTCTATCTTTACCCATTTCTTCTGCAGTTGAATGATCGACGTATGCTAATCCCTTTTTAATCAAAAGTACTGCGCGATCAAACATTTCATCAAAATAGTCTGAAGCAAAAAACACATTTTTAGGTTCATAACCCAACCAACGAATGTCATCTAAAATAGCTTTGACATAAATATCGTCTTCTTTGCTTGGGTTTGTGTCATCATATCTTAAATTGGTATAACCGCCATATGCTAGAGCACTTTCAAAGTCAGTGATGATTGCTCTTGCATGTCCAATATGTAGAAATCCATTGGGTTCAGGTGGAAAACGAGTCACAATTTCTTTGTGCTTTCCGCTTGCCAAATCCGCTTCAATAATTGTTTTAATAAAGTTGGAATGATTTTCCATAATATTCACCTCATTGTCTCATTTATTATATGATAATTTGGCTTAAACTACAAGTTAAGAAAAAAAATCGGTTGAATTTTATCAACCGATTTTCATATTATCTAATATGCTTTATGGTAATAAGCCTAAAATGTAATCCAAGTCATAATCTGTACCTTCAAATGCAGTTAATAAATCTTCATAAACAGCTGTTTGTTCTGTATCTGTTAAAGTATCGAAAACAAGGATTAGATTTTCAACAGCTTCATCTGAATCAATCAAAGGATTTGACACACTGTCTAGGACATCATGTATAGCTCCATTGAATTCATCTGAATATTCAGGGTTATCAACGATATCAAGCAATACATCCGTAACTAAATCTTGAACTTCAACTAAATCAATTGATTCGTTAAGTATAACATATAGTCTTAACTTATCGCCAATGACTTGAACACTTTGTAATGCCATGCCTGCTTGACTCATCAAACTATCAAAATCTTCAATAACGAAAGCGCCATCAACGATAAATGCACTATCGCCTAATAAAGCTAAGATATTTGTAATGTACTCTTCAGATAACGATATTTCTCCTGCAGTGAGGTCATTGAATACAATCTTCAAATCGCTTCCATCAATTTCTGGTGTAGCTGCAATTTTAATGATTGTCGGGAAATTATTTTCCGGATTGTTAACATCTTCAATAAGTATAGGAATATTAACCACAATGTTATCATTCATTATGATATATGGTGCATACACTGTGATAGAATATCGTTCTTCAATTGTCATTTGTTGGAGGACTCCACTGGAAACAAGCGAATCTCTCATGAAATATTCCAATATCCGATTGAGCGTGAGTTCTTTTAATTCAACAAATGGATAAGCTGTAGTTGCTAATGTTGAGAAAACAAGCGAACTAGCCTTTGAAGCCATAATGGCATTTAAATCGTCTTCAGTAATAATTCTATCAGCATCATCAAGCATGAAAGGTGTTGTTGCATCTCTTAATTTACCTAAGGCAAGATCGACATTAAATTCACCCTCAGTAAATTTAATTGATAATAAATCGTTTTGAGCAATAAACTGTAATAGTGAATTGACTAAATCTGATGTTTGCGGATCTTCGCTTAATGCTTCATCAACTGCGGCTTGTACATCTAATCTTATTTCAAGTGTTTCAGGATTAAAGGTTGCGATACCGCCAAGTTGTTCATTGATGATTGTTTGAATATCTTGTCCCATGACTTGTTCTGCTGCCCAACTTGCTGTACTAAACGTCCATGCAAGCGGTAGATTGCCAACATCAAGTTTATCCAATGTCAATACAATTTCTTCTGTATCAATGGTCAAGTTAAAGGAGATAAGAACAACTGTTTTGTAGGTAAATCCCTTTACAAAAACTTGAAGTCCAGATTCAATGGCTATAGTATCTTCAGAAAACTGAACCCAAGAACCTTGATAACCAAACATTTCTTCTTTCACCACAAAGTTTTTTTCATCCTCTGTTGCTGTATCTGATAGATATAGTGAATTCATGCTTACATAAGCTTCTTTAAGTAAACTGTTCACATTTTGTTGCGTCCAATGTAAGCCAATTGTAGAATCGGTATTGTTATCAACAAGAAAATTATCAACTTCTTCGTAAACCATATCCACAAGAGAGACGGTGTTTGCTCCTTCAAAATCATCATATGGAATTGTAAAACTGCGATAAGTTAAGCCCAAAAAGATTGCTGGCACAGCAGCAAGTGACAAAACGGGAATCACAATAAGCTTAAATAAAAATTTCATATAATCACTTCCTCTTCCTTAATATCATATTCTAAAATTAATCAAATTACAATAATTTAGCATAATAATGCACTATAAATAATAAGTATAAACTTTGTTTTTATCTTATTTATTGTTTATTCTTCAATGTCCAAAGTCGATGATCCGCCTAATAAATAGTTGGGAAGCGCACCCTCTTTTTGAAATTGGTAATAAGCTGCAGCAGCGATCATCGCTGCATTGTCTGTACAATATTTCATACTAGGTATGACGATTTCAATATTAGGAATTTCTTTAAAAATACGATTTCTTAATCCTCGGTTTGCTGCTACACCACCAGCTACAATAATTTGCTTAACTCCTAAAGATTGGGCAGCATGTCTGGTTTTATCGATTAAGACATCGAGTACGCTTGCCTGAAACGAGGCACACATATCATTAATGTTAATTTCTTCATTTCTTTGGTTTGCATTATGAACCAAGTTAATCACTGCGCTTTTTAATCCTGAAAAACTAAAATTATAAGCAGCCTTATCTAAATAAGATCTAGGTAAATGGTATGTATCTTCACCCAAAGCAGCTAGCTTGTCAACAATTGGTCCGCCAGGATAGGACAATCCCAATGTTCTGGCAACCTTATCGTAGGCTTCGCCTACTGCATCGTCCATCGTCGTACCAAGCAATTTAAACTCCATATGGTCCTTCATGTAAATCAGTTCCGTGTGTCCTCCACTGATTAATAAAGCAAGTGCAGGAAACTTGAGTTCATGCTCAATGTTTGCCGCATAGATATGACCCACTAAGTGATTAACCCCAATTAAAGGCTTTTGATGAGCAAAAGCAAAGGTGGTTGCTGCATTGATTCCTACAAGAAGTGATCCAATGAGTCCAGGTCCTTTGGTGACAGCAACTAAATCTATATCTTTAATATCAACTTTCGCTTCAAGAAGTGCTTGTTCAAATACTCTAGTCATGTGTACAATATGATTTCTTGAGGCAATTTCTGGAACTACGCCTCCATAAATCGCGTGAATATCCATCTGTGATAAAACAATATGTGACAAGACGTGCTTTTCATTCTCCATGATTGCAACACTGGTTTCATCGCAGCTACTTTCTACGGCTAATATAATCATATTTTACACCTCCTTAATATAGACAAATGCGTCTTCTGTTTGATAATAGTCTTTTCTGATGTGAGATTTAACAAATCCAAATTTTTCATACATGGATTGTGCTGTCTTATTACTTTTTCTAACCTCTAATAGGACACTGGTTACATTAAGTGCTTTAAGATAATCCATTGAATGCTTAAGAAGCTCATATCCCAATCCTTGTCCTTGATATTCAGGATCCATACAAAAATTCATCATTTCCGCATTTTTATCAATGGCTCTAAATCCAATATAGCCAATAACTTCTTTATTTAATTCATATACAAAATAATGTGCGAAAGGATTAAGCGATAATTCATCATACAAAAAAGATTCACCTAAAGATTGTGTGAATACCTTTTTTTCGATGCGAACGAGATATTTAATATCGTTAATCGTTGCTTTTCTGATCATGATTGGTTTCCGCTTCTGTTCTTCTTAAATAATTTGGAATGAGATCATGAACATTTTCGACAAGTATTGCTCTTTGTGCAATCAGCTTGACATTGACCTCGTAGTTTTTGTCATCGATAAAGATAGTTCTTGCCTTTTGATAGAGTGGATTTTCTGATAATTCGGAGAATTTACGATATTCATCTTCCAATATGGTCTTGCCATTTTCATAGATTGCTGAAAAAACATAACCTCTACGGGCATCCATCAATGCTGCAACCATACCTTCATAACCACTGGTCATGAAAAATAGGCTGCTTACGGTCTTTAGCTTCACATCTTTAGTATACGCAAGCATTTTTCCTACCATTACAGCAATTCTTAAACCGGTATAGGATCCAGGTCCAATACCGATAATGATCTCATCTAAATCTTCTAATTTGAGTTTGTTTCGTTTAAGTACTTGATCAATGCGATCAACCAAATACTTAGCATGATCTCTTATAGCAATACGTATCGAAAAGTCAACCAAAATATCATCTTTGGAATAACCGACATACATAATGCTTGAAGATACATCAAACAATAATCTTTTCATCATATCAATTGCACCGCTCTTTTACATGGGTACCCATGGCATTCCATGATAAATTCTCTTTGTGTATCAGAGATCTTCTTAATTTGAATTAGCAAATAATCAGTAGGCAAAAAATCTACAACCCGAAATGGCCACTCAATAACAATCATGCCATTACCATCGATGTATTCTTCTAAATCGAAGTCAGTACCAACACCATCAAGACGATACAAGTCTAAGTGGTAAAGTGTACGAAAGCGATCGTCTGATTTATATTTTTTCATGATCGTGAACGTTGGGCTATTGACGATTGAAACAATACCAAGACCTCTAGCTAAACCTTTGGTAAATGTTGTTTTTCCCGCACCAAGTTCTCCATCAAGTAAGATTACAACTCTAGGTTCATCCCTGAGTATCAATCCAAGTTCAAAACCAATGGATTCTGTTTCTTGTTCTGAATATGACTTCCTAATCTTCATTTGATCCCTACTTTATAATATTTTCGTATCCTTTTTTTCCTAACAATGCAAACATGTTTTTCTTATATGCTTCAACACCAGGTTGATTAAATGGATTAACATCAATGAGATACGCTGACATCGCACATGCTTTTTCAAAGAAATAAATGAGATACCCAAATGTGTAACCATCCATTTTGGGAATAGTGAGTAACATGTTAGGTACCAAACCATCCTTGTGAGCCATCATGGTTCCCTTGAGGGCTTGTGAGTTCACATAGGACAATGTTTTGCCCTTTAAATAATTAAGTTCATCCAAATCATTTTCTTCTTCTGGAACAAACACATCAAGTTCAGTTTCAAAAACTTTGATAACTGTTTCAAAAAGATGACGCTCACCCTCTTGAATATATTGTCCTAAAGAATGAAGGTCCGTAGAGAATCCAGCACTTGCTACGAAAAGACCTTTGTGGTCTTTACCTTCGGATTCACCAAAGAGTTGTTTCCACCACTCATTTAAATATAACAAATTAGGTTCATAACCGACAAGCATTTCGACTTTCTTACCTGATGTATAGAGCAAATATCGTGTTACAGCATACAAATAGGCTTCATTACTCGCCAAATTAGGCTTTGAAAACCGCTTATATGCATCAAGGGCACCTTTGAGTATCGTTTTGGTACTTAGTCCAGCTGCTTGTAAAGGAAGCAGTCCTACAGCGGTTAAAACGCTATAGCGTCCTCCAATATCATCGGGGATAACAAACATTTCGTATCCATTCTTTTTAGCAACAGAAAAAAGAGCACCTCTTTTTTTATCTGTTGTAGCATATATTCTTTCTTTAGCGCCTTCAACTCCATATTTTTCTTCTAAAGCTTTTTTTAAAACTCTAAAAGCAATCGCTGGTTCGGTTGTAGTGCCTGATTTGCTAATGACATTAACGCTGAAGGATTTATTTTTCAAATAATCTAATAATCTATTCAAATAAGTTCCTGACATTTGATGCCCAGCAAAAACAATTTCCAATTTATTCTTTTTAAAAGGCGTATTAAGAAATTCAAGTCCAGCCTTAGCACCTAAATAAGATCCGCCAATACCAATAACAACTAAAACCTTGCTTTGCTTTCTAATTTTTTTAGCAGCAAGCAAAATTCGAGCATATTCCTCTTTATCATAAGTTTTAGGTAGGTCAAGCCAGCCCAAATAGTCATTTCCTAAACCTGTTTTTTCATGAATTACCTTATGCAATTCATTTACTTTTTTTTGTAATGATTCTGGTTCAACACTTAAAAATGAGCGTGTATCATCAATATTTAATTCAACATAAGCCATGATATAGTCCTCTATTTCTTTGTTTTTTCGATCCAATAAGGCAACGCCTTAGATAAAGAATGAAACCCAATTTTGATTTTAACCATCTTCTGAATTCTTGGATTGATTGGATTGGCTTGCTTATAACTCAACTTCAAGCGTCTTTGTTCCTCATCAATCTCTAAAATGATTGCTTCAATCTCATCTCCAACACAAAGTATCTCCTCGATGGAAGGAATATATTGATCGGATACTTCCGATATGTGAATGAGCCCATTATAATCCTCATAGGAAACAAAGACACCATAGGATTGAATTCCTGTAACTTTACATGTGATTTGATCGTCTATTTTCATATCAAAAACCTCTAACACATTATATCATATTTTTAATATGCAACAAGAAAAAAACGCGTTGTCCGCGTTTATTCTGTAGCTATATAGATGCTCAATCCGCCTAGCCCAATATGAGCAGATATGACTGGACTGACCACACCAGTTATGGAAACCGATACGTTTTCACCCAACTGAAATATTGCGTGCTCGAGAACCTTTGCTTCTGTACTCCGATCGACATAAGAAATTAAAACAACAACTTTTCCAAATACAAGCAATTTTTTCACTTCATTGACTAAATACACATATATACTGTCGTAATTTCTGACTTTATGCTCCAAATCAAGCACACCTTGTCTAAATCTTAAAATTGGTTTGATTTTGAGAATATTGCCAATGACGGCTTGAACTCTATTGAGTCTTCCACCTTTGACAAGTGTTTGTAAATCGTTGACTGTAAAAATTAAGGATCCTTTTTTAATCAGTTCATCTAAGTAGATCAATCCTTGTTCCATGGTATGACCTTCATCAAAATACTCAATCATTTTTTTAGCAATATAACCGCTTCCGCTGATTGTTTGTTGCGTATCAACCACATGAACATGCTTATTTTCAATCAATGTCAACCCTAAATTTGCACTATTGATGGTGCCACTTAACGTTTTTGACAGAGTCAAACATAAAACTTCTTCGAATGTTTCAAGTTGTTTTTCAAATGCTTTCAAAAATAGTTCTGGCGAAGGTTGACTGGTTTTAATATCCAAATGATTTTGCATCGCATGAACTGCAATATCCGGATCAAACTCTCCATCCACATAACTGCTGTTACCAATGATGACTTGTAATGGAACGACCACGATTTGATGCTCTTTAATGTAATCTTTACTCAGGCTGAATGTAGAATCTACTACTAACCCTATTTTCCTTTCCATATTACTACCTCACACTTTTATAATGTAAAAAAGACGCGCATATTGCGGTCTTTAATGATTAATCTACTGTCACTACAGCGATGATTCCGGGAACATTTTCCAATAGCATTGTTTCAATACCCTGTTTTAGGGTCACATCAAGTGCCATACACCCGTCACATGCTCCAAGCATTTTTACATATACTATACCGTCTTCGACATTGATAACTTCAATATCTCCGCCATCTCTTTGTAAATATGGTCTCACCTTATGAATTAAGTCTAATACCTGTTGTTTAGTTTCATCCATTTTATTCACCTTCCCGTGTCGCCTTTAAGTATATACCAGTCAATCCTATATATCAATCAACTTGTTTTGCGCAGGTTTTAATCGCTTTAAAACATAGTGTGCGCAGTTGAATTGACATGATTCATTTAAATAATCGGGAATTCTCTTATATCCATTAGGACTCTTTGGATCCGAATTAAATCCTTTTAATCTGAGAATACTTGATGACATGTCACCAACCAAATACGTATATCGATCAAAAGCCACATCGACATAACGTTCTAGAAACTTAGCAAGATCAAAAGCTTCTCTATAGTCTTTTATAATTTCAAATTCTCCAAACTCAGTATCTACAATCATTTTTCACACCTTCTTCAATAAAACCACTGCTTCAGCAGCAATTGCTTGACCTTTTCCTATTGAATCCAATTGCTCATAAGTGGTTGCTTTAACACTGACTTGATCAATTGAAATTCCTAGGGTTTTGCTTATGCTTTGTCTAATTTTATTTATGTATGGGTTCAATTTTGGTAGTTCGGCATAAACTGTCGAATCTATATTACCAATTTCATAGCCCTTTTGTCTAATCAAATCATAAATAGTCGTCAAGATTTTAATCGAACTCATATTTTTATTGTCAGGATCTGTATCCGGATAGATGGTTCCAAGATCTCCTAAACTAAGTGCACCAAGCATTGATTCAGCAATTGCATGCAATAATACGTCGGCGTCGCTATGTCCAAGCAATCCTTTTTCATAAGGTATTTCTATACCTCCCAGAATGAGTGGTCGGTTATCTACAAGTTGATGAATGTCAAAACTATGTCCGATACGCATAAAGGACTCCTTTTCCAAATGTTGTTTTACATATAAGAAATCTCGAGGATAAGTCACTTTGATATTAGGATCTGCATTGAAGACTATTTGTACTTTATCCTCAGGATAGAAAGCTTGATAAAGTGCAATATCATCATCAAAATATTGAGTGCTTCTCTGATAAGCAAACCTAATCTTTTCCGTCAGAAATGCTTGTGGTGTTTGAGCTAGAAGGTATTGATCGCGGTTGAGACTGACTAACAGATTATTATCGTTAGATTTCAAAGCGTTGGTCATGTGTTCTGCAAGCAAGACAGCATCGTGATATTGAAGCGCTTTTTCAATTTCCAATATGACGTTTTGAGTAATCAGTGGTCTAGCTGCATCGTGGATGTATACATAGGGTGTTTCGACTTCCTTGAGTCCGAGCATGACGCTTTCTCCTCTTGTTTTTCCACCAAGCACGAGCTTAATATCATCTTGAACATATTTTTTTATTTCGTTGACATCATTTTTAGATACAACCAAAACAATTTTGAATCCCATTGATAAAAAGGTCTCTACACTATAGAGAAAAAGAGGTTTGTTATTGATTTTATATAAACTTTTTGATTGATTGAGTTGTGCTCTGCTACCTGTTCCAGCAGCAACAATTACAGCTGTGTTCATTTTGACCCCTTAAAATATGCATCAAGTTTTTGATCGTGTTGATCTTTAAGAAAATCTTCTATTTCTTGAAAATCATAAATAACGCCTTTAACATGCTTTGGTCTATATTGTGCTAAGAAACGATCATAATAGCCTTTTCCAAACCCAATGCGATACCCCTTTTTTGAAATAGCCAGTGCAGGAACCAAAAGATAATCGATGAGCTCATCTGCAACTGCGCCTTCTTGTGGTTCTAAAACACCAAACTTGCTTTTTTTAAAAGAAGTTTTGTTTTCTAATAAATAGAAGTGAATGCCATCTTTTTCAACCTTAGGAAAAGCATATTTTTTTTCTCCCTTGGTCAAAGGTAGTAAATTGACTTCATTTTTCAATGGGTAGTAAATACCAACACAATTTGCTTGTTGGTACTCATGATCATTTTCTATCATTTCAATAATTTCTTCATTTTGATTGTTGAATGATTGGGTCGAAGATTGTTCACGAATTTCTATGATACGACGTCTAATGTCGTCTTTCATGAAACAATGTCCTTATAGTAACAACCATGCGATGCAAATTGTGGATTTTCAGCAATCTTTAATGCTTGAACGGCAGCTGTATAAAGTTTATGTTCATCTCCTGCATCTCCACCACCAATAGCAATACCTGCGAACACTTCAAGTTCAGCAGATAAAGAACCATACTGCATGATAAGATTCAAGAATGTTGGATTCGTCTTGATGCCATTTGCTAAAACATCCATCTTTCTAGGATCTGTAATCGTAATCGCAAATTCAATACCAGACACTCTAAAGATATCTCCGCTTTCAGTAACGAAGGTAGTTCTTAATTTCTTGATATATTCTGCCATGAGCATGTTACCCACTTCTCTGCCATGGGTCTCATTAATCTTAGGCATATTTTTTAATCTGATGACGACCAATTGAAAATATCTATTGTCATTAAATAGCTGATGCATTGAAACCAACATATCATTTTGGTCTTTAAGCTTATCTAACTCGTCAATATTGCTTGATAAATAATGTTTAGTTTTCATAGGATTTAATGTACCCATGATAACCGCACTATTCTGATCTTCAAAAAGTCGTTTTCCTTTTTCTTTAAACCATAAATATCTACCGCTAACCATGATTCTATAGGATGTTGAATACTGTTTTTTATTAAGTGATAAATCGCCCAACAGGGCTAAATACTTCTTAAGATCTTCAGCTTCAATCAATCTTCTGAAATCAGATAAGTCCAGTGTGTTTCCTGGAAGTTTAAGCATGCCAACAAGAGAGTCGCTCGCCCAAATCGTTCTTTCATCAAGATCAATATAAAATAATCCTTCCTCGCTAATTTCAAGGGTTGCTATAAACTTGTGTCTGATGCTTTCTAGTTCGCTACTGCGTTCGTTAAGTTCTTTTTCAACAGCAAGCAAATCGAAATCCGTCTTCTTTTCACCAACGCATATTCTACCTTTATAACGCCCTAACGCAAATACGGGTTGCATCACCATATGCAGAATAATAGGATTCCCGTCAAAGTTTAAAAATGAAATTTCTTGGACTTCACTATCACCTTGTTTAGCTCTTTCTTTATAACTCGCAAAGTAATTTTCAAGTGAACGATTGGTAACATCTTGTCCATTAAAACGTGTAAATCGAATTGATTTATTTAAAATATTAAACAGCTTTTTACCAATGATTTCTTCCTTATCTAGATTTAATTCACTGAGCAAACTTGATGATATATCCTTAATTCTTTCTTTTGCGTCAACAACATAATACGCATTCCATCTGCTATTTTTAATTGATTTGACAAATAGTTGATAATGGTTTGCTTTTAGAATAGCTGTCTTGAAAGTTGAATATAAAATGAGTAGAAAAACAGCATATATAAAGAAATTAAAACCAATATAAATGTTTTCATACAGTGTGTTGCCAATGATAATGGTTTGATAAATAACAAAAACCATCACGGTGACGGCAATGTTTAAAAAGGTAATTATAAGTCGATTTCTTAGAACCTTTTCACTTTGGATGCTTTGTATAATTACCAAAAACAAGGTGAAAAGGGTGATTATTAATGGGTAAATCGGATGTTGAAGCATTTCATCACCACACTATAAATTTGGAATAATATAAGCTAAACCCAAAATAACGATAGTAATCAACAGGGATAACACATAAGCTAACCATTTGTTTTTACTATAGAGGGCAGAAAGTTTTTCTGCAAAATTCCGATTTGAGAAAGTTTTGAGTGGTTCTATAATTAGAGCAAGCAATCTTTTCATCGTTTTTACCTCACTTCATGAACATGTTGACGTATTCCATCAACTTGTCCCGATCATTGATTTTAAGCATAATACCTTCAATAGCAATAGAAATATGGCCCGTTTCTTCAGATACAATGATGGTCATACTATCTGTGATCTCACTGATACCTAACCCAGCGCGATGTCTAGACCCCATCGTTTTATCGAAGTTTTCGTTATCTGATAAAACAAAATATGCACCAGCACATAAAATAGAATCCCCACGAATGATTACAGCACCATCGTGAAGTGGTGTATTTGGTGTAAAAATATTAATAAGTACTTCTTTAGAAACTTCACTATTCATCATGATTGCACGTTCTGAATACTGATCTAAAGTATTATGTTTTTCTATGGTCATAAGCGCGCCAATCTTTTGGCTTGAAAGATAGATTGCTGCATCAACAACACATATCTTTGTTCTTTCGCTACCCATGACTAAGATATCATTTCTAGCATCTGCTTTCCAAACAATTTCTAAAGATCTTCTAATGTCTGGAGCCATGATAACAATCATCAAGACTGGCATCCATTGCGCAAGATAAGCTAAAATTGGACCACTGACTAATAAATCCAGAAGATTTGCAACGTATGCAATGACATAAACAAATAAAAAGGAGATTGCAATATTGAGCATTTTTTTATTGCTAATTATAAATTTGACAAGAAAAATAACAAGTACCCAAACAAAATACGCATCAACAACAACTTTCCAAATAGGAATATCAAATAACATACGATCGCGCTCCTTTTTTACTAACCCTATTATATCACAACATCTCATTTCAATAATACAAAAATCATTCGTAATTATCTAACTTTAAAAGAAAATCTTTTAAGAACTGTGCTCTCATATTATGTGAACAAAACATTGTACCTATTGTGTTTTAAACCATAAAAAGATATAATTATGTATAGATTAATGATGCATTATTTGAATCGTAAAAGGAGGTTAAGTCATGTATATTAATACTTTTGGTTTAAACAAGGTAACTTTAAGTTGCTGATCATACAAGGTACTCACATATCATTTGCCATTGACCTAAAATTCATTTAGACCAATATACAAAGATCCTTGTGTGATTTTCACAATGGTCTTAATTTTATTTTAAGACAACAAAAAGCATGGGTAACCCATGCCTTGATACACTCTTTGATGTTGGTCAAAGTCTAAATAAAACTTATCTAACACGGAGTACTGCCTATCATTAAGATAGAGAAATATGAGGTATATATGGATCAGGCATTACTAGTAGGACTTAGTTACAAGGAATCTACGGAAGAAACAGAAAATTCCCTTAATGAGCTAGAGCACTTGGCTCTAGCATTACAAATAAAAACAAAAGATAAAATCGTTCAAAATGCAAAGGCTATTTCCCCTAAATTTTATATTGGTAGTGGGAAAGTTGCTGAAATCAAAAAGATGATTGAAGTCTTGGATATTGATATTGTCATCTTTGATGATACATTATCTCCAGCACAACTTAAAAATCTAGAAAAAGAATTAGATATTCAAGTCATTGACCGAAGTTTTTTAATACTTTCCATCTTTTCTGAAAGAGCTCAAAGCAAAGAAGCTGTCTTGGAGGTTTCTTTAGCACAAAAAATGTATATGCTTCCCAGATTGGTTGGTATGAGCAGTTCATTGTCCAGACAAGGCGGAGGCAGTTATAACGCCAAAGGTCCTGGTGAAACACAGCTTGAAATGGATCGAAGAAAATTATTGACAGAGATTTCATTTATTAAGCATGAGTTATCCAAGATTAAAGCTGAAAAACAGATTTCAAGAAAACAAAGAATCAAAAGTCAAATTCCTGTTGTCGCCTTAGTTGGTTACACCAATGCTGGAAAATCATCTTTAATGAATAGTTTAAGCAGTTATTTAAAGAATACTTCAGATCCTGTTTTAGAAAAAGATATGTTATTTGCGACTTTGGATACGAAGGCTAAAAGACTGCAAAAAGATAATTATCCACCTTTTATCTTGATTGATACGGTTGGATTTGTCAACAAATTACCACATGAACTGATTCGTTCATTCGAATCCACATTAAGTGATGTTGTTGGTGCAGATTTATTACTACACGTTGTTGATGGTGCCTATTTTAATCATCACCAGATAGATACAACCAAAGAGGTACTAACTCTCATTGGTGCTGATCAAATAGAACGTTTGCTCGTATTAACTAAAAAAGAGATTGCTCTTTCAAAACCTCCAATTGATGAAGATTATATTTATGTCTCCAATCGGACAAAAGAAAATATCGATGTGCTCGTTGATACAATCTATGGACATCTTTATAAATCAAATCGAATTCAGATATTGAAAATTCCATTTGACAAGGGGCAAATATATGCTAGACTCAAAGATAACAATACAATTCTAGAGACAAAATATGAAGAAGATGGAACATATGTCAAGGTGATATTAACTCCAGAACAAACAACAATTTACAAAGACTACATCATCAATAAAACCGC
>CAZPLF010000020.1:0-29750 GCA_964587475.1 uncultured Mariniplasma sp.
TGGATCTTATGTAGAATTAATTAATAGTGATAAAGCAATTTACTTTGGTAGTGATCTATATAATGGATTACCTCTAAAAGCATATAAGGGCAAAAAAAATCAATTTGATTATTATATCAAACCAAAATTAGGACCTTTATCAGGAATTATTTTGAGGTATAAAAAATAGCACTTTGCAAAAAGTGCTTTTTTCTTTTATTTAGTAGTTTCTCTTTCAATCAATCTTACGTCGATAATATCATGTAAGTTTTCAAGTTCAACACCACGAATTAATCTTGTCAAATTGATGAATGATTGTTTACCCATAAAATTGACGGATTGATGAACTGTTGTAATCGACGGTTTCACCCATTTACTGAAAGGTGTATCATCAAATCCAATCAAAGATACATCTTCAGGCACACGTTTTCCTAGCTTTTGTAAAATATTTAAGGTTGGAATTGCTAGTGTATCAGAAAATGTGAAGATAGCATCAACCTGAGGATTATTTTTTAATATTTCTTCAATTAAACGCACATCAGGACTGATTAAGTCGAAATCAAAGATATCAGCAAACAGACCATGTAATTTGATTTCATTAAGAAAACCAATGGTACGCTCCATTGTCGTCAATAAAAAGGATGGTCCTCTAAAAACAAGTATATTTTTTGCTCCAGTTTCTATCAGTTTTTTGGCAGCTAATGCACCACCTTTGACATTATCTGAAGTAATAGATGGAATATTTTCATCCAATATATGGTCTACGGTAACAACAGGAATATTAAGCTCAGCAAGTTTATCGCGATTCGAAAAATTGGATGCGATGATTAATCCATCGATATTGTACTGCTCAAAGAATCTTAAATACTCAAGTTCGCGATCTGGATCATCTTGGGTATGACAAAACATAATCTTATACCCATATGCCGCTGCTTGAGATTCAATACCTTCTAATAATTCCCCATAAAATGATGGACCGATATGAGGAACGATAACTCCAATGATTTTTGAGCTACGACTGGTTAGACTGCGCGCAAGTTGATTGGGAATAAATCCCAGGTCCTCGATGATTTTATTGACCAATACTTTCGTATCTTCGTGTACATAACCTTTTTGGTTAATGACTCTAGAAACGGTTGATACACTGACGTTTGCTTTTCTTGCTACATCGCGAATTGTTGATTTCATTAATCAAAACTCCTTTGAAGCAATAAGAACTCAAATGCTTCTATATTGATTTTATCATGAAGTATGATTTTTTCTAAAGTTAAAAGATTTATGTACGAACCAAAAATTCTATCAGGAATATTGACTTCTACTGAATTTCCATTGTTTATAAGAACCAAAATATCATCGTTTTCCTTGTTTTTTTCAAAGATGAGAATGTTTGATGGCAAGAAATGATAGTCATAGTCGATAAAAGAAGGATGTTGTTTTCTTAAGCGGATCATAGATTGAGTGAAATTCATAAAATCCAAATCCTGTTGTTTTTGATCCCAAATCATGCATCGTCGATTGTCAGGATCATGTTCTCCTGTTAATCCTATTTCATCTCCATAATAAATATTCGGTGCTCCACTGGATAAAAACATCCATAAATAACTGAGTTTAACCCGTCTAGAATCATCGTCAAGGCGTCTTTTGATGCGTATAGTATCATGACTGCCAACAAGATTAAACATATTCTCCATCACGTTTTTGGGTGTCGTAGCAAGATACATTGTTATCATATTTTTAAAGGTTGATAAATCAATCTTATGTTCGAGATATTTCCATAAAGGATAACTTAAATCATAATTCATCACGGAATCTAGTTGATCACCATGAAGCCAAGGATATGATGAATCCCAATTTTCGCCAAGAATAAAAGTATCTTTTTTAATTTTGCGACTAACTTTTTTGATTTGTCTTAAAAAATCATGGCTAATCTCATTAGCTACATCCAATCGCCATCCATCGATATCATAGGTTTCAATCCAAAAACGAATACAGTCAAGCAGGTGTTTTTCAGTAATTGGATTTTCCGTATTCCACTTTGGCATATAAGGAGTAAATGCAAATGTTTTTAAATTGAGTTCGATTCCATGATAATGTGTTGGTTTTCCCAACTGATCAAGTGGAAAATTGATAACAGGATAATTTTCAATGAAAAAACAGTCTTTATAAATACTTTTTTCACCATTCTTAATGACATCTTGGAAAAATGGGTGATCATATCCACAGTGATTAAAAACCCCATCGAGCATTACTTTAATATTAAGCTCATGAGCTTTTTTAACTAGAATTCCAAAATCCTCATTTGTACCAAATTGTGGGTCGATTTTAAAGTAGTTGGTTGTGTCATATTTATGTGCTGTGGGTGCTTCGAATATGGGTGTGAAATAAATACCAGTAATTCCAAGTTCACTTAGATATGGGAGTTTTTCAACAACACCTAACAGATTGCCTCCATAGAGTTCATTGTTATGAACCGGAAGCTTTCCCCATTTGAGTTTGCTATTGTTATTTTTACTGTAGAAGCGATCAGGAAATATTTGATACCAAACGGTATTTTTTACCCATGCTGGAGTATGGTGTAAATCTTCATGATTAATGTAGGGAAAATTGTAATATTCACTCAAATCATATTGTTCATATAAGGCATTTTTATCAGATAGAATTCTAACACGTTTGGCACCGTAAATGTAGGTTTGCAGAGTATCTTCTAATTGAAATGCATATTTTGTTCTTAAGTAGGGTGGTTTGATTGCGATAAAATAGAAATCAAAATCATCGGTCTGATATTGTTTTGTCATTTCTACTATTTCATGTTTCCACATAGGTTTTCCGAATTTATCACCATCCCATGAAAAAGGATCACCAAAGATGAACTTTACGGAATTGATATCATTTCTGGCTGTTCTCAAAGTAAGATATAAAGTTTTTGAATCATAGGCATAAGAGTATTCTGATTTGGCATTATGCCATAAAGCTAATTTATTCATAGGATCACCAAAATCATTATATCATACACCAAATTTAATAAAATATGAAACCGCTAACATTATATGATACACATGGTTGTATGTTACAATATAAGAGTAAACAGGAGTTGTAAACATGATAAAAAAATGGTGGATGGAAAGTGTTGGTTATCAAATCTATCCAAAGAGCTTTTACGATACAAATGGTGATGGTATTGGAGACTTAAACGGCATTTATGAAAAACTAGATTATATAGCATCTTTAGGTGTTAATTTAGTCTGGATTTGCCCATTTTATGATTCGCCAATGGATGATAATGGTTACGATGTCCGTAATTTTTTTGACGTTTCAAAAGAATTCGGTACTTTAAAAGACGTTACAAAAATTATTGAAAAAGCGCATCAATTAGGGATTAAAGTCATCCTTGATTATGTTTTGAATCATACATCTGATGAACATCCTTGGTTTATAGAGTCGAGAAGCTCCAAAAATAATCCATATCGTGATTATTACATTTGGCATGAAGGCAAATTTAAAGATGATATTAAAGTGGAACCCACAAATTGGGGATCTTTCTTTGGTGGAAGTTGCTGGAAGTATGATGAACCGACAGATAGTTACTATATGAAGATTTTTTCTGATAAAATGCCCGATTTAAATTGGAAAAATGAAAAGGTTCAAGAAGAAATGATCAATATTGGCAAAAAATGGCTAGAGTTTGGCATTGATGGATTTAGAATCGATGCTGTATCTCATCTGGATCGAGCACGATTGATTGATATTAAGAACTCTACTGATAAATATCCACTGGATTGGCATAAGTTTTCCAATCTTCCGAAAGTTCATGATTATCTACATAAGCTAAATGATGAAATATTTAGTCAATATGACTGTCTTGCTATTGGTGAAGTTGGTGGTGAGGCTTCTATTGAGTCTGGTTTAAAATATTCAGCATTTGATGCAAATGAATTGTCGATGGTTTTCAATTTTGATCATAATTGGTGTAACAATATCGATGAAGTTACTAGTCCCAAACAACTGAAAACTAATGTTGTTCAACTTAAGTCCGTATTCAATAAATGGCAAATGGCATTTAAAGATAAGGGATGGTTACCTCTCAACTGGTTAAATCATGATCAACCTCGATTGATGAGTCAATATGGTCATCATAAGTATCCTTTGGAATCTGGTAAAATGCTTGCTACAGCCTTGCACATGATGAGAGGAACACCATTTATTTATCAAGGCGAAGAGATAGGAATGACCAATTATCCTTTTGAAGATGTCAATCAATTTAATGATATCTCAAGTATTCATGCATATTCTTATTATCTCGAACGGGATCCGGATGATCCAGTCAAAGCACTAAAGAAAGCATCATTAAAATCGCGTGATAATCCAAGAACACCCATGCAATGGTCAAAGGGATATTTAGCTGGTTTTAGTTCTGAAAAACCATGGATGATGATTAATTACAATTATAAAAAAATTAATGTTGAAAACAATCTCAAAAATACAAATTCTTTGTGGTATCATTATCAAAAATTGATTCAATTGAGAAGATTAAGTCAAGATCATGAGCTCATCACCTATGGTGACTTTCAATTACTGGACCCACTAGATGAAAATCTATTTTGCTATACAAGAACATTAGGTGATGAATCCTTATTGGTAATCAATTCATTTTCGACGGTTAAAATAGATTATGATATTTCAAAATATGAAATCAAAGAAACACTTATTTCAAATTATAAGAAGCAATCAATCAATGATGGATTGCTTAAATTAAAACCTTTTGAATCGATTGTCTTCAAAATGAAGGAGAGACTATGAGAAAAAGCGGAATTTTACTCCATATTTCCAGTTTACCCAGTAATTATGGTATAGGAACCTATGGCAAAGAAGCATATCGCTTTGTTGATTTTTTGGATAAATGTGGACAATCTTATTGGCAATTATTGCCTCTAGGACCAACATCGTATGGTGACTCACCTTACCAGACTTTTTCAGCATTTGCAAATAACCCATATTTTATTGATCTCGATCAATTAGTTGAAGAAAAACTGCTTAGAAAGAGTGAAATTGTTGCAACATTTAAGTCAGCAAGATATGTTGACTATAAAGAGTTGTATGAAGAACGGTTTATCATCCTTAAAAAAGCATTTATGCGTTTCAATCAAAATAATAAGTCCTATTCGAAATTTATTGTAGATAATAAAAACTGGTTAAATGACTATGCTCTATTCATGGCTATTAAAAGTAAATATGGTGGTTTATCATGGATATCATGGGATGAAGATTTGAAACAAAGAAAACCAAGTGCTATTGCTCAACATGAAATTTCACTCAAAGAAGAAATCGAATTTTATCGATTCTTGCAATATAAATCATATGAGCAATGGCTTGTATTAAAAAAATATGCAAACGATAAAGGTATTTTGATTATTGGCGACATGCCTATTTATGTATCCTATGATAGCAGTGATGTCTGGGCTAATCCGAATGATTTTGATTTGGCAAAAGATAAATTGCCGATTCATATCGCTGGTGTGCCACCTGATAATTATTCAAAAGATGGCCAGCTATGGGGGAATCCATTATATAATTGGGAAATTATGGAAAAAAATGGATATGAATGGTGGGTTGATCGAGTAAAATCTGCATCTGAACTATTTGATATGATTCGTATTGACCATTTCATTGGATTTCAAAATTTTTATAGTGTTCCCTATGGTGAAAAAACTGCTAAAAATGGCGAATGGAAAAAAGGACCTGGTATCAAATTATTTGATGTGATTAAAGAAAAACTTGGTGATGTTAATATTATTGCTGAGGATCTAGGTGTCATCACACCTGAAGTAAGAAAATTATTAAAAGATACTGGATTTCCTGGAATGAAGCTTTTGCAGTTTGCTTTTGATTCAAGAGAAGAAAGTGACTATATTCCTCATTTATATACGAAAAATGTGATTGCTTATACGGGTACTCATGACAATCTGACGACCCAAAGTTGGTTTTCCATGTTACCTGAAAAGGATTTGCGATATTGTCTAAACTACATTAACCATTCAGGTAATCAAAGCAAGGTTGATAGCCTTATTAAGGCAACTCATGCTTGCATTGCCGATACAACCATCATACCTATGCAAGACTATTTGCACCTTGGAGATGAAGGCAGAATGAATATACCATCAACAACAGGAAATAATTGGCGTTGGCGATTATTAAAAACAGAACTTAACTACAAGTTACAAGTTAAAATCAAGGATATGACAATTCTATATGGAAGAGGAAAGTCAAAGGATAGCTAATCTATCCTTTTTGACCTAATAAATATGAGTGATATCAAAGGTGTAAATTTAGGTGGATGGTTTGTATTAGAATCATGGATGAAACCCGCGCTTTTTGAAAACATAAACTCAAAAGATGAAACAGGTTTTTCATTACTCAATCCTAATGCAGAAAAAGACTTAATTAGGCATTGGGAAACATTTATTACAAAAGATGATTTGATCTATCTTAAATCTATAGGTATCAATTCAGTTCGATTACCAATCCCTTGGTGGCTTCAAGGAGAAAGTCCATATTTTAGTTGCTTGCCTTATTTACATCGAGCAATGAAATGGGCATCCGAGGTTGGAATGGATGTGCTTTTAGACTTGCATACAGCTCCAGGATGTCAAAATGGATTCGATAATGGAGGCATTCAGGATGTGCTCACATGGCATTTAGACCCAAAAAATATCCAGTTAACCGTTGATAAATTAGAATTTGTTGCACAAACTTTCAAGGATTATCCATCTTTTTGGGGATTAGAAGTACTCAATGAACCACACCCTTCAATTGACATGAATTTAATTATTGATTTTTATATGAGATCTTATTATGCTATCCGAAAACATACAGATAAAATCGTTGTGTTCCATGATGCTTTTCGTGCTGATCATGAAATATGGAAAATATTCTTTGCAAATCCGTTGCTTCATCATGTGATGTTTGATGTTCACATCTATCACTGTTTTGATCCCAAATTAGCAACATGCTCATTTGATGTTCACATTGATTTAATTCTTAATAAGCGACTACAATTCATTAAGGATATATCAGAATTTGTGGATGTCATCATTGGCGAATGGTCATTAGGTATCAAGTATGAAACCATGGAACTTGATAAAAATATCACACTTAGACAGTATGATAAAATGCTTGCTGATCTTCAATTATATATTTATTCGTTTGCTAAAGGTTACTATTTTTGGAACTATAAGATTGAAAATGATCGACTTGGATGGGATTTTAGAAAATTGATTGAAGAAGGTATCATGCCAAATAATTACGAATAAAAAGTAATCTCACAAGAAGAGTTTTTATTGCTAAAATCCATCTAAAAAAGGTTTGAAGTTCAAAAAAAAAAAATAAAATTGACAATTACCAGAAAATGACTTATAATAACGCTTGAAATATAAGGAGGACTTAGACATGATATTTAGTCGTATTAAAGAAATGATTGTAGAAGAACTTAACGTCCCTGAGGAAAAAATCACTATGGAAGCTAGACTTGCTGAAGATCTTGGTGCTGATTCAATTGATGCAGTTGAACTTATCATGAACATCGAAGATGAATTCTCTATTCAAGTTAGTGATGAGGAAGCACAAAATATTAAAACTGTTGGTGACTTAGTTAAGTACGTTGAAGCTTCAAAATAAAACAAAAGGGGAATAGAAATTCCTTTTTTTTGTTTTAAAATATGCTTTTTTTTTATATAATAAATATAGCATCGAAAGAAGGTACATAGATATGTTATATAATTTTAATGAAATTGAAAAGAAATGGCAATCGTACTGGTACGAGCAAAAGCTATTTAAAACAGAAGAAAATAGAGTGAAGGAAAAGTTCTATGTCTTAGACATGTTCCCTTATCCTAGCGCGAGTGGGTTGCATGTAGGTCATATTGAAGGCTACACCGCCAGTGATATCATTAACAGGTTTAAGCGCATGCAAGGATATAACGTTCTTCATCCTTTTGGATGGGATGCTTTTGGTTTGCCCGCAGAACAATACGCATTATCTACAGGAAAAGATCCAAAAACCTTCACTTATCAAAATATTCAGATTTTTAAGAAACAAATCTTAGAATCCGGAAAAGGCATCGATTGGGATAGAGAACTTGCAACTGCGGACCCTTATTATTTTAAATGGACTCAATGGATATTTAAAAAGATGTATGAACACGGACTTGCTGTCTTAAAAGATGTCGAAGTCAATTTTTGTGAAGGATTAGGAACTGTACTTGCAAATGATGAAATTGAACTTGTCAATGGCAAAATGGTATCTGAACGAGGTAATTATCCAGTTGTCAAAAAAGCAATGCGTCAATGGGTACTAAGAATTACAGCCTATGCAGATCGTCTACTAGACGATTTAGATACTTTAGACTGGCCAGAACATCTAAAGGAAATGCAACGCAATTGGATTGGCAAGAGTCAAGGTGCGATGATGACATTCAAAGTAGATCAAAGTGATGAATCTTTTGATGTTTTTACCACTCGACCTGATACGATCTATGGTGCAACGTATTGTGTTTTAGCTCCAGAACATCCAATGGTACTAAGAATTACCTGTGAAGATGAAATTAAACAGGTTAAAGCATATATTGAATCAACCAAACAAAAAAATGAAATTGATCGATCAATGGATAAAACAAAAACTGGTATTTTCACCGGTTCTTACGCCATCAATCCGCTCAATGATAAAAAAGTTCCTATATGGATTGCTGATTATGTCTTACCTCAATATGGTACAGGCGCAGTCATGGCTGTACCCGCACACGATGAAAGAGATTTTGAGTTTGCACAAATTCATGGATTGGATATCGTCGAAGTGGTTCAAGGTGGAACAGAAGGCGCATATGTCGGTGATGGTATCCATTTTAATAGTGGTATCATTGATGGTTATCATAATGATGAAGCCAAAGTAAAGATTATTGAATATCTAGAAAAAACAAATCAAGGCTATGGTCACTGTACTTATAAATTAAGAGATTGGGTGTTTTCAAGACAAAGATATTGGGGTGAACCATTCCCTGTCATATATGATGAAAATGATGAAATTCATATTCTTGATGATGAAGATTTACCATTAGAACTACCTATCTTAAAAAACATTCGTCCAAGTGGTACAGGTGAAAGTCCACTTGCAAATGCACACGACTGGTTAAATGTTAATTATCATGGCATTAAAGGCAGAAGAGATACGAATACCATGCCACAACTTGCTGGCAGCTCATGGTACTTTATCGGATATATTTTGAAAAATCATCTCGGAATGATTCCTTTAAATTCACCAGAAGCAAAACAACTTCTAGACAAATGGTTACCCGTGGATGTTTACGTAGGTGGCACCGAACATGCAGTGGGTCATTTGTTATATTCCCGTTTTTGGACAAAATTTCTTCATGATTTAGGTCTAGTATCCTGCAAAGAACCTTTTAAGAAATTATTTAATCAAGGCATGATATTGGGTGATGATCATTCGAAAATGAGCAAATCCAAAGGTAATGTTGTCAATCCTGATGATGTCTATGCTTCACACGGTGCTGATTCATTAAGATTATATGAAATGTTTATGGGACCACTTGAGTCTGAAAAACCATGGTCAACTGAAAGCTTAAATGGATCGAAGAAATTTCTTGATCGTGTCTGGAGAATGTTTGAATTCCCCATTCATAAGGAAGAAGTTCAATCACTCAGAACTGTTTATCATCAAACCATCAAAAAAGTCACTGAAGATTATGATAAATTAGCCTTTAACACAGCAATCAGTCAAATGATGATTTTCGTGAACGAAGTCTACAAGAAACAAGAAATCAGTAAAGATCAGGCAAGAGGTTTCTTAAAACTACTCAATCCTATCTGTCCACACATTACTGAAGAAATCAATAAGGAAATATTAAAACAAAATGAAGAATTGATTTATTCTGAATGGCCACTATATAACGATTCATATCTTGTTATTGATGAAGTGGAAATGGTTGTCCAAGTCAATGGCAAACTTAGAGCACGTTTTAATATCGCATTTAATGAGAATCAAGAAAAAGTCAAAAAAGAAGCACTAGCCAATCCCAATGTCATCAAGCACTTAGAAGGATTGACAATCAGAAAAGTAGTTGTTATTGCTAACAAGCTCGTAAACATAGTTGCAAATTAGTTTTATTAGGATACCTCACGGTAAATTATGTGAGGTATTTTTTCTATCAAGTTTTTAGTGTAAAATATAATTAAACCAATAAAAAGGTGAGATGGACTGTATATTAAGCGTAAGGGGATATTATGGATAAAATACATGTGATTATTGAAGAACTTAAACAACGAGACTACAAGTCTTTTGATACGTTCTACAACTTGACAAAAAATCAAGTTTTTTATGCCATCATTTCAATTGTCAAAGATCAGGCTGAAGCAGAAGATCTTATGCAAGAGGTCTATATGAAGTTTTTAGAAAAAATAGACGATTACAGATCAAATTCAAATCCATATGCTTATCTTTCAACTATAGGAAGAAATCTAGCTATCAATTCATACAATAAGAACAAGCGCGTCGTCGTGTCTCAAGAATTAATAGAATCCTTTCCAGCTGAAAAGATTGAAGAACCTAATGAAGATATATTTAAAATTCTCGATCTACTCGATCCAAATGAAAGAGAAATTGTCACCTTGCATGTCATCAATGATTTGAAATTTCGAGAGATTGTACCTATCGTCGACAAACCTTTAGGAACAGTCTTATGGATATATAACAAAGCAATTAAAAAACTCAAAGAAAAGGCGGTTGATTTTATATGAAAAACAAAGATCTACTCAGACTTATTAAAACTAAATCAGAAGAAATCAACATTAAAGACTTTTCAGCAGCTATTGTTGAAAAAGCCCGTCTTTTACCACAATTAGAAACCGTTGAGCAACCTAGAAGACATTTCCAACTGAAACCATCACTTGCTTATTCATTTACACTTTTAACAGCAGTTGTTGCGTTTTTCGTTCTTTATAATCCTGCATCACCTATTATCCCTCAAATTGAGGATATGAACCAAGTAGTTGCACTTTCATCTGTCACTGCAGTCAGTTTAATTGATTTTAATGACACACTCATTGATTCTAATGACAACGTATCCTTATCCTTAGGTTATATCACGCTAGATACACCTGCTATTCCACAAATTGATCAAGAAATTGATGATGTATCTATGTATTTAAGTACCATGGAAAAACTTTTAAACAGCAATGACAATTTTGGCTATCAACTGGATACTACGAGTTCAAATGGTTATGCTAACCACCTGAATTTCACAACAAGAGATTTATTGAATCAGGAAATAGAATATAGATTTAATTTCAACCAAATAGATAATAGTAAGGATAATCAATTTACGATGCAAGGTAATATTGAAATTGGTGAAGCAACTTATGCTGTGACAGCAGTTGGTGAATTGAAAAATCCACAAAATATTCAATTGCGTTTCCAAAAAGATGCAAGTAACTATGTCGATGTATCTTATACTGTAGCTGAAACAATGAATAGATACCAGATTTCTGTGGTTGAAAATGGTAATCAAATTCAAACAGTTAATCTATTTATGAAGCAAGTGAACAATCAAAAATCAGTCTATCTCGATTTTATTGAAGGTCAATCCACAGGATCTTATGCATTTAAGGTCAAAGAAGTTAATCAGATGAAACAAATGAATATCTCTTATTATATTTCCGGAAGCACTTCAGAATCAGGAGAAATTGATGTCGTTGTTGATAATTCAGGAGCAATCGCTCAATACGGATTAACAATCAAGCCCAAGGGACAAATACCATATATTATCGAACGCGGACGTAGTACAGATGGAAATAGTAGTAGACCTGGAAATGGTAATCCAGGTGGTTCAAATCATTAAATTGCATGATTCACCAATAAATTATTGGTTTGGTTTGTATGTTATGTGTAAAAGGAGGATTTAAAAATGAAAAAATTAAGTTATGTATTAAGTTTTGTATTCATGTTAGCAACTGTCTTTGTCATAGTAGGGTGTTCTGCCTCAGTTTCTGCAGCAGATGATACCTATGTAACCATTGATATCAATCCAAGCATTGAACTCATAGTATCACCAAGAGAAAAGGTTCTATATGCAAACCCACTCAATGAAGATGGAGAATTGCTATTAGCAAACTTAGATTTAATTGGCTTACCTTTAGAAGAAGCTATTGATCTAATTATTGCAGAATCAATTAGTTTAGGATTTATAGATGTTGATTCTGAAGAAACAATTGTTAGTGTTTCAACCATTTCTGGAAATTTTGAAGTTGGAGAAACAATTAGAGAAAGAGTTAAGGAAAGTGTTAACAATGCTTTTATGAAGCGTGCCATGATGGGCAAAGCTGAAGATAAAGGTTTTACACCAGAATTTCTTGCTGAAGCAGAAAGTTATGGCGTTACACCTGGATTCTTAGCATTGGTTAAATCCGTTGTTGCAGTTGATGATACGATTCTATTTGAAGATGCATTATTAATGACTCAACAGGATTTAATGGATATTTTACATGATGCAAGAGAAGCAAATAGAGAAGTAGCACAAGCTTTAAGAGATGAATTTTTCGCAGCAAGACAATTGATATTTGACGAATACCTTCCTCAAATTCAAGCTCTAGAAGCTCAAATTGCAGCAGCTGCTGAAGATGAAGATACGACTGACTTGCAGGCTCAACTTGATGCACTAAAAGTTGAATTTAAAGCTGAACTTACTGCACTTAGAGATACATTCCATGCTGAAACAGAAGGTTTAAAAGCACAAATCATGGAACAACGTCAATTACGCTTTATGGAATACAGCCAAAAGGTTCAAGAATATATGAATCAAGTACAATCAAGAAAAGATCAAATGCAAGATGAAATCGAAGAATTTCAAGGGAAGCGCCCATAATCCCCTTATGGGAGTTTACATAAAAAAGACGGAAGCTAATCGCTTTCGTCTTTTACTTTTAGGATGAAGTATATAAAAGGTGGCTTATTGTCCTGAAAAGGTAAATCTGTTCTTAGAACTTTATATGTATTTTGATCAATTGATTGAAGAAAATCAGCTAAAACTAGAGACTCTTCAGTGCCTTGCTCATGACCAGTATAGACAACAATCAGGACGAATCCATCTTTATTGAGAACAGGTAGTATGTTTTGAATCGTTCTTAAAGTGATATCTTTTTTGGTGGTAATGTTTTTATCACCATTAGGCAAGTATCCGAGATTAAAAACGACACCTCTAAAGTGATTGATATGATTTAAGATGTTTTCATGACTATCTTTGATTAATTTGACATTTTTGATGTCATTTTTTTCTAGCAATTTTTGAGTTTGCAGCAATGCTTGATCCTGAATATCAAAAGCATAGACATACTGAGCTTGTTTGGCTAAAAAAACAGTATCATTTCCATTGCCCATGGTTGCATCAACGATAATGTCAGATGAGGTGATGTATTTGTTAAGAAGTAGATGTGCTGTTTCTATGATCAAATTGTTTTTCATAAAAATCTCCTTGATATAAATTAAGCTTTCTTAAACGCTTATCAATTTCATTGGTTACTACAAATTTCTTTTTTGTCCATAGAGGAGCAATCAGCATGTTTGCTGGTGCATCTCCTGTCAAACGATGAATGATAATGTCTTTTCTTAACCATAAAATCTGATCTGTTGTGATATCAACATATTCTTCCAAAGTGAGCATGTCCCATGGGTTTTTCAAATAATCATGTCCCATCTTTGTTTTTTCCATCAGATGCAGCATATGAATCTTAATGCCTTGAATGTCTAATGTATTCACGTGTTTTATGGTTTCTATCATCATTTCCTTGCTTTCATCCGGTAAACCATTGATGATGTGGACCACAACCTCTAAGTTTTTCTGTCTTAATCTTGAGACTGCATCATCAAAGCAAGCCAAATCATGAGCTCTATTGATTCTATCCGATGTTTTTTGATGAATAGTCTGCAGACCCAGCTCGATTTGAACAGGTATACGCAAATTCAGTTCACCTAAATAATCGATAACATCATCAGGCAAGACATCAGGTCTAGTCGCTATGGAAAGCATGACAATATTCGGATCTAATCCTATTGCTTCTTCATATAATGCTTTTAATTTGGATAAAGGAGCATGCGTGTTTGTATTCGCTTGAAAATATGCGATATAGTAACCATCATGCCATTTTTTTTGCATTTGGGTCTTCACCTTTTCAAATTGTACATCCAACGCGTCTATTTTATCACCTGCAAAGTCACCACTACCCATAAAAGAACAGAAAGTACAACCTCCAGTTGCAACAGTTCCATCTATATTTGGACATGTAAAACCACCATTTAAGGAGACTTTAAAAACCTTTTTGTTAAAATTATGCAAATAGTAATTATTTACAGTATTATAATGCTTTTCATTATTCATTAAATTCATTTTTTTCACCAAATTCATTTTATCACAAAAGTGTTATTATGATATAATAAGACACAAGGAGCTGAAGGCATGTTTAAGAGACTGACAACAAGTTTATCGAGACCCTCACAAACAGTTTTTTTTATGAAGGACTCATGGATAAGAGTAACAATATACATCCTACTGCTTCCATTAATCCTAATGATTCCTATGTTCATCACCATATTGGTTGATTCAAACATGAGCATCGATCGCTATGAGACGATGACACAGGCGATTAAAGAAGACTTTAGAGTTGAAAATGCATCAATTGTTGATGGTGTTTTAGCATATGAAACACCCGCTAAAGCAACTTTTTCCGATCTTTTCACTTTATATTTAGGCGATCAAGAGCTTGATAATAGAACATTTAATTTTGTTTTTGAAGAAAACAGAATGATTTTCTACATCGCTGAAATTCAAATTGATCAAGTCAGCTATTCAGAATTAAATTTGCTAAATCATGACTTCAATTCAACAGATGCCGAAGAACTGCGCACCATTAATCTTGCTTTGAAAACTTATATTGAGCAGCAATCATACATTACATTTGTTGATTTTACAGTGCAATATATCTTTGGTTTAATGGATTATCTGTTTATCGTGTTACTCATGAGTTTAATGATGTTTATTTTCGTAGCTCGTGTGCAAATTCCTTATAAATTGCGTTTTAAGCTTTCAGTTTATCTATCTACGATATGGATTTTTTCTGAATTCACACTTTCTCTATTTCATATGGAAGAACTTGAATTCATTAGCATGATATTCGTTTATGTCTATCATATTTTAGCATATCGTACGTTTAAAGTTATTAACAAGGCGGTGAATTAATGGTTAAAGATAAATATGCACTATTTCTAGAACAATCCAAATTCAATTCACCAGTATTAAATCAATCCATTCTTAAGCAACTAGAAATTGACGTTAAAAAGAAGAAGTGGATTTTTTACCTTTCTCTTTCAGAAATTATTGAATCAGAAACTTTAGCACCATTTATTCAAACCATCAAAAGTTATTTTTATGTACCTAAGGTACTGACTCAAGTGGATGTGCATATAGAATATCAATCCAAAACATCCTTTAATCAACATGCTATGGGATATTTTGATTATGCAATCATTCAATTGTCGAAGGAAAAAGCAAGCTATGCCGTACTAAAAAATTATAAAGTTCGTTTTGAAAAGGGTGAATTCATCTTATCTGTAGACCAGGATAGCACATATATTAATCAATATCTAAAAGATGTCCATCAAATTTTCAATGATTTCGGTCTTGATGCTAAAGTCAGATTAGAAGTTAATCAAACCTTGGTATCTACCAGTCAAATGATTGAATCCTCTATCCAAGAACAAGGAAAGGTTCTTGAGCAAAAACAGGTTTATGCTAAACAAGCAATTAAACAGCAATCAAAAAGAGCATTCACGAAAAAAGGTAGTCCAAAAGCTGTTTCTATAACGGAAATCCCACTTGATTTGTATCGTTTGGATCAATATAAAAATGAAAAAGGTGATGTCAATTTTCTCGTTGAAGGCACCATTTCAAAATTAGAAATCAAAGCTTTGACCAATATGTCATTACTCACTTTTGTTTTAGGTGATGATTATGATGCAATCTTTGTCAAGAATTTCTTAAAGAATGATCGTGATTTTGCACTTGCAGAATCCTTGCATGAAGGCGACTTTATTCAAGTCGAAGGGAATGCGCAATTTGATACATATCAAAAAGACGTCGTTCTGTTTTCTAGAGCAATAAATTTCATTCAAAAAAGTAAAAAAGAAGAACGGCTTGATAAAGCGAAAGAAAAAAGAATTGAATTTCATACCCATACTAAAATGTCCAACATGGATGCTGTAACAGATGTTTCAGAATATGTTGACCAAGCCATTAAATGGGGACATGAAGCTATTGCATTTACAGATCACAATGGGCTTTATGCGTATCCAGATATCTATAAAGAAACCAAAGGGAAAGATATCAAACCTATTTATGGTGTTGAACTTGATTTTGTTGACGAAACACAATTTAAGATTACAAGTGATACGAAGAAAGAAATCATGCTTAAGGATGCTAAATATATCGTATTTGATATTGAGACAACAGGACTTTCTAATACCAGAGATAAAATCATTGAAATCGCAGCAGTTAAAATTGAATCTGGTTCAATTACTGAACGTTATCAATCATTTGTTAATCCGATTGAACCTTTATCAACTTTTACGACAGAACTCACAGATATTACTGATGAAATGTTAGAATCAGCACCAACCATCGATCAAGTGCTACCTGGGTTTTTGAAATTTATCGAAGGCGGCATACTAGTAGCACATAATGCCTTATTTGATATTGGACATATCAGAGAAAATGCTGCTGCATTATCACTTGAATTTGATGATTCTTTAGTCATTGATACATTAAATCTAGCACGCTACTTTTATAATGAACAGCTCAAACGATTCAATTTGAAAGCCTTAGCTAAATTTTTTAAGGTCAAACAGGAACAACACCATAGAGCTGAAGATGACGCATACGTAACAGCTCAAATATGGTTATCTATGCTCAATGATTTGTTCAAATTAAATATCAAACAATTTATTGAGATTAATGAATCCATCGATGAAAAAGAATCTTGGAAACACATCAGACCATATCATATCAATGTTCTAACTCAGACTCAAGTAGGATATAAAAACCTATTTAGAGTCATTAGTGATGCACTCACAACGCATTTTTATCATAAACCTAGAACCTTGATGTCGGTATTGACAAAATATAGAGAAGGGTTATTGATTGGTAGTGGATGTGCCAATGGTAATGTTTTTGAAGCAGCACTTAACTTAAGCGACAATGATCTGATTCAAGCCATTTCCTTTTATGATTATATTGAAGTACAACCACCTTCAGCTTATAAGCATTTAAAAGAAGGATTAGGTGTATATGCCGATGAAATCATCGAAGCTATCCTATCGAAAATTGTTCGATTTGCCAAAGATCAGGACAAAATCATTATAGCTTCTGGCGATGTACACTATCTAGAAAAGAAGGATGTTTTGTACCGAGAAATTTATATTCGTACACCGCTTGTCGGTGGTGGTATTCACGAACTTTCCAAGTACAAAGAAATGCCAGAACAATATTTACTAACAACAGATGAAATGCTTAAAGCTATGGCATTTTTAGGTGAAGAAACAGCATTTGAAATTGTTGTAAAGAATACTCAGCATTTAAATAGCATCATTGAAAAAATCCAAGCCTTTCCAAAACAACTTTACTCATTGCCAAATGACGCATTTAAAGATTTACTCGGTATTGATAGCATCTCCGATGAAGTGCGTAGGCTCGTTTATGACAAGATGCAAAACATTTATGGACTTGATCCACATCCTATGGTCCGTGAACGTGTCACACGAGAACTCAAAAATATTATTGAAAATGAATTTGCGCCAAACTATTATATATCTCATTTGTTAGTGAAGAAATCACTAGAAGATGGTTACTTAGTTGGATCTAGAGGATCCGTAGGATCATCACTGGTTGCTACACTTCTAGATATCACAGAGGTTAACCCCCTAAGACCTCACTATCGATGCCCTAATGGCGATTTTACGGTCTTTCACCTGACAGACGAGGAAATCATCCACTATGGCATTACACCCGAACAAAAGGCATTTCAGCCCTTTTTAAAGGGCATACAGGCAGGCTACGACTTGACGTCGAAGGATTGTCCAATTTGTGGAGCACCTTTAGTCAAGGATGGTCATGATATACCATTTGAAACCTTTTTAGGCTTTGATGGTGATAAGGTACCCGATATTGATTTGAACTTTTCAGGAGATTATCAAGCCATTGCTCATTCCTATGTGCGAGACTTGATAGGAAAAGATCATACTTTCAGAGCTGGAACAATTCAAACAGTTGCTGAAAAGAATGCGTATGGATATGTTAAGGGGTATCTTGAAGATAAACATTTAGAAGCGAGAAGTGCTCAAATCGAACGTTTAGCTAAAAAGATAGAAGGCGTCAAACGCTCATCAGGACAACATCCAGGTGGCATTGTCGTTGTTCCAAAATCAAAGACAATCTATGATGTTACACCTATTCAGTTTCCAGCAGATGACATCACTTCCGAATGGAAGACAACACATTTTGATTATCACTCATTTGAATCCAATCTCTTAAAATTGGATATCCTTGGACATGATGATCCAACAATGATTAAATTTCTCATGGATTATGTTTTTGAACATCCATCAGAATTCCCATTTGACAAGGCACAAAATATACCACTTGACGATCCTAAAGTTTATCAGCTCTTTTCAGGAACAAAAGTGATTGGTGTAGAACCTCATGAAATCATGAGTGAAGTCGCATCCTTAGCTATTCCAGAATTTGGGACATCTTTTACGAGACAAATGCTTGTTGATACGAAACCAAGCACTTTTTCAGGACTCGTTAAAATATCAGGACTTTCACATGGTACAGATGTATGGTTGAAAAATGCACAATCTCTCATCAACAGTAAAACAGAATATGGTAAGATTCCTTTCAATGACATCATTGCCTGTCGTGATGATATTATGGTCCAATTAACAGATTTTGGATTACCTCCATATAAAGCATTTGAAATTATGGAGTTTGTCCGCAAGGGCAAACCAAGCAAAGACAAGGCTAAATGGTTAGATTATGAACAGGAAATGCGGAAAAACAATGTTCCTGAATGGTATATTTGGTCTGCAAGCAAAATCAAGTATATGTTTCCTAAGGCACATGCTACCGCTTATGTCATCATGGCGATGCGTATTGCTTGGTTTAAAGTTTATAAACCTTTACTGTTTTATTCGGGATTTTTCTCGAAGAGAGCAGTTCAATTTGAATATGAAGTTATGGTTGCAGGAGCAAATGCAATTAGAAATAAATTAATCACTATCGGTGAACAATTCAATTTGAAAGTCAAAGATGAGAACTTGCAAGTCACTTTAGGTGTGGCTTTGGAAATGACAAAAAGAGGTTTTAGCTTCTTGCCTATTGATATCAATAAATCAGCAGCAACCACCTTTCTAATGGAAGATAAGGGATTAAGAATGCCTTTCAGTTCTATTGATGGTTTAGGTGAAGCTGTTGCCTTTGATATCATTCAAAAAAGACAAGAAAGACCCTTTGATAGTCGTGACGATGTTAAGGAGCGCACAAGGATTAATAAAACAGTCTATGAAAAACTTGAAATATATGGTGCACTTAAGGACTTAAAAGCGGAAAATAATGTGATTGAGGCAGGTTTGTTTGCACTTTAACCTTGTAGTATTATATAATATTATTGAATTTAAAGGAGATGGAAATTATGCGAAGTTCAAATCCAGTTTTTAGAACACTTGAAAGAAGCGATGCATATGAAGGATCTGAGGTCGCTACATACCGTGGCATCGTTTTCAAAACGGCTACATTATTATTACTTGCAGTAGCAAGTGGATATTTTGCTATAACCCAAATTCCAATTGAATCATTATTGCCACTCATGATTGGATCAATGATTGTCGCACTAATCGCTGTTATTGTTTCAACAAGAAGCCCTAGATTGGCTATGCCCTTTGCAATCATATATGCATTGGCAGAAGGTATTCTACTTGGCGTGATTACAGTGATGATCAATAGTTATGTACCAGGTGTTGCGGTAGCAGCTATGATAGGTACTGCTTCGATATTCACGGTGATGCTATTCCTCTATTCAAGTAGAACAATACGCGTCACTTCACGATTTAGAACAATTATGTATAGTGTTTTACTATCATTCCTTGTATTTTTCATCTTATTTGGTATACTAAGCTTGTTCACAACAATAACATTTAATGTACCTATTGCCTTAGGAATTAGTGCCATTCTCATCATCTTCGGTGCATTGATGCTTGCCATTGATTTTGATCGTGCTGAACGATTGGTTGAAAGTGGAGCAGATAAAAGTTATGAATGGGTAGTTGCTGTGGGATTGATGGTTACAATCGTTTGGATTTATATTGAATTACTTAGATTCCTAGCAATATTCTCAAGAAACAGATAAAAATCGATGATAAGAAGTAGTAATTAAACAAGGCTTTGTCAAGAGAGCGTAGCAATGGTGGGAGCTATGTCAAGCGTGTTTGATGAATTCATCTTGGAGAGGTGCTAATAACACACGTTTCATCCGCGTTAAGGATTTCAAGTGCTAGAGTTCACTCTAGAACTAAGGTGGTACCACGATGATTCGTCCTTAGAGCAATCTAAGGACTTTTTTATTTTAAAGGAGAAAAATAATGATTGAGCATTTAAACAAGTTAAAAGAAGATGCAATATTGAAAATTAAGGAAGCAGCTGATTTGCAAGCACTAGATGGTATTCGTGTGCAATATTTAAGCAAAAAAGGTGAAGTTTCTTTGATGATGGGTAAATTAAGAGATTTATCACAAGAAGAAAGACCAACATTTGGACAGAAAGTCAATGAAACCAAAGAGGAAATTGAAAATGCTCTTTATGAAAAGAAGCAAATTTTAGAAAATGTAGAGCTATTGAAGACATTGGCTGCTGAGCAAATTGATGTTACGTTACCTGGATATCAATTTTATCAAGGTAGTGTTCATCCACTCAATCAAGTTATTGAAGATGTTGAAGATCTTTTTGTTGGCTTGGGATATGAGGTTGCTGAAGGTCCGGAATTGGAAAATGATCACTATAACTTTGAGATGATGAATTTGGCCAAAGATCATCCAGCAAGAGCCATGCAGGATTCTTTTTACACAGATGAAAATTTGTTACTTCGTACACATACCTCACCAGTTCAGGCAAGAACCATGTTGGCTAAGAAGGGTGAACCTCTAAGAATCATTTGTCCTGGTAAAGTCTATAGAAGAGACGATGATGATCCAACACACAGTCATCAATTTATTCAAATAGAAGGATTAGTGATTGAAAAAGGTTTAGCATTCTCTAATTTAAAAGATGCACTTCTCAAGATGGTTAGACATTTATTTGGTCCTGAACGTGTCATTAGATTGAGACCTTCCTATTTTCCTTTCACAGAACCAAGCGTTGAAGTTGATATTTCTTACATTAAAAAAGATGGTACCATTGGATACATCGAAGTTCTTGGTGCAGGTCAAGTCCATCCCAATGTACTTAAAATGGGTGGATACGATCCAGAAATCTATCAAGGCTTTGCCTTTGGTATTGGTGTAGAGCGCATTGCTATACTCAAATACAACATTGATGATATTCGTCATTTTTACACAAATGACTTAAGATTTCTTAGTCAGTTCAAGGGGATAAATCGATGAAAATTACAGAACGTATGCTTAAGGAATGGATTGACATTCCAAAAAATATTTTAGAGATCACAAATCAGAAAATAATTGAAGTAGATAGTTTTGGTCCTCTGAACTCATCAACTAATCTTGTTGTTGGTCATGTTCTTACATGTGAGGAACACCCCAATTCAGATCATTTGCATGTTGCAACAGTCGATTTAGGCGATCGTGTTGATCAGATTGTTTGTGGAGCACCTAATGTAGCAAAGGGCCAATATGTCATCGTTGCTCAAGTAGGAACTATTCTTCCTGGTAATTTCAAGATTTCAGCTACTAAAATCAGAGGTGTAGAATCCAATGGTATGATTTGCTCACTCCAAGAACTTGGTCTAGACGATAAATATATACCAGCAGATTTTAAAGATGGTATTTTTGCTTTTGATCAAAAAAAAGAGATAGGCAAACCAGGTTTAGAAGCTCTTGCTCTTGAAGGATGGGTCATAGAATTAGGGCTTACTCCAAATCGGGCAGATTTATTATCAGTCCTAGGTTATGCTTATGATTTGGCTTCAATGAGCGGTCAAAAGGTAGAACTTCCAAAATATAAGATTGTTGAAACCAAAAAAGTTAATCCGATTAAAATTGAGATTAATACAGATGGATGTGGTAGATACTATACACGTTATTTTGAAAGTTTAACAGTCAAGGAATCACCTTGGTGGTTAAAAAGCGCACTTCTAGCCAATGATATGAAACCCATCAACAATGTTGTTGATATCAGTAATTACGTTTTATTGGAATACGGTACACCTTTACATATGTTTGATGCCAATAGAGTTGGTACCAATCACATCTTAGTCAGAAATGCACTAGAGGGTGAGAAGGTCATCACTTTAGATGGACAAGAGAGAATACTCAATGCTCTAGATGTTGTTATCACTAACACAAAAGAAGTGATTGCTATAGGCGGAGTCATGGGTTTATTCAATACAATGATTGACGATAAGACAACAAGTGTTATTCTTGAAGCTGCTTATTTTGAACCCAAGCGTATTCTTCAAACCAGCAAGAGATTGAATTTAAGAAGCGAAGCTTCACTCAGATTTGAACGTGGTGTTGATGACGAACGTGTCTTACTTGGACTTGAACGAGCAACAGAACTACTCATTGAACTTGCTGATGCTAAAGTTTCTAAAAATGTTAATCATACCATTCATCATAAGGTCGTTAATCCAGAGATTACTGTACCTAAGGAATATTTCAATGAAAAACTTGGTATCTGTCTTTCTGAAACTGAGTTGATTGCCTATTTTGATGCCTATAATTATAAGTACAATATCAATAAAGATACTTATGTCATTCAAGCACCTAGCTATCGAAAAGACATCTTGATTAAAGCTGATCTACTCGAAGAAATAGCAAGAATGTATGGACTAGATAATATTCCAATGCATACCATAGATCAGGAAGCTACAGGCAAACTGACATTCAAACAAAAACGACTTAGAGCATTAAGACATCACCTTGCAAATCTTGGATTAAATGAGATCATCAGTTATAGTTTGATTTCACCAACAGATGTTCATCGTTATCAGAATCTTGGAGAACCAGTTTCGGTTCTAATGCCTTTATCAGAAGATAAAAAGACCTTAAGACAAAGTCTTGTACATGGCTTGTTGGAAACGATAAACTATAATCAATCCAGACAGCAAACAAATGTCGCTATCTTTGAAATGGGAAACTGCTTCGCCAAAGATTTGGAAACGATACACTTAGGTATTGCTTTTAGTGGAACCTGGCACCAAAACCCTTGGAACAAGTCATCATTTAAACCTGATTTTCATATACTAAAAGGCTTATTGGATAGTGTGTTTGATTCAATTCATGTCAACTTAAGTTATATACCTACCAACCATATTGAAACCTATCATCCCTATCGGCAAGCTAATGTGCTTTATGAAGACAAAGTCATAGGACAAATTGCGGAATTACATCCACTTGAAGTTAAAAGATTAGGCATTGATACGACGGTTGTTGTCGATATTGATTTAGCCCCATTACTTGAACAAAGCCCTCAAATTATCTATCAACCTATTAGTAAATTTCCAAATATAGAAAGAGATTTAGCAATCGTCGTTGATGAGCATGTCAATGCAGAGGATTTAATTCAAATGATCAAGCAAACAGCAAAGAAAAATTTAGTTAAAATTAATGTCTTTGATGTCTATCAGGGATCACACATCGAAAGTGGTAAAAAATCAATCGCTTTCAATCTCGTTTTCAATGATGTGGACAAGACTTTAGAAAATGATGATATCGATCAACTCATGAAAAAAATAACCAATCGATTGAGTTTCAGTTATCAAGCTATCGTCCGAAATTAAAAACCTGAAACTCAGGTTTTTTCTTTTCTTTCTACTAAATATTCGTGTATAATAAAGTATAGGTGATAACATGCTGATTTATGATCTAACCCATGAAGAGTTAGTAGAATTTCTTTTAGAAAATAACCAAAAAAAGTATCGTGCGGATCAAATTTGGAATTGGTTATATAAACAAAAAATATCCTCATTTAAAGAGATGACCAACCTTTCAGAAGAATTGATTGAACTCTTAGAATCAAACTATAAATTACAAGCTCTTGAGCTTGTTCTTAAGCATGTGAGTCGCGATGGTACTCTTAAGTGTTTATATAGCCTTCATGATGGGCATTTAATTGAATCTGTACTCATCAAACAACACTATGGCAATTCCATCTGTGTTACGACACAGGTTGGATGCAATATTGGATGTACATTTTGCGCTTCTGGGTTACTAAAGAAGCAAAGGGACTTAACCGCAGGTGAAATCATTGCACAAATCATTGAAACTGAAAAATTACTAGACGAAAGAATATCTTATGTGGTTGTTATGGGTATCGGTGAACCCTTTGACAATTATGAACAGCTGATGCGCTTCTTAACGTCGGTCAATCACCCCAAAGGTTTAGCGATTGGTGCTAGACATATAACTGTTTCGACCAGTGGTATTGTTCCCAAGATCAAAGAATATGCACATATGGGACTACAGGTTAATCTAGCAATCAGCTTACATGCACCAAACAATGAAATCAGAACAAGCTTGATGAAAATCAATCAACGATATCCAATTGAAGATATCATTGAAGCAATTAAATACTACATAAACATTACAAAAAGAAGAGTTACAATTGAATATATTTTAATCGATCAACTCAATGATCAACCAGAAATAGCCTTAGAGCTTGTCAAGCTCTTAAGAGGACTCAACGTCTATGTAAATCTTATTCCGTACAATGAAGTCATTGAGGCACCATATAAGAGATCATCGACGCAAACGATGGAAAACTTTTATGATGTATTGAAAAAGAATAATATACAGGTAACCTTGCGTAAGGAACAAGGACACGATATCAACGCTGCATGTGGGCAGTTGAGAAGTCAACACCTTTAGGAGGAAAATTTGAAAAAAGGCTTTATAAAGAGATTAATAGCAAACCAATATACCCTAATTGACGTAGAAACAAAAGAAGAAGTCATAGCTTTTGCTCGTGGTAAATTAAGATATATGAAGCTTGATGAAGACAATAGTTTTTATCGCCAATTGACCAAAAAAACTAAAAAAGAACAAAAAATAATGCAGGTTAGTCCTAAGGTGGGAGACTATGTTTACTACGATGATGCTGAAGATCAAGTGCTCATTATGGAAATTTTGCCCCGTAAAAACGATTTGGTAAGACCAGATGTCTGTAATGTTGATCAGGTATTACTTGTGTTTTCTGCAGTTAGACCCGATTTCAGTTTGTTTTTGTTGGACAAATTTCTACTTATTTTAAATCAAGAAAGACTGACTCCGGTCATTGTCATTTCTAAAATAGATTTAATTGATATGGATTCACTGAACCTTATTAAAGAAGATATGAAATATTATGAATCGATAGGATATGAAGTATACTACGTGAATAGCAAGCAGCGCATTGGCATTGATGTTTTAGCTCACATATTCAAAGATAAGATCACAGTGCTTGCTGGACAAACAGGCGTAGGAAAATCTACACTTCTCAATGCTTTATTGCCTGGACTTGATCTAAAGACACAAGAAATATCTGAAGCCTTAGGTCGAGGTAAGCATACGACAAGACATACAGAGTTATACTTATTTAATCAGGGTTTTATCGTTGATACTCCAGGGTTTTCTAAAATAGAATTTCTGATTTTTCATGTGGACGAAATTAAGACATTTTATCCCGATTTTGTTCAGTTGAGTGAAAATTGTAGATTCACAACCAGTTGTTTGCATTTGAATGAACCGGATTGTGCAGTTAAAGAAGCTGTTTCAAAAGGAGAAATCCTAGCAACTAGATATGAAAATTATGTTCAGTTTTGTGAAGAAGTAAAAAATCAAAAAGAAAAATATTAGGAGGCACTTATGAAAATCGCACCCTCAGTTTTAACTGCAGATTTTACAAACCTTGTTGCTGAGCTAAAAAGCATAGATACTGCGGATTACTTACATATAGATATTATGGATGGTCACTTTGTTCCTAATATCTCATTTGGATCAGCAATCACAAAGCAAATCTCTCAAATTAGTCCTTTGCCTTTGGATATTCATCTTATGGTCACTGCACCACTAAAGTGGATTGATCAATTTGCAGCAAGCAATCCTAAATTCATCACCATACATACTGAAGCAAATCGAGTAAAAGAAACAATAAAAAGCATTGAATCTCATCGAATCGGTGTTGGATTATCTATCAAACCAAAAACACCTATATCAGATTTAATGCCTTATATAGATCATGCGAATCTTATTTTGGTCATGACTGTTGAACCAGGATTTGGTGGACAGACTTTCATCATTGAAACATTGGATAAAGTTAAAGAATTAGTGAAATATAGACAGGCAAATGGCCTATCATATGTCATAGAAGTTGATGGTGGTATTAACGAAGATAACATCAAGCTTTGCCGAGATGCAGGTGTGGATATCTCAGTTGCTGGAAGCTATCTCTTTAATCAAAAAGATCGCCAAAAAGCCATCTTGTCATTGCGATGAGAGTTTTTGTTGTTACATATCCCACACCCAAAGATATTAGAAAGATTATGCCTTTAACTGAAAGCGATTATATCATCGCTGTTGATCAAGCGGTGAGCAGTTTATATAAGCAAAGAATCAAGATTAATCTAGCTGTGGGTGACTTTGATTCGCTTTCTAATCACAGTATGTTATTGAATCTTAATGTTGTTAGATTGAATGCTGTTAAAGATGTGACAGACACGCATCAAGCACTTGTGGAAGCAGCAAAGATAAATCCTGATGAGCTTTATTTAATCGGTGGTATAGGTGGGGAGCGAATTGAACATTTTATTGTTCATACCATGTTCTTCAACGAGTTTCCACAATTAGTTATTAAAGATGATAATAGCACACTCTTTCTTTTAGAAAAGGGCGTGCATGAGTTTTCAAATAGGGATTTTAATACGTTTATCGGGTATCCTAAAGCCAAGATATCACTTGATGGCTTTAAGTATAACTTAAACGAATATAGATTGTTACCATATGATCCACTTTGTATCAGTAATGAAGTTAGTGAATCCGTTGGATATGTTCATGTTCATGAAGGTAAGGTATTGGCAATTATCTCAAAAAAATAGAAAAATAAAAAGGCCTAGACCTTCTTTATTTTTAAACGCGTTCTAAATTGTTCTTTTTAAGGGCACGAGCAGAAACTTTTACTTTAATAATTTTTCCGGTTTCATCCTTAATACGTACGGTTTGAAGATTGCTCTTCCAAGTACGGCGAGTCGCGTTTAACGCGTGACTGCGTTTGTTACCAAAAATCGTTTTTTTACCTGTTACGTAGCATTCAGCCATATTCTCACTCCTTACTGCACAATCTAATTTAACACAATAAAATTGAAAAAGCAACTACAATAACAATAATCTACGCATAAAAATCATAAAACAATTGAATTTAACCCTGCGACTGAAATTTGATAACATATTTTATTATATATGGTATAATTATGGTGTTATTACATGGTATATATATATATTGCTTTTTAGATGTAATAATGCTATACTGTAAAAGTGCAAAACTGAAATCACTTCAATTAACCGTTGAAGGACAAGTTATGCACAACTCATTTTTCCAAATACGAGGGAGGATTTATAAATGGCGAATCAAGCTATCAGTGGAACTCTATTTAAGAAAATGGTAACTAACGGGGCAGTAAACTTAAAAAATAATCACAAAGAAATAGATCATTTGAATGTATTCCCAGTACCTGATGGAGATACAGGAACCAATATGCAAATGACTATGATGGCAGGTATTAAAGAAGTTAATTCATTAGATTCTCAATCTATAATCGATATATCTAAAATTCTATCACGTGGACTACTAATGGGAGCAAGAGGTAACTCTGGTGTTATACTTTCCCAATTTTTTCGTGGTGTTTATAGCGAAATAGCGAAGATAGATAATGGTTCAGCAACAGTACAAGAATTTATTCAAGCACTTGTTGGTGGATATCAAATGGCATATCGTGCAGTCATGGATCCTGTTGAAGGAACCATACTTACTGTTGTCAGAGAATCTGCGGAAAAAGTTCTCCGTGAACAATCAAATCTTAATAGTGTTGAAGAAGTACTGAAATTATATCTAGAACAAGCAAGAGAAACACTTATCAAAACACCTGATTTACTACCTGTGCTTAAAGAAGCAGGCGTCGTAGACAGTGGCGGTGCAGGTTTTATCAGAATCATCGAAGGTTGGGTTATGGCACTTGAGGGTAATATGCTCAATGAATCAGAAGCTCAATTCATACCTTCACAAAAAGAGCATTATCAAGGTCCTGAAAATCTAGGCGATTTTGAGATTAAATACGGATATTGTACAGAATTTATTGTCAAACTTCATAAACCTGAGAAATTCAATGAAAATTTCATGAAGGATCCATTATCACAAATGGGTGATTCATTGGTTGTCGTTACTGACGATGATTTACTAAAGGTTCATGTTCATACCAATCAACCTGGTGTCGCTTTAACCTTAGCACAAAAATATGGCGACATTCAAACCATCAAAATTGAAAACATGCGTATTCAGCATTCTACAATCATGGAAAATGCTCCAAGTGAACACATACATGAAGAAATCAAGAAACCTACAAAACCGAAAGCTAAGTTTGGCGTTATTGCTGTTGCTTCAGGCGATGGTATTAAGGAAGCTTTTTCAGAATTAGGTGTTGATTTGATTATTGATGGTGGACAGACAATGAACCCATCGACTGAATCATTTGTTAAGGCTGTTGAATCATTAAATGCTGAACACATCATTATATTACCTAATAATAAGAATATTATACTATCTGCAGAACAAACACTGGATTTATGTCCAACCCGCTCTATTAGAGTGCTAAAGACAAAGAGTATAGCTCAAGGTTATGCGTCATTGATGGCTTTTGATCCCACTCAAGAATTAGATGATAATTTTGAACAGATGATGAATATTGTCGATAACATGCGTTCTGGTGAAATCACATACGCTGTGCGTGATACAGAACTCAATGGTGTTACAATAAAGATTGGTGATTTTATAGGAATTACAAGAAGTGAAATCCTTGTATCAAAACCTGAACGTATTGAAACTGCAAAAGCTTTGTTGGAAGACATGATTGATAAGAATCGTGAAATCATAACAATTTTCTATGGTAATGATGCTGATGAGGATGAAATTGAACTTATGGTAGCACATGCTAAGAAGCTAAATCCTGATATTGAGGTTGACTTGATTGATGGAAAACAGGATATATATTCGTATATCATTGCTGTTGAATAAACTCTTAAAAAGGTGCTCGCACCTTTTTTAATGCGGACGTGGTGGAATGGTAGACACGCATGTTTGAGGGGCATGTGGCAGATATAATGCCGTGTGAGTTCAAGTCTCATCGTCCGCACCATAATTTAAAAGCCGACATTTTGTATCCAATACAAGATGTCTTTTTTATTTTTA
>CAZPLF010000021.1:0-29020 GCA_964587475.1 uncultured Mariniplasma sp.
ACAGCCACTATAAAACTAATTGTTGTTACACCATATTTATTTAAGCGCTGTAATTCTCCTTTGATGAGGGTCCAAAGATGATTACTCTTCATGTGAAAGTCCTACACCTGTAACGTGAATAAAGATTTCTTCTAGTGTGGTTTCGCCACTATGAAGTGTTTCTATTTCTTTAGTTTTCAATCTTTCAATAAACTGTTCATTTTGTCCAATACCGTCCATTGGATATTCTTCTAAAACAGTTTTCCCTTTTTCCTTATATTCAAGTTTCATGGTTCTTTTACCATATTTGAGTTTAAGATTTCGTGGGCTATCGATTTCAATAATTTGTCCATCAACAACAAATGCAACCCGATCACATAACTGATCGACATCAGTCATGATGTGACTGGTTAAAAAGACAGTTCCACCCGCTTTTTTAAATTCACGAATCATATCTTTTAGAATCATCGCATTTGATGGATCTAATCCATTAGTTGGTTCATCTAAGAATAGCATTTCAGGATCATTAAGCATTGCACGAACAAAATTAAGACGAATTTTCATGCCTTTTGAGTATTCGCCAACCATCTTGTCGCGATCTTCCCACAATCCCACGCGTTTCATTAAGGCTTCAGTATCTGCATTCTTTTTATAAAGTTTCAAAAAGAAATTGATATTTTCCATTGCTGTCATTTTCGAAAAATGAATGGGCATTTCAAAGCTTACTCCAATTTTTTCAAAGAAGCTATCATCGAGCTCTGCAATGTTTGAACCATCATACATGATGGCTCCTGAGTAGCGGTCCAAGAGTTTAATAAGAATCTTCTGTGTTGTGCTCTTGCCAGCTCCACTTGGCCCTAGAAAGCCAAAAACCTCACCTTTAGCAATTTCAAATGAAATGCCTTTGATGGTTTCTTCCTTGTTCTTTGGATACGTAAATCTAAGATTTTCTACTGCAAACATTTTATTCAATTCCTTTCTGTAGCATTTCTATTAAATCATGAATCTTTTTTTCAACTTTAGAGAGGTCAGCTTCATCTTTGAAGTATTCCTCAAGAGTGATTTTATTTGAAAATTCCATTAAAAATGCAGCCAATAATTCAGCATCAACTGATGCTCTGATCCTTCCCAATTGCTGATCTTGTTTAATTAAGGATGTAAATAAGGCATCAGCTTGACCAGTTGATTGGCTCATCAACTCTGAATTAAGAAAGTGCTCAGAAGTAAAAATTTTCTTACCTGCTTTCAAAATATTGGGATGCTCTGCTCCAAATCTAAAAGCGCTCATGTATAATTTTTGAAAGCGTTCGAAAAATGGTAAATTGTCTTCCATTGTATATAAAGAACCAAAATGACTGATCTTTTTTTGAGCAATAAATAGATATAAATAATTAAACAGATCATCTTTATCCTTGAAGTATTGATAAAAACTTCCTCTGGGAATTTTGGATTCTCTGATGATATTTGCAAGGTTTGCAGTCTCATAGGCATGGATACCAGCTTCGTGAATCACAGCATCCATGATACGATCTTGTTTGTCTTTTGGTAAATTGAAATATGTTTGACTTGGCATGGTTCACCTCAATATGACACTGTTGTCATATTTACATTTTACAACGAATTTGATAGATTGTCAATATAAAAAGAAGAGAGCAGTCAGCTCTCTAATGTAGGTGTGTATCATTATTTATTCTTTATCTTCTTGATGCTCTTCGCAGCATCCTTCTTTTTTCTTTTGTTTTGTTACTAAAACTTTATAAAGATCATCTTCAATTTTGTAAATTTCTACGTCATGAATATTGGTCAATCCATTGACAAATTTAACCATTTCAGCCTTATCAGTAAATAGTTTAACTTCCTTTTCAATTAACAGATTTATCACATGTTTTTTGAAGGGCTCACTTCTAAATGGTCTATGTTCATGCATTCTTCTAAACTCATCTTTGAATTCGTGTTTTTCTGAATCTTCGAATCCGTCAGTTTCTATAATAATTTTCTTTTGCATCTTGTGCACTCTCTCTCTCGCACCTACGACTATATTTTATGCCTATATAGACCATATGTCAAGAATCGATAGCTACTTGATTTTGCATTTGCCGTTTTGAATTTCTTTGGTCATCCAAAACAATCCAATTAAAATAATGATCAATGAAATGATCTTATAAGGAAAACCTGCGAGTGGCAAGGCAATGACTGAAAAAGCAATGCCAATACTTGCGAAAAAAGCAATAATACAAGAGGTACAACCATAGGTAAATATCCCAAAGAAAACCGAAAAAATACCAAAAGAAGATGATTTGCCCTCTTTACCCTTTAACTCAACCATAGCTGTGCTTAAGTTCATGAGAAGTGCACTTAGAAATGACATAACGATGTTCATTATTATATTTAAGACAACTAAATAAGTACCATATGTCAATGACATTTCTGAATAAGACATATTTAATCCGTCAACAACTGTATATATCACCATAAAAATAATCAAGAAAATAAGGCCTTGAATGATATACTTCTTTTTAAATTGTAATTGAATAGCTGCTTGTAACATATCAATCACCTCATGTATGATTTTGTGTTTCAATTTAGTATAACATAAACAATAATAGACTTTATAGTAGGATGCATTTCTTTAGTTTTAAATATATTTACTGATAATCAGCACATATTCATATGTTATTAACAGTTGTAGTTTTCTTCGAAAAGTAAGAAGAAACATAAGAAAAAAAGGGCAAAGCCCTTTGTTAGCTGTTTTGATATACTTTGATCGATTCTACCTCTAATTCAAATGGGAAGGTAGAGTCATCAATTTGACCACCATACCAACCACCTACTGCAAGATTAATAATTAAGTAATAAGGTTGATCAAAAGGCCATTCTTTTTCAGTATCAGTCTCTTGTTTTTTAACTACTAAATGCACTTTTCCATCAACAGCAAAGACGAGTTCATTCTCAGTCCAAGTCAGTTCATAATCATGGAAAACATCTGATGCGTCTTTTAGCTCTATTCTTTTTCCCTTTTGGGTTTGAACCTTATGATTGTAAGATTCTGTATGGATAGCACTTGAAACAGTACCACAACGATTTCCAGCAAATTCAACCAAATCTATTTCACCACATAAAGGCCATTTGACATGATTTTCCTTATTGCTTGTTCCTAAAAACCAGATTGCAGGCCAGCTGCCTTTTCCCTTTGGCATTTTAGCACGAACAACAAATTTCCCGTATTGGAAATGTTTCTTGCCATAAGTATTTATTTTTGCTGATTGATATTTGCAGTGTTGTTGATTATATATAGAAGCAACTAGATGCAGTTTTGAATTATTTACATAACAATGATCTAATGAATCTGTATAACACTGTGACTCATTATTAGGCCATCTATCGCCAATTTCATAATTCCAGTATTCAGGATTTACTTTACCACTATAGTCAAAGTTTTCTTCAAAAACAAGTTGATAAGTTTTCATCTAAATTACCTCTTTCAATGTTGAATAAATGCTTGAACAAATATAATCTTAACACAAAAAGAACAATAAAAAAAGTATAAATTGAAATTAGAAATTGTGGTTTATAAAGAGTTGATTGACAACAATGTACAAGCTACATATAATAAAGATAGTCCTCAATTCAGATTGGAGAAAAATTATGGAGACAGCAAAATCAATAAAAATCGCATATATTGGTGGAGGCTCAAGACAATGGGCAAGAAATCTGATGAGTGATCTCGCTTTGGAATCAAGTCTAGATGGTGAAGTTAGGTTGTATGATATTGACAATAAAGCAGCAGTTGATAATGCTAAAATTGGCAAACTATATCAGAATAATACAAACTGTGTCAGCAAATGGGATTATGTGGTAAAAGATAACCTTAAGGATGCACTGATAGGTGCCGATTTTGTTATCATCTCAATCATGCCGGCAACCTTTAAAGAAATGGCAGTCTATCTACATTATCCTGAAAAATATGGCATCTATCAATCAGTTGGAGATACAACAGGGCCTGCAGGAATCATGCGTTCCTTGATTGCAATGCCTATCTTTGTTGAGTTTGGTGAGGCTATAAAAAAATATGCACCTAATGCGTGGGTCATCAACTTCACTAATCCAATGACGATGTGCCTTAGAGCCCTTCATGAAGGCTTTTCTGACATTAAAGCATATGGTAACTGTCATGAAGTTTTTGGTACTCAAAGTGATTTGGCAAAGATGTATAATGACATCAAAGGTAAAAAAATTGCATCAAGAGAAGATGTCTTGGTCACAGTTTCTGGTATCAATCATTTTACTTGGATTACTCAAGCAAGTTGTTTTGGTGAGGATTTGATGCCTCATTATGAAAAGCATGTAGTTAAGTATGGAGATCCTATGGGTATAAGTGATAAAGAAACGTATCATAACAATTACCCATTTGGAAGTGAAAACAAAGTTAAATATGATTTGTTTAAACGATATCATTGCATGGCAGCAGCAGGTGATAGACACCTTGCAGAATTCATGCCTGCAAGCTTCTATCTCAAAGATCCAGAACAAGCAGCTAAATATAAGTTTCATTTGACACCAGCTGAGTGGCGCATCAATCGTCTAAATGAGTATCAACTTAAGACTGAACAGTTAATTGAAGGTAAAGCAAAATTATCCTTAGAAAGTAGCGGAGAAGAAGGCATCAGACAAATAAAGGCTTTATTGGGTATGGAATCACTTGTGACAAACATCAATCATATCAACATCGGACAGGCATTAGGTTTGCCTTTAGGACAAGTAGTAGAAACAAATGCTCTATTCAGATTCAATTCAGTTGAACCGATAACAACCTCTAAACTTCCAACTTGCGTGGAAGTGATGATAAAAAAACATATGACAGGACATGATTTACTCATCAAATGTTTCCAAACTCGTGATTTGTATTACGCCAAGCATGCACTTGCCAATGATCCATTATGTCAGCACTTAAGTATGGATCAAATCTTTAAATTGTTTGATGAAATGTATGCTGAACTCAAGGATTATCTCAAATACTATCAGCAATGAAATGAAAAAACAAAAATTATTTGGTTACTAAACTGAATAATTTTTTTATTTTTAAGTTTTTATTATAGACAATCATTCCAGAAATCGATAAAAAGAAATAGTTGCTTTGATTGACGCACATGTTACGTAATATATTTAATTTATAAGCATTTTTAATATAATGAAAGCGTATGTCAAAAAAGTATTGACAACGGTTCCACATCATGGTAAAATATATTTAGCATAAACGGTGTCCGTATATATAGACGCTATTGAAAACACATCAAATTAAAAAACTATAAATATATTTATATAAATAAGTGAGTAAACAAGGAATTGAGATCTAAATTCATATATATCAGGAGCAGAAAATGAAACAATTTATTCATGATGATTTTCTTTTGCCAAATCCAATTGCAGTCAATCTTTATCACAAATACGCAAAGAAACTACCAATCATAGATTATCATTGTCATTTGAATCCTAAAGACATTTTTGAAGATAAAAAATTCAATAACCTTTATGATGCCTGGCTTTCTGGTGATCATTACAAATGGCGGTTATTGCGTGCAAATGGTGTTACTGAAGACTATATAACTGGTAATCAATCTGATGAAGACAAGTTTATGAAATGGGCTGAAGTTGTTCCGCGTTTAATTGGCAATCCTTTATATCATTGGACACATTTCGAGTTAAAAAGATTCTTTGATATGGATGAACTTCTCAGTTTAAAAACTGCAAAGAAAATTTATCGTGAAGTCAATCAAAAACTCAACATTCTGACTGCTAGAAAATTAATTGAAATGAGTCATGTTGAAATTATCTGTACGACAGATGATCCAACAGATAGTTTGGAATGGCACGATAAATTAGCAAAAGATCAATCCTTTAAAACGAAGGTATTACCTGCATTTAGACCAGACAAAGCGATTAATATTGAATTGGACTGGTTTTGTGATTGGATTAAACAATTGAGTCACGTCGTTGGTTACGAAATAACTAGTTTAGATTTGCTAAAGAAAGCCTTGTCTGAACGTATTACATTTTTTCATCAAAGAGGTTCTAGACTATCCGATCACGCACTAGATGTATTGTTATATGAAAAAGCAACGGATGAAGAAGTAGCCAACATATATCAAAAGGCATACAATCATCAGTCACTCACTTTAGATGAAATTAAAAAATATAAAGGGCACCTACTTGTATTTTTAGGCAAAGAGTATCACAAGCACGGATGGATACAACAATATCATATCGGAGCTCTTAGAGATTTATCGAAGAGAATGCTTAAAGAACTTGGACCTGACACGGGATTTGATGCCATCAATGATGGACAGATAGCACAGCCTTTAGCTCAACTTCTAGATGCACTTGATTCAACAGGCGAATTACCCAAAACAATCATTTATACCTTAAATCCTAGAGATTTTGAAGTTGCAATCACTTTAATGGCTGCATTTCAAGGCGGAGGAATTCCAGGAAAAATACAATTTGGTTCTAGTTGGTGGTTTTTAGATACTATAGATGGCATGACAAAACAGATTAAAGCTTTGGCGAATAATGGGTTGTTGTCACAATTTGTCGGTATGCTAACAGATTCTAGAAGTTTCTTATCCTATCCTAGACATGAATATTTCAGAAGACTATTATGCAATATCATTGCTGAAGAAGTCAATCTTGGTTATTATCCGAATGATGAAGAATTATTAGGACAAATAATCGAAGATATTTCATATGGTAATGCAAAAAAATACTTTAAGTTATGAATTTATTTGGTGAAGCAGTTGATGGTTTGATCAATGAAAACAGTCAATTGCTTCACATCCTCCCAAAGCAACTCACTAGAATTTGGTGAAGTTATATAGGGATGCTCGATGAAGCAAAAATTGTGTTTATCCCAGTCATGATAACGTTCTTTATGAAATCTTCCATCGAATCTACAGTTATAAAAGATGGTTGATCCATATTCACGCCATGGTCTTGCGAGATAAATATCATTAGAATTTGATTTTGAAACTATGTCACAATCAACAAATACGAATCCATATTGAGATGTCTCATAAGTCGATGGTGCACAAATATAACCTTGATTTAAGGCAATAATTTCACATTTTTGAAAAAGTGCACAACCACTTCCGAAAATAAAGTCAACATCCCCTTCTATTTTACAGGTCTCAAAATAAGATAATGTATCTAGTGTTTGTATTTCTGACAATGGAAGGAATTCATTATATCTTATTGTTAAGTCTATAGGGAGTGGTCCAATGAATAATGTATCTTGATGACCTAATAGATGACAAGAGACAATTTTGGTATGATTTCCATAAATAGCCAAAGCAACAGCTTGGCCTATTGTAAAACCTGAACCAGCTGAGTTTCTTATTGATAATTGATGCAATTCTACATCATTTGAAAGAATCGTCAGAGTTGGTGTTCTAAAAGTATTATAAAGTAGGCCATCTTCATGCATTTTATAATTGTAATCATCATAGTCAATGATTGACTCAGATGCAAAAGAACCGATGAGCTTCAGTTTATGATGAGATATTCGAAGTTTTTGGTAATAAATGCCTGGAGCAAGATGTATTTCTAATAATTCATCTTTTGAGTATTCATCCATTATTTCTTGAATATTATCGTTTGTGTCCAGATTTAGCGTAATCATTGATGTTCCTCCTTTCAAATCTACCTATATTATATAGAGGAGTTGTTACTTTGACAATCAAAAAATTCAGAACCATCGATTTAATCGTATTAGCAATTATAGCACTCATTGTCGATGTGATTGGTTATTTTGCAAGTCAAGGCGCTCTCGTATTCTTCTATGTCACGTTATCAACGCCAATTATGATGATTGCCTATATTAGATGGAATTATCGTGGGTTGATTATCAATGTTGTAGCAATCATCATTTATACATTTCTCTATAGCAATTTCGTTTTTGTTTCAATGATTGGTTATGCTTTGAGTATTATGTCTATCGGGCTTGTCATGTTTTGGTTCAAGATTGTCAAACCAAGTCATATCAAGGATGAAATTCTTATTTTAACGTTATATTACTTATCCGGTTATCTTTTATTATTCGGATTTCAGATATTAACGCAGTATATCATTAATGGCCAAGTTCAATGGATTACAATGATAACAAGACACAGTATTAATTTCGTTTTGGGTTGGGTTATCATGCTGATTGCCTCAAGACAACAAGATTTCATGGTTGACATGAACACATATTTACTTAGACAAATCGAAGAAAGAAAAAATGAGGGTCTTTAGACATGGGGAGCAAATTCAATCGTGATATAGACACAATGACAATTGAAGAACTAAAGGATGAGCAACAATCAGAGCTGATAGAAAAGAATAAGTGGCATCATTATTGGCATTTGATTAAAAAAGACTGGCCTTTATATGCAATGCTATTTCCTGTGTTGTTATTTTTCTTCATTTTCAGATACATGCCTATCTATGGTATTTTAACAGCCTTTAAAAATCAAGCCGATCTCACCTTAGGTGTTGGGGAATCTCCTTATGTTGGTTTCTATGCATTTAGATCTTTGATTGGTGGAGATTATTCTAGAGAATTTTGGCAAGCATTCAGAAATACGTTTGCTATCAGTATGTATGGCTTGATTTTCGGATTTCCTGTTCCTATCATTTTAGCGCTTTTCTTCAGCGAAATCAAAAGCGACGTTTATCGAAGTATTACACAGATTTTGTCTTACTTGCCTAAGTTTATCTCTACTGTTGTCATCACATCCATCATTACTTTAATGTTATTTGAAGGACATGAACCACATCAAGCACCTGGTATTCTTACAAGTGTGCTGACAAATATCGGTTTAATTTCAGCAGGAACAAGAATGTTGGGAGAACCTCAATATTTTAGGTCCATCTATATCATTTCTGGTATTTGGGAAGGTGCTGGTTATGGATCAATCGTTTATTTTGCTGCCATTATGGCTATCAGTCCAACAAACTATGAAGCTGCTCGTATTGATGGTGCAAATAAACTAGCACAAATCAGATATGTGACTTTACCGGGTATGGCACCGACTTTGACCATCATGCTGATCTTGAGAATCGGTGAAATTTTATCTGTTGGTTACGAGAAGATTATTTTGCTTTATAATGTGCAAACTTATGCAACTGCTGACGTCATCTCTACATTTGTCACACGTATAGGTGGATTGTTGGGTGGTCAATCTGTATCGTTAAATACTGCAGCTGCAGCTGGTCTGTTTAACTCGATTATAGCAATGTTTCTAGTCATAGGGGCTAACTTCATTTCGAGACGTGTCTCTGACACATCATTATTCTAAGGAGCCAACTATGCAAAGATTAGACCGAACAGAATTAATATTTAAGATAATTGCATATTCCTTTGTTACCTTATTTGCTATTGCAGCTTTGTATCCATTTATCTATACCATTTCAGCGGCTGTATCGGGCAAATTGGCTTTCGAAACTGGTAAAGTTATCTTTTGGCCAGTTGATTTTCAAATGGATGCGTTGATTGGTGTTATCTCTGATAAAGGATTTTGGATAGCCTATACAAACACACTGTTTTATACATTTTTTGGTACTGCATTTTCAATGATCCTATCTGTTATGGCAGCTTATGCACTTTCCAAACAACGCTTAGTTTTTAGAAGCAAAATCAACTTTTTCATCGTCTTCACCATGTGGTTTTCTGCTGGTATGATTCCTGTGTTTTTAAACTACAGAATGTTTGGTGTGGAATTTAGATGGGGTATTATTTATGGTTTTGGTATCCAAGCTTTCAATTTGATTCTGCTGAGAAATTACTTCAGTGGTGTATCAAAAGAAATTGAGGAAGCAGCAATTGTTGATGGAGCCAATGAGTTTCAAATCTTAACAAAAGTCTACTTACCAATGTCGAAAAGCGCAGTAGCAACAGTAACTTTGTTCTATGCTCTATCTCGATGGAATGGCTACTTTTGGAATTTGATTCTTGTCAATTGGACTGTTGAACATCCGCTTCAGGTTTTTTTAAGGAAGTACTTAAGTGAATATTTGTTGGATGAAAATGCATCGATTACGAATACACCTTATTCACCTTACTCGTACATGTACGCTATGATTGTTATGTCTATTATCCCAATCATCGTTATTTATCCTTATTTGCAGAAGTATTTTGCTAGAGGTGTTAACGTTGGTGGGGTTAAAGAATAAAAAAAGAAAAGAGGAAGAAAAAGAATGAAAAAAGTATTTGGGATAATTCTATTGGCATTATCACTATTTGCTTTAGTGGGTTGTATTGACGACACACCAGAAGTTATACCTGAAAAAACATTAGTTTCGATTAGTGTTAAAGTCGCACCTACTAAACTGGCTTATGAAGTTGGTGAAGGTACATTAAGCTTAGCAGGATTACAAGTTGAAGGTATCTACAATGACGGTTCCAGTGTTATTATTACAGAAGGCACAGGAGCACTTAATTATCAGGTTAGTGGATTTACTACATCAACATCGGGCATCAAGACGCTGACCATTACTGTTGGTGCACTTACAACAAACTTTATTATTGTTGTTAGTGATCCAGAAGCTGAAGTAACATTGCTTGCCATTCGTGTAGCTCATCAGCCATCAAAGACGACTTATGGTCTTAATGGCGCGTTCACACCCAATGGTTTAGTCGTTGAAGCAGTTTATTCAGATGGTTCATCTTCAGTCATTGATAATGAAGATATTATCTTCAATGGTTTCACTTCAATGACAGCTGGACTTAAGACAATCACTGCTTTCTACCTTGGCAAAACAGTTACATTTGGCGTAGTTATTACTGCTGATTTAGTTGAAGATGATCCTTCTAAAGCAATCACACTCAACATGGCATACAACTATAATGGTAGAGGTATCGCATTCCAAGAAACAACACCTTATGTATCCTTAAATGGTAATACATATAACAGTGGTGATTTACTCCCTGTTTGGGAAGCTCTCGGAGAAAAATTGAACATTAATTTCGTTGATGTTAAAGTATCTAACAATACAAATAACCAATTCAATGAGTTATTGACTTCAAGCTTCGCAGGCGTTGACCTAATCAACTCAACAGGTGCTACTTTGACACAATATGGTGTTTCTGGAGACAATTTTGTTGACTTATCTAAGTATCTAAATTCAATGCCAAACCTTAATGCTTTCTTAACTGCCAATCCAGCAGTAAGAGCATCAATGACAGCATCAGATGGTGGCCTATATTACACACCTTATTTTGATGGTTTTGGTGAAATTGAACAAATGTTCTTAGCACGTATTGACTGGGTTCAAGATATTCTTGATGTTACGTCACCTGTATTTGACGCTACAGCTTATACTGGTGCATTTACTGTTACTACAACTACACCAGAAAGCTTGACTGTTAACGTAACTGTTGCTAATCCAAATGGAACAACTCGTGTTGTTGAAAAATCACATACAGCAAACATTCTAACAACATTAGCTGCATTACCAGTTAAGACTGGTGCAACACTTGCTAATGCATTTAGAACTTATATGACAGCTACTTACGGCGATCAAGGGTATACTCATTTATCTGACGTATTTGTTGGTACTGATGCTTCATACGATGTTGATGAACTGATTGCTTTAATGCATGTTGTTAAGGCTAATCCTCATTTCTTGACAAGAGAATTTGCAACTCCTTTAACATCAGTAGAAGTTTATTTCCCAAGAACAGCTCAAACTTCACGTATTAGAAATTTATTCCGCGGATTAGAAATGTTTGGTCTTCGTGGTATGTTCTCAAGATATGATTGGTGTTATTTCGATGAAGATGGTGAAGTTGTTGATGCAAGAGCACAACAAGAAACTATTGATGGTGTAACTCAATTATCTAAGATGTTCAATGATGGTCTAATTATTCCAACATTTGATACTGGCGGAACGACTGATCACAGAGCAATGTTATTGCAAGGATCATATGGGTTTATTACCTATGACTATAATGCATCTTCAACTCCAAATGGTTATATTGCTGCTGCTCAAGCATTAGATCCTACATTCAAATTTGAAGCAATACTACCTCCAGTCAATGACTGGTTGAGTGATGGTGAATATTTCCATTTCTCAGAAGGCGTTAGATCATTAAAGAATGAAGCATGGGGTATTCCTGCAGCTGTTGAATTAGATACAGCTAAACTTGCTAGAGTTCTTACTTTAGTAGATGGTATGTATGATTATTCAGCTGACGATTCTATTGGAAATATTCATCTTTATGGTCCAGAAGGTTGGATTGATGGAGAAATCGAATATAATGGTACAATGATTCCTAAGATTTCTGATGCTGCAATGGCAGAAATGCAAGCATTAGCTTCAGGTAACATGATTAACTACTTAAGAAACTTTGTTGGAGCAACTAATGCGATTGGTCATATTCGTAGCCTAGGCTTAGAATATCAAACATTATCTCCACAAGGTGTTGAAGGTATTGAAAGAATCAATGTGGCTGTTCAAGCTGGTACATTCAGATTGGCAGGTCAGTATGTTTCAGACAATCCTTGGTATAGTTTAGCTCCATCATTATTTGCTTTAACAGCAGATGAAATTGCAGATATGCAAACATTGACTTATGATGATTTATGGGCTGATTCAGGCTTACCAATTCTTGTTCGTTATGCATTCTCAGGTAATGGTGGTTCTGTGACAGCAGAAAATTATTTCAGCACTTATGTTACTAAATCAGGCGTTAATACTTATGAAATGATTTATAAAGCAGCTCTTCAAGCAGCTTACAATCGTGTAAACGACAGATAATTTAATTAACTGAAGTCTCTGGGAGGGCTTGTGGCCCTCCTGGAAAACTTCATTCATTCTAGACGAAAAGAAAACGGAAATCTATGAAAAATATATTTAAAACAATAAGTCGTATTTTGAATAGCATTGGAAAATTTTTTAGCAAAAATATGCAGATCATTATTTATACGATTCTGATCCTCACAGCATCAGGGTATTTTACGTATACACTTGGTTACGCATCTAACTGGGCTATGATTGTATCAGAAACACGTGCTGCAAGTTTTTTTAATGCTTCACAACAAGCCAACCGATTGATGGCACAATTGGGGTTTATTACTGTAGTTGTTGTTTTGCTAGGATTGGTTTTCGGTTCAGCAAAACGCAAAACATACTACGCCAGTAATATTGTTTTAAGTATATTATCGAGTATTTTACTCATTGTTTCAGCGATACTCACACTCTATTACAATAAAATTATTGAATCACTTTATCGCTCAGTTTCTGAGTTAGAAGTTCCTCAGTACTTATATGATATACGCAGAATTACAAAGAGTTATTACATTTTTGAATTTGGTAATTTGTATGCATATTTTATGATTTTTATAGGTGTGATGTTTATCGTGTTCTTAGTCTTTAAATTGGTTCTACAAAAACAAAGAAGACTCAAATTACAGAAAGCGGTGGAAGCATATGTCAATTAGTAATATTAAAGTTGATAAAATGCGCTATCAGGCCAACTCTCTTTCTTTTGGCCTTGTTATGCTATCGCTATTGCCTTCAATCATCTCATTGTTTGCTATTATAACACCACCAGCTGTTGTGTCCACCGTTACAACAGGCATTGAAATACTGCTTAGTATTCTATTGCTTTTGGTTACTTTTTTAGCTGGTGAAAAAGCTAAAGCATATCAAAAAAAGTGGGGTATAACTTTGATTGTGATTGCTGTTATTCACATTTTAAGAATATTTTTTGAACCACTAAAACTCTATGGACTTGGTCAATTGACAAAAGGTCAATTTACGATCATTATCCTTGAAATAATTACTGCGTCAGCCTTGCTGGTCGTTGCTGGATTGATTACGATTAAAAAGCATAATGACCTCAAGAAACACTTAAGAGAGGTAGAAAAATAATATGGCAACCATGACCTTAAAGAATATTAATAAAATCTACTTAAATGGTGTTCAAGCTGTTTTTGATTTTAGTCTTGAAATCAAAGATAAAGAATTTATTGTGCTTGTCGGTCCTTCTGGTTGTGGAAAATCTACGACGCTTAGAATGATTGCTGGGTTAGAAGAGATTAGTAGTGGTAAGCTGATGATTGATGGCAAAACAGTTAATGACGAAGCACCAAAAGACAGGGATATCGCAATGGTTTTCCAAAATTACGCATTGTATTCGCATATGACGGTTTATCATAATATGGCTTTTTCATTAACGCTCAGAAAAGAAAATTCAGATTTTATTCATGAACGTGTGATGTGGGCTGCTGATGTTTTAGGTTTGGTACCTTATTTGAATAGAAAGCCTAGGGAATTATCAGGAGGGCAGCGTCAAAGAGTGGCTTTAGGACGTGCAATTGTTAGAGATCCAAAAGTTTTTCTTTTAGATGAACCACTTTCAAATCTTGATGCTAAGCTACGCGGTCAAATGCGTAAAGAACTCAAAGAACTTCATCATCGTCTTGGTGTAACCATGGTTTATGTTACCCATGACCAAATAGAAGCACTTACTCTTGCAGACCGGATTGTTGTTATGAAGGATGGATATATTCAACAGATTTCAACGCCTGTAGAATTATATGACAAACCGATCAATTTATTTGTTGCTAATTTTATTGGTACACCACCAATGAATTTCTTTAATGCTTTAATAACAAATGATGGAAAAGTAGTTATTCAAAATATTGAAGTTGATATTTCTCATACTCCAAATTACAAGTCACTCAAATCTAAAGGTTATTTTGGAAAAAATGTTTATGTAGGTGTTAGACCAGAATCCATTAAGGTAAGTCGACCTCTTGGAGTTAAAAATGAAAAAGGTTATCAGACCAAAATTGATTTATTTGAATTATTAGGTTCAGATGCATTAGTGCATTTCAATATCGGAGCAAAAAGCGTTATTTCAAAAGTTGATGCAAAAGAAATTATGCATCCTGGAGAAGATGCTATCTTTGATTTTGATGTCATGCATCTCTACTATTTTGATAAGGAAACGGAGATGTGTATTTATGAATGAATTCATCCATCGCGAAAAATGGTATATTCGTTGGTATAACTACAACAAATATTCGATTCCAGTTTTCTTTACGACCATTGGAACAATGGTATTTACGCTTTTTCTAGATTTTAGAACAGGCGATATCAATTTTCAATCCCATATTTCCGCGATTAATGTCTTAACAAACCAGATGGTTGGATTTTATTTGTTTTGTATCTATATCATTGCTATTATTCAGCTTTTCAACAGTATGGCATTTGCAAAAAAAAGATCACCAATCTCTTTGATTCTTTTCACTTTACTTAATGCTTTACAAGTTTTTATCGTTTACTTATATGTCAATGTGTTCTATACTGAAGTAGAAATTAGATTAGATCACTTTGTCATACCATCTTATGGGATATTTTCAATGAACATTATGATGATAGGTGCTGTTTTCTATATTATCGCGACCATCTTCGCATGGTTTTATGTGGATTGGAAGTATGTGAAAATTGAAGAATAAGATAGATAAAAAGCAAAATGAGTTGAACCCATACAGCATTGATAAATTAAGCAACATCAAACCTGGAGTGAAAATTGGATTTTTGAAGTTTTGGGTTGCTGGAGCCGCATTCTTTGTTACTTTTACGACTTTTCAGTTAGATATTTTTGATTTATTGGTTCTTTTATACCTTATCATGGTACTCGCCACAGAGTATATCATCAATAAAGTCATCGTGTGGATGAATAATGATCGTGTGCCCACTTTGAAATATTTACCACATCATGTCAATAGAAAGTCCTTATGGTCATTATTAGCAACCATGGGCTATGTATTGGTGATGATTATTGGTTCTTATTATTTGATTGAGGGTGTATTAAGTCTTGGTGTCCCTTCATTTGGAATGATTCTATTTGGATTTGATTATGTTGGTGTGGATCCAATAACATTTGGCGTTGTTTACTGGATTGTTGATCTTATTTGGATTACTGCAAAAAATAAGTTTTTCAATAAGAAAATGAAATGAGGTGAGTTAACATGTTCAATGTTATTTTTCAATCTTCAACTAGCTTGACACTTGAACTTGTCAACCATGATATCTATTATTCAAAAGCTGTTTTTGATGTTTATCTTAACCACAAGCTGAAACTAAAAGACGTTAAAACTAACGTTTTTTCATTATACGATCTAAGTCCTGACACTTTATATCTCATTGAAATTGAGAAAGATAAGCTGGAAGTTCGAACAGCTCACGAATCTGCTGTTGTCAATGTACAAGATTATAAAGCGATTGGAGATGGCATTTGTGATGATACAAAGGCAATTCAAAGCGCTATTGATGCCTGTCCGAAAAATGGCAGAGTATTTATTCCTCAAGGAACTTATTATGTCAGCCCTTTATTTTTGAAGAGCAATCTAACAATTGAACTTACCAAAGGAGCAATGCTTTTAGGTCATATAGATCGGAATGAGTATCCAATTCTACCTGCGACAAAAACAAAACTAGATGGATCCATACTTGAATTATCAAGCTGGGAAGGTATTCCAGCACCAACTTTTGCTAGTATAATTACAGGTATTGAAGTTGAAAATGTCAAAATTATCGGAGAAGGCATCATTGATGAAAATGCCCAAAATAGTGATTGGTGGATTGACCATAAAGTGCAACGTGGTGGAGCTTGGAGACCCAAAGGTGTCTTTTTGTCCAACTGCAAACATATTGGTTTTCAAGGTTTGACAATTTCTAATACACCTTCTTGGAATCTACACCCATATTTTTCTAGTTATATCGATTTTATTGATATGAAACTCATCAGTCCAAAGGATTCACCAAATACTGATGGATGTGATCCGGAATCCTGTGATCATGTCAATGTCATTGGCCTCAATTTTTCAGTTGGAGATGACTGCATAGCCATTAAATCCGGGAAATATGAAATGGGTATGAAATATGGAAGACCAACCTCAGATATGGTTGTACGCAATTGTTTAATGGCATATGGTCATGGAGCAGTTGTTTTAGGTAGTGAAATGAGTGGTGGAATTAAAGATTTAACGGTCAGTCAGTGCTATTTTAAAGAAACGGATCGTGGTTTGAGAATTAAGACAAGAAGAGGTAGAGGAGAATCTGCAATTATTGATGGCATTACTTTTGAAAATATCTATATGAAAGACGTGCTCACCCCTCTTGTGATGAATATGTATTATTACTGTGATGTCGATGGTAAAACTGAATATGTCTGGACAAAAAATGTTTTACCAATCGATAATAGAACACCTTATCTTGGAAGTTTTGAGTTTAAAAACATGGTTTGTGAAAATGTTCATGTATCAGCTGGTTTCTTTTATGGATTACCAGAGCAACCCATTAAATCTATTAAACTGGAAAACATTAAATTCTCTTTTGCAGAAAATGCAAAATCAGATGTTCCTGCTATGATGAGTTTTCTTGAGCCAATGACTAAGCAAGGATTGCAATTTCGATATGTTGATGAAGTCATACTTAAGAATGTTGTATTTGATAAAATGTCAGAAAACCTGATACTCTTAGAAAATATTAAGAAATTTAAGCAAGAATAAAATATAAATTGACTATGTCATATCATCATACTATAATGATAATGTATGATTTAATAGACATATACTTGACATACTAAACACCGTTTATGAAAAGGTAGGTTACTAAGTAGATGAGAAAACAAGATATCTTAAAAAAAATTACTGATGTTGGTGTGGTTGCAGTTGTTCGCGCTGAATCAGGCGAACAGGCAATTTCTATTGCAAAAGCATGTATCAAAGGTGGATTATCTACGATTGAAGTCACATTTACGGTACCTGATGCACATCTTGTCATCAAAAAACTTACTGAGACCTTTTCCCCAGATGAATTACTCATTGGTGCTGGTACAGTTTTAGATAGCAAAACGGCAAAGATTGCTATTTTGGCTGGTGCGAGTTTTATTGTCAGTCCAGGATTTAATCTGGAAACTGCAATGCTTTGCCAATCTTATGAAATTCCGTATTTACCTGGATGTTTGACACCAACCGAAATGATTGTAGCACTAGATGCTGGATGTGAAATCATCAAATTATTTCCAGGAAGTGCATTTGGACCTGGTTACGTGAAATCGATCAAAGGACCGCTCCCACAAATTAATTTAATGCCAACAGGTGGAGTATCTTTAGATAATGTAGCTGAGTGGATTAGAAATGGTGTAGTTGCTATTGGTGTAGGAAGTGAACTTACTGGACCAGCAAAAAAAGGTGATTTTGATGGGGTAACAAAACTTGCAAAAGCTTTTGTTGAGGCTGTCAAAACTGCACGTGGTTTATAATTTTCGATTAAAGGAGAACAGAGAATATGGCGAAAATAATAACGATGGGTGAAATCATGCTCAGATTATCTACACCTGGTCAAATGCGATTTGTACAAACAAATTCATTTGATGTGGTTTATGGTGGTGGTGAAGCCAATGTTGCAGTTAGTTTAGCAAATTTCGGACATGAAGCCTATTTTGTTTCCAGACTCCCAGAGCATGAAATAGGACAAGCTGCAATTAATGAATTAGCAAAATATAAGGTGAAAACAGAACATATACTTAGAGGTGGAGATCGCATAGGAATTTATTTCTTAGAAACAGGAGCGAGCATGCGTCCTTCCAAGGTGATCTACGATCGAAGCAATAGCTCAATAGCTCAAATTGATCTGGATGCATTTGATTTCGATCAAATATTTGCAGATGCTGATTGGTTTCATTGGTCAGGTATAACACCTGCAATAAGTAAAAATGCTGAAGAATTGATTCGATTGGCATGCATTGCAGCTAAAAAACATGGTGTAACAGTTTCTGTGGATTTAAATTATCGTAAGAAATTGTGGACACCTGAACAAGCTCAACATGTGATGAAAGATTTAATGCAATATGTTGATGTGTGTATTGGCAACGAAGAAGATGCAGCTCTTGTTTTGGGATTTAAGACGCCTAATACCGATGTATCGACCGGACAGATAAGTCTAGATGGATATAAACAGGTTTTAAAAGAAATGAAGGATACTTTCGGATTCAAAATGGTTGCCACAACCTTAAGAGAATCATTTTCAGCGACAAAAAATGGCTGGAGTGCTTTACTTTACGATGGTAGGTCGTTTTATGAATCTAAACACTATGTGATTGAACCAATCATCGATAGAGTTGGTGGTGGTGATGCGTTTTCTGGTGGTTTAATCCATGGATTATTGACCAAAAAACCACAAGATGCTATTGAATTTGCAGTTGCTGCAAGTGCACTAAAACATACAATTCCAGGTGATTTTAATCAAGTGAGTGAAAAAGAAGTCGATGCCTTGGTTCAAGGTAATCAGTCAGGACGTGTCCAAAGATGAAAGAAAACAGATCAGTCAGTAGAATACTATCTATATTAGAGTTAATTGCGAAACATGATGAAGGTTTGACTTTAGGCCAAATATATCGGATATTGGATATACCAAAAGCAACAGTCTACGATTTTTTACAGACTTTGTATAAGGCTGATGCCATTTACTATAAAGATCCAAGACTTAAAAATTACGTGATTGGATCAAAGATGTTTGCTATAGGTTCGGTTTATACTAAAAATTCCAACTTGATAGAAGCATCGCAGTATGAACTTAAGGAATTTGCTGAAAATCATGGAAGAACAGTTTTTATCACAAAAAGAATCAATGATAAAATCGTCTATGTCTTTAAATTTCAACCTAGCAATTCCAAAATTGTGACACCTCAGGAAATTGGTACTGTCTCAAGAGATTTTGAGAATGGTCCCATTGGTCAGTGCTATTCAGTTTTTGATAAAGCTATAATTAATTCAAACGTTTCGGACTATGAACAAATCAAAAAACATCGATATGCATTTTCAAGTTTAGAAGATATTAGTCACATCTGTACGCTTGCTGCACCTGTTTGGAATTTTGAAAATCGAATTGTTGGAGTTTTGGTAGCATCTGATTTAGCTGCTGATGGCCAAAAAAGAGACATTATTGGAGCTGAATTTGCAAGCATTGCTGAACGAATTTCAAGAAGATTAGGGTATTTAGGAAATTTTAATGAATAAAATAGGCATTCGTGGACATGATATTGGAAAAATGAGTGCTGCTGAATTGGCAAAAAAAATCAAAGATTTTGGGTTTGATGGTGTTCAGCTAGTATTTAAAAAAGCATTAATAACACAAGTTGATTTTTCCGATATTCATTCAATTAAGTCTGCCTTTAATGGACTTGATATTCCTCTTCTTGGTGCTTATTTCAATCCAATTCAACCGAATCTAGAAGAAAGAAATGAAGGCATTTCATATTTTAAAAAAAATTTAAAAATTGCACAAGCACTTGGCGCATCTTTTGTAGGCAGCGAAACTGGATTTTCAACTATTGGTTCAGCAGAAAACATTGAAGCAATTCATAATAAAGCTACACTGAGTCAAGTGACAGAAGTTTTCCGCGACTTAGTCTTAACTGCAAAAACCTATAATTCATATGTGGCAATTGAAGGTGCTTATGCACATGTCGCATATGATCCATTCAGTATTAAATATATCGTTGATCAAATTAACAGTCCACATCTCAAGGTTATTGTTGATTTGTATAATTTTTTAAATATTAATAATTATCAAGATCGAATGGAAATATTTGAGACATCTTTATCACTATTGAAAAATGATATTGTGATTTTTCATCTCAAAGATTTTATCGTTGAAAACGGTAAACTCAAACAGGTTGGTCTTGGTCAAGGTCTTATGGATTATGAAACAATCATTCACCGTATATGTGAAACCACTCCAGATGCATATCTGATACTTGAAGGTGTAACTGGTTTAGATATTAATCCTAGCTTAGCATTAATCAAAAAATTATTAGAAAGGAAGTGAGATTGTGAAACTTGATATTCGGTACAACAATCATCCACAAGATTCAAAGTATTATGATACGCAAACATTAAGAGAAAGATATTTAATTGAAAAAGTATTTGAAAATGATGAAATGCTTTTCACTTATTCGCATCACGATCGTATTATCGCAGGAGGAATCTATCCAGTTAAGAAGGAATTGATATTACCCGTGACTAAGGATTTAGGTACGGATTTCTTTATGGAACGTAGAGAATTAGGGACTATAAATGTTGGAGGACCAGGATATATTAAACTTGATGGTACAAAGTATGCAATGGCTGAAAAAGATGGAATTTATATTGGTTTAGGTGTTAAAGAGGTTGTTTTTGGATCAAATAATCCAGCCAATCCAGCTAAATTCTATATTAATAGTTCACCTGCACATATGAAATATCCAACAGTTCATATTCCATTTAAGAGTGCGAATCCTAATAAATTAGGTTCTATGAAAACCTTAAATGAAAGAACAATCTATCAATATGTTCATCCAGCTGTATGTGAATCTTGCCAACTTGTGATGGGAATGACCATACTTAGCGAAGGTAGCGTATGGAATACAATGCCCTGTCATACGCATGATAGACGCATGGAAGTCTATTTTTACTTTAATATGGAAGAAGATACACGTGTTTTCCATTTGATGGGTGAACCCAAGGAAACAAGACATCTAGTTATTAAAAACGAGCAAGCTATTATTTCTCCAAGTTGGTCTATTCATTCGGGTGTGGGAACATCTGCGTATACATTCATTTGGGGCATGTGTGGTGAAAATAAGACATTTGGCGATATGGATTTTGTTAAAATGTCAGAATTAGAATAAGGAGATAATCATGTCAATTTTAGATAAATTTAATTTAGAGGGAAAAGTTGCTATTGTGACTGGTGCTGCTAGAGGTTTAGGACAAGGCATGGCATTAGGACTTGCAAGTGCGGGCGCTGATATTGTTGGTGTTGACTATATCGAATCAGAAGAAACGAAAGAACAAGTGGAAAAACTTGGTCGTCGATATTTAGGATTGCAAGCGAATTTGATTTCAATTGATCAAGATGGGTTGAATAAACTTGTCAAACAAGCTGTAGATCGTTTTGGACATGTTGATATTTTGGTCAATAACGCAGGTATTATTAGACGTGAAGACTCACTTAATTTTAGTGAGAAGGACTGGGATGATGTCATGAATATCAATTCAAAGACAGTATTTTTCTTCAGTCAGGCAATTGCCAATCAATTTGTCAAACAGGGTCATGGTGGCAAGATCATCAATATCGCATCAATGCTTTCCTATCAAGGTGGTATCAGAGTACCTTCCTATACAGCTTCAAAATCAGCAGTCAAGGGTATGACAATGCTTATGGCTAATGAATGGGCTAAGTATCAAATCAATGTAAACGCCATTGCACCAGGTTATATGGCTACAGATAACACCAAAGCCCTTCGTGAAGACGAAAAGCGTTCTGAAGCGATTTTAGAACGTATACCAGCAGGAAGATGGGGGACCCCTGAAGATTTAGCTGGAGCGATTGTCTTTTTAGCAAGTGAAAACTCGAATTACATCAATGGTTATACCATTGCTGTAGATGGTGGATGGCTAGCACGTTAAGACTTATGATGAATAAGATATGAAAAATGTGCAAAATCTGTACATTTTTTTTGTATGAAGATTTCAAATTACATGAATTTATGCTACAATATTAACGAGGTACTTTATATGAATGTTACAAGAAGAGAATTACGAATTGAAGTCATGAATGCCATTTATCAATATGACTTATACTTAAGTGATAAACTGCCGTTTATTCCTTATTTTGAAATAGAAGAAGCACAAGATATATTCAATAAAATTATTGAAAAATTAAATAATCTTGATCAAATTATAGAGAAACACTTATATGAGTTTAGCTTATACCGTCTAGCATTTTTAGATCGTGCTATTATTAGATTAGCCGTCTTTGAATTACTTGAGACAGACCTTGCTAAAGAGATCATCATTGATGAAGCCGTAGAAATCACAAAAGTGTTTTCAGATCTTGATGATGAAAAACAGCATCGCTTTACCAATAAGGTTTTAGATAACATAGCAAAAACACTTAGAGGATGATGAGTTTGGAAAATTACTTAACAGTCTCAGCCTTAACTAAATATATTAAGGCCAAATTAGAAGGTGATAAGCACCTTTTTTCCATTCTAATCAAAGGCGAAATCTCGAATTTTAAACGACACAGTAGAGGGCATCTTTATTTCACACTTAAGGATGAAGGCGCGCAGATGAGTGCAATCATGTTCTCTAGAGATGCTTCAAGAATTGAATTTGAGCCTAAAGAAGGCGACCATGTGTTGATTTCAGGACGTATCAGTGTTTATGAACCAAGTGGCACCTATAGTCTTCAAGTTTCTTCAATGAAACTCGATGGTATTGGCGAACTATATCTAAAATATGAAGCCTTGAAGAAAGAATTATTGGAAAAGGGCTACTTTAATGAAGAACACAAAAAGCCAATTCCTAAATTTCCTAAAATTATTGGTGTTGTCACTTCACCAACAGGTGCAGTAATTGAAGATATTAAAAACACTGTTGAAAGAAGATATTTACTCTCAGAAATTCATTTATATCCAGCATTGGTTCAGGGTCCAGGGAGTGCGGAAAGCATCAGAAATATGATATTGCTTGCTAATGCTAAAAAGGAAGTGGATGTTTTAATTGTTGGTCGTGGTGGTGGATCCATTGAGGATTTGTGGGGGTTCAATGAAATGCCTGTCATTCAGGCTATCTATGACTCAGAAATTCCTATCATAACCGCTATTGGTCACGAAACAGATTTTACGATTAGCGACTTTGTTTCCGACTTAAGAGCACCAACACCAACGGCAGCTGCAGAACTGGCTACACCTAATAAAATTGATTTATTGCATAAAATAGAAGAATCATTTGCGCAGATTGAATATAGAGCTTTTCAAATCATAGGTGAAATAAAAACAAAACTCATCTACTTAGACCAAAGACTTGATCGACTTTCACCAGATATCAAACTAACAAATTTGAAACTTGATCTTACTCGATATCAAATGAATCTTAATCAATTTATGCTTTACCAATTAGAATCAAAAAGACATTTGGTAGATCAATACAAGCATACAATGCGAAGTCCTGAAGAAAGAATTAGAGGATTGGTAGAAAAAAGAGAGAATTTAGATCAACGATTGATGAGAAACATACATGAAATTTTTCAGCGTAAAGGTTATCAATTTGAGATTCTTAAAACCACATTAGGTGCCTTAAATCCATTGATGCTGATGGACAAGGGATTTGCTGTTATCACTCATAATCAACAAGTCATCACTTCAATCACTCAGGTTGATGTCGATCAAGACATCTCAGTTAGACTTAAAGATGGAAGTTTGGATGCTAAAATCGTTCGTAAGAAGGAGAATCATAATGGAAAAGAAAACATTTGAAGAATTACTTAAATCTCTGGAACAGGTGGTTAAAGATTTAGAGAATAAGGATATTGCTCTTGATGAGGCTGTTAAAAAGTACCAATTAGGTTTGGAACTTTCAAAAGCTTGTTATCAAATGCTAGAAGAAGCAGAAAAATTGATTGTTAAGGAAATCAAAGAATAATGAATTTGTTTGACATCAAGGATCCCAGTTTTCTAAAAGAACTTAATGTAAAAGAACTAAAAGCGTTAGCTCAGGAGATACGTTCTTTTTTGATTGCCACCATAGCAAAGACTGGTGGTCATCTCAGTTCAAACCTTGGTACAATTGAATTGATTATTGCTTTGCACTATGTATTTGATAGTCCTACGGATGCATTAATATTTGATGTAGGACATCAGGCCTACACACACAAAATATTAACCGGAAGAATCAAAGATTTTGAGACATTGCGACAGACTGATGGTTTATCTGGTTACATTAATTATCAGGAATCAGTTCATGATCAATGGGAAAGTGGTCACTCTGGAACTTCTTTATCAGCGTTAATGGGTGTTTTATATGCCAAACAGATCAAACATGAAAAAGGTGAAGGTATTGCTATCATTGGTGATGCATCAATTACCAATGGTATGTCCTTTGAAGCGCTGAATTTGTTAGGTACAGATAAAAAAATAAAAGGTATCATCATCTTAAATGATAATGAAATGAGTATATCTAGGAGTGTGGGTTCCTTTTCCATGGCGCTTACGCGTTTTCGTTCAATGAAGTTATTCATTAAGATGAAGCGCATGTGGCAAATTATATTGCCTAATTTCATATTAAACTTTTTAGGTCGAGTGAAACGTGGACTCAGAGGTTTTTTACAACGACAAAATATTTTTGAAGATATGGGTTACATGTATGTAGGTCCAACAGATGGACATGATATCAAAGGTTTGATTTATAATCTAAAACGCTTGAAGAAACTTAAAAAGTCTGTTGTCTTGCATATTATTACTGAAAAAGGAAAGGGACATTTGGAAGCAGAACAAGATAAAATAGGAACATTTCATGGTGTATCAAAAAAAGAATTAATTAAAAAAATAGGGATCACATGGAGTGAATTGATCAGCATGAATATGGATGCATTGCAAAAGCATGTGAAAACATTTGTTGTCATGCCTGCCATGGCAGTTGGTACTCATTTTGTTGAGTTTAGCAAAAAGTATCCAGATCAATACATCGATGTGGGAATTGCAGAAGAACATGCTGCAACAATGGCAGCATCTCTAGCACATCAAGGTGTACCTGTATTTCTTCCTTTATATGCTACTTTTGCACAACGTGCATTTGATCAAATATTAAATGATATTGCAAGAAGCAATCATCATGTTGTCATAGGAATAGATCGTGCAGGTATTGTTGGTGAGGATGGATCAACTCATCAAGGACTATTTGATGTGTCGATGTTTTATATGATGCCTAACGTTGTTATTACAATGCCTTATAACGAAAAAGAAGCTAGTGATTTATTATATTATGGCTTTATGAAGCAAAATAATCCGTTTGTTATTAGATATCCTCGGGGTGTTGTTTTATCTACTGCTCAAGTTGAAGATATTGAATTTGATGAGATTACTCCAACATGGAAAGTATTAGATGAAGGTAGTCAAATTGTACTGATTAGCTACGGACCTAGCCTTGATTTATTAAAAACTGTTAGACAGGAATTAGAACTGGATGCAATGATTGTCAATGCACTTTTCATCAAACCAATTGATGAAGCAATGATGCATAAGATTGCTTTATTGAACAAGCCAATACTTGTTTATGAAGAACTTGCAAATTCGGGGTCACTTTATCCTCAAATTTTAAAATTTATGGCAAAACATGGCTATAAGAATCAAATGCTTGAAATGTCAATTACTGAGCAGATTGTAGAACATGGATTCTATCATGATATGCTAAAAAAACACCATATGGATGCAAAATCAATCAAAGCTGTACTCAAGGAATTCAAGGTATGAGACTTGATCTTTATCTTGTCGAAAAACAAATGGTGAAATCAAGAAGCCAAGCGACTGATTTAATTAAACGTGGTCTTGTCTTAATTGATGATAAGATTGCTACAAAGCCAGGTATTCTCGTCGAAAATGAAAACATAAAAATTATTGAATTGCCAAATTTCGTTGGTCGTGGTGGAGAAAAATTATTACAAGCAATTATTGATTTCAATCTCGAATTCAATGGTAAAACTGTAATTGATATCGGTTCTTCAACAGGTGGTTTTACCGATTGTGCACTACAACATGGAGCTAAAGAAGTATATGCATATGATGTAGGAAAAGCACAAATGGTTGAACCTTTGAAGAGTGATTCTCGTGTTCATTTGTTCGAAGAAATGAATATTTTGGATGTCAATATACCAGTGGCTAATATCATATTGATCGATGTATCATTCACGTCGATTAAACCAATATTAAAACACTTAACTGGGTTCAAAGGTGAGATTGTTGCCTTAATTAAACCTCAATTTGAAGCTGGGAACATTCATTTTAAGCACGGTGTTCTTAAAGATATAAAAATGCATAAACAGATATTAAATGATGTTTTAATTGAGACTCATAATTTGGGATTCTCAATTATTGGTTTGAAAAAATCAGGATTAAAAGGCAAAGCTGGAAATCAAGAATATGTCCTTTATCTTCAGGATCATCAGAGGTTAATTGATATAAAGAAAATAGTTGAGGATGTCTTATGCTAAAAACACTCAAAATCAAAAATTTTGCACTCATAGATGATCTTGAAATGGATTTTGAATTAGGTTTAACAGCTTTAACCGGAGAAACTGGTGCTGGAAAATCTATCATCATGGAATCTTTGCAGTTGCTATTCGGGAAAAGATCAGATTCACAGATGATTCGTCATAAAGAGCAAAAAGCAGTTGTCACTGGTGTTTTTGAACTTAATCAAATGCAACAGGAACAACTGGATCTTCCTCAAATCATTGAAGTTGAAAGAGAAGTTGATCTTAGTGGTAGACATCAGATGCGTATTAACGATCAGCCTACGACTCTTTTTCGACTTAAAGAAGTGATGAATGCGATAGGCAGTATTCATTCTCAAAATGAAACCATGAACCTATTTGATAAAACCTATTATTTAGTTTTCATTGACCAAGTCAATCAGAAGAAAGTTGATGCATTGCTCAATCAATACTTGATGGACCGAAGTAAATATGTTGAAAAGAAGAAACACCTTGAAGCATTGAAACAAAAGAAAAATTTGAGTGTAGAAAAACAATCATTTCTTGAATATCAACTCAATGAAATAAAAACTTATCATCTCATGATTGATGAAAAACAAGAACTTGATGATCAAATTGATAAATTAAAGAATCACGATAAAATTATGGGTGCATTACGCAATGCATATACGCTTTTAGAAAACGAGATGTTTCAATCAGACCAGGTCTATGAATCGGGTAAATCATTGGAAAAGATTTCTGAATTTGATGCATCATATCAAGAAATGAGTGAACGGCTTATTTCTGCTTTTTATGATCTTGATGATGTCAAATCGAAAATCTTTCAAACGATTGAAACACTTGATTTTGACGAAGATGAATTTAATCGCATGCAGGAACGCAGTTATGAACTCATCAAGATTGAGCAAAAATATCAAAAATCAATCAATGAACTAATAGATTATCAAAAGCAAATTGAAGAAGAACTCTTACTTATTACTGATTATGATCATTACTTAGAAATTTCAAATCTAGAATTAGGTAAAGCCTTTGACCTAGCTTTTCAAAGTGGTGAGAAGTTATCTGAATTAAGAAGGAAGTTAGCTAAAAAACTATCTTCTGATGTTTTAGTGGAACTCAAAGATTTGGATTTAGATAAATCTGTATTTGATATTGTATTTGATGATATTGATAAAAATGAACATGCTTTATTAGAAACTGGTCTTGACCAAGTTGAGTTTTTAATTTCCCTAAATGAGGGTGAGCCAGTCAAACCTCTTGCCCGAGTTGCAAGTGGCGGCGAAAGAGCGAGATTCATGTTTGCTCTAAAGAGTATTTATGCAAAAGCAAATCGTTTATCTTTGATGATATTAGATGAAATAGATATTGGGATTAGTGGTAAAACAGCAGCCAAAGTTGCAAACAAAATGACTTCATTAAGCCAGATGATGCAACTACTTGTTATTACGCACTTACCTCAGGTAGCCGCTAAGGCTGATCATCATTATGGTATTACTAAGATAAAAGAAAATGCACGTATGGTTACGCGCATTCAAAAGTTAGATGAAGATATGCGAATTGAAATGATAGCACTAATGCTATCTGATGAAAAATTATCTCACTTTGCGATAGAACAAGCGAAAATGCTCCTTAGAAAATAAAAAAAGCTTTCGCTTTTTCTAATTAAGCAGTTCCTTTAAGAATTGCTAGGATAAATGATAAGATAATCAATCCAACCATACCAAACATAATGATCCAAACGATTAATTTACCCCACCAAGTTTCCGTTGGTGTTTGGAAATGCTTCTTTACAGCATTTTTATCGGTTGTTGCTTCAACAGTTTTCTTAGTTGTAGGTTTTGCTGCTACATCAGTTTTCTTAGTAACAGTTTTTTCAGTAACAACAGTTTTCTTAGTCGTTTTTACGACATTATCATTTGCTTCTTTAGCCATTATTTCACCTCGTCCATGTAATCAT
>CAZPLF010000022.1:0-28955 GCA_964587475.1 uncultured Mariniplasma sp.
TATGCAAAAATGACAAGTATTTTTATAAAAAAAAAACCACAAATTATTGTGGTTTACCATCTTGGTTAATTTCATGATTTTGATGATTAATAATCTCCGTTTTAGTCATCATTTGCTGAACCATATAACTGAAGATATCTTTTCTAGTTATCAGTCCAATGAATGTTCCAAAATCGTCAAGAACTGGTACAAAATTTTGTCTAGTAGCTACATCAATAATGTCTTCCATATTGGTATAAATAGGTACAGAAACATTATCTTTATTTCTAGGAACTTTTGAAACTGATATTTTTTCTGTTTTTGAAAAATTTAATTGCCGATCTTTGATAAACCATAATAGATCGCCTTCACTCAATGTACCTACATAGGCACCTTTTCTATCTAAAATAGGAATAGAATTGTATCTATAAATCTGCATTTTTTCTAAAGCTTGTCGGATGGTATAATCATCATACAAGTATGCCACCTTTTCTTTGGGTGTCAATCTAAATAGGACGTTCATAGTTACTCCTTAAAATTAAATTTGCAATATTATTGCTAGTTTACAATTGTTGAAAGTACTTAAATTTCTATAAAAATAACAAAGTAAAAAGTATTGACCCTCAGGTCAATCAATTATCACCTGGTCCATGAATATAAAATCCTAATTTCGAATCAAAACTTGCTGCCACAAGCATCGATAAAAGAGTCTTTACGAAAAAATAAGCCATAGTTTTCATATTGAACCTCTCGAATTGTTTTCTACACTATTATTATAACACAGTTATAATGAAATTAAAGAATAATGCATATAACTTTATCATGTTATGCTACAAAATTTCATACTTGGAGTAGGTTACATGAAAAAAACTGCTGTTCTAGACTTTAAAGCAACTTTTTGTAATTAAACATGAAAAAATATATTCAAATTTAGAGTACTATTCATTAAGAAAAAGAAAACGGAAGATCGTGAAGATCTCCCGCATTTTTTTATACATTAACGCCTCTTCTACCGCGAATAATCAAGATGATTGTAAAAATCGATGTATATAGGATACAACCTAATAATGCAATCCAACTCCATAAAGTTTCATTTGGAGTGCCATAGGCTAATGACGGAATGAACAATATTGCAAATAAAGGTAAGGCCATACTGATTGCAGTGCCTGAACCTAAGACCATTTCTTCAGCTACTGGAGTTTCTAAATTTGGATCAATACCTTTTAATAATGCTAGGCCCGTGGATGCGACGCCTGTCAACATGCCAAATAGACCAATAAAGTATTCATCATTGTAATTGCCATAAATGCGTTTTGTCATATATTTCAAATAGAATAATGTGACAACACCAGCAACAATTGAAGTGATAACTAATTGAACGCCATATGATTTTAAGAAATCAAGTGTAATTGTTAAAACAGAACCAGCAATCATGATGTTGAATGCAAAAGATGCAATATTTGAGAGTACATAATTGTTTGTCATGAACCGGATGTTTTTACCTTTTTTCTCAAATGCTTTTAGACCCTGTTTATAAATTAAGGCAATCAATATACCTATAATGAAGTTAAACCCCTTTAACAGCCCATAAACAGTGCCTCCAATGCCTGTAGTACCTAACAGACGATTTGCGGCAAATAGAATCAGATAAACAAATCCATAAATAATAGAAATGATGATAGCTTGTGTTGTTAAACCATCTAGCAAGCTTATTTCTTTAACTGTATCAATTTCAACGGTTGCTGTTCCCGAAGCTGTTTCGTCATATCTCTTCAAATTAGCAAAACCGCGTTTTCTACTAATAATATTAATAAGAATAACACCTATCGTTCCACCAAAAACAAATCCTAAAAAAGCATAGGATACACCCAGTGTAGCACCATTGCCTTCAAGCATATTGGTCCACATATTACCAATGGATAATGCTAATCCTGGTCCTTGTCCAAATCCTAATGCAACAAGCATACCAGAACCTAGAAATTTATCACTAAATAAAACAAATACTAAAATAATACCTATGATAGCCTGAAGTGAATACGTACTTGTAATTAACATACCAGTAGACCATATCTTTTTCTTTATCTTACTGGTATCGCGTTTCAAAGCTAAAGCAATAAAACCTATAGCTAATGCGTGATAAACAATATATCCCATTTGATCAACATCAATAAAAGTAGCTTGATCGATTAGTATGGGTGCAAAGACCAACGAGAAAACCAAACCAATAAATCCACCTAATAAAGCTGTAGGAATAACAACTTTATTCAAACCTGGCAACCAAGTTTTTAAAACTTTAGCAACAAACATCAAAACACCGATAAGTAGGAAATACGTGATAATGCCCCATTCTTGCATGTTTTTATTCTCCTTTTAGATAATTGATAGAATCCATAAATAGCATTGGGTCGTTGATTCTGATGAGAAATGTTCTTTCATCATAATCAAAGGATAGAAAATTCTTTTGAGTAAGGACAAGCCCTTCTATTTGAGCAACATTAAATTCATGTTGGTGTTTTTTATTTTTCAATACCAATAGACGATTATTAAGCGTGATATCCATATCACCAATAACGATTCTTTTTTTATTTTTGAAATCAATTTCGATTAATCTTCCTGTTGTGTGTAGTTCGTTTTTGACAATGCCCGGAATCATCGTTTTTTGCAATTTATCCCACTCAATTAAATTATCGAATGGCAATCCTTCTAGTAGTTCATATGGGTTAATATGTGCTATTTTACCACAATGCTTACAGAAAATGTCATTCCCTTTTGGCTCAAGTGTCTGTACACCCTCACATTTGGGACAAACATAAATATATGTCTCCAATCCATGTGCTTTTTTATTTGAGTGATAAATGATTTTTCTTTCGCGATTCCATTCATAATCATTAAAAGCAATCGCATTTTTTAAGATATCTTCCATTTGTTGTAAAGAATATTTTTCAATTTCATCTGGGAAAAACAGAGGTTCATAATGAATATGAAAATCACCTTTTCTTCTACGAATGCCCCATCTAGGAGCGGCAAGATAACCACCGTTTATTTTTGCTACTACTACTTCATGTTTAACCTTTTTAATCAGTTTTGCAGTTGTGAGTAGTGATACATCACTTTGTTGTCCGAAATAGGAAGAATTTCCTTCAGGAAAGATGCCAATTCCACGATGATCTTTATGAAAGGCATTGAGAATACCTCTAATGGTTTGAACATCGCTTTGACCTTTTCTTTTTGCAATGGACTTAACAATCCTAGTTAATAAAAAATTATAAATAGGATTTGTATAAAGTAAATTTCCTGTGACTGGATAAGGGTATTTTATCAATTTGATATTAACAAACAAAGGATCGTGCAATGAAGGATGATTAGAGATTAGAAAATATGGATCTTTTCTTGTTGGATCGACATTTTTATATGTAAATTGAAAATGATATTTTGGGTAAAATATGATTTTTAATGCTAGTCTTCCAAGTTCTTCTCTTAGTCTCATTTTTTCACCCCTTCTTCTCATTATACTCATAATACTTTGAATTACAAACTAATTTTTATTACTTTAAAAAAAATCTAAAAAAAAGGGGTTAAAGAAATGCTTTAACCCCCAATTTGATTTCTATAATTCAAGTAATGGTAAATCAAAAGCTTCACATACGCCTTGGCATGAACATTGCCCATCGTAGATGTTAACACCTTTTCTTAGAGGAACGGAATTACTCATCGCTGCGTAAAGTCCCAAATCAGCAATCATCAAACCATACTTTAAAGTAGCATTGTTTAATGCAATTGTTGAAGTTCTAGGAACTGCTCCTGGCATATTTGCTACAGAATAATGAACAATACCATCAACAACATATGTTGGGTGATCATGATATGTAGCTTTGCTGACTTCTGTAGAACCACCTTGATCAATAGCTACGTCAACAATAACACTACCTGGACGCATATCTTTATAATAAGCTCTCTTAATGACTTTTGGTGCTTTTGCACCTGGTAATAAAACAGCTCCAATAACTAAATCTGAATCTTTTACAGCTCTTTCTATGTTGTCGCTTGAACTAAATAAAGTTTGAATGCGATTTCCATACAAATCATCAAGATAAGTTAATTTCTTTAGATTAATATCAAGAATCGTAACCTTTGCACCAAGTCCAACCAACATCTTCAAAGCATTTTCACCAACTACACCAGCTCCAATAATTGTCGCTTTAGCCTGGTCAACACCAGGAACACCTGAAATTAGAATACCACTACCACCAAAAGGTTTTTCTAAATACTTAGCACCTTCTATCGCGCCAAGACGACCAGCAACTTCACTCATTGGTTTTAAGCATGGTAATGAACCATCTTCAAGCTCAATTGTTTCATAAGCAATGGATTGTGTTTTAGAATCAATCAGTGCTTTCGTTAATGCTTCATTTGCAGCTAAGTGTAAATAGGTGTAAAGAAGAAGTCCTTCTCTAAGATATCCAAATTCTGATTCAAGAGGTTCTTTCACTTTGACAATCATTTCTGATGTATCCCATACTTCTTTAGCTTTAGCGATAATCTTTGCTCCTGCCCGAACATAATCCTCATCGCTAAATCCAGAATTGATACCTGCATTATGCTCCACCAAGACACTATGTCCATGGTGAATATACTCTTTAACACTGCTTGGTGTTAACCCGACACGAAATTCGTTGTTTTTTACTTCTTTAACCGTTCCAATAATCATGTTTTTCTCCTATTAAATTAATCGTATTCTATACAATTATTGTAACATATATTATCATTAAAATGATAAGAAATTTTAAGATTTATTTTTTATGTTTCGATAATGCTTTCTAATCACTGCATTAAGCTCATCAGGTTCTAAAAGTAACGTGTGTATTTTTTTCAATCCATCTTGATTTTTTTTAGTTTTTAACCAAAGTTTGAGGTATCCATTTGGACCATATTTTTCTTTGATATGATCAAATGCTCTTAGAAGATGTTCATCTTCATTAAGATTCGGATAGTGCTTAAATCCAAATTGTACAGTTCTTAAGATGATGATATCTGGATCAATATCTCTATCTGCTTCAGCTATAATCTTTCCATATATACTTCTTGGAGGCTCTTCTTTTGATGCGCGATGATCTTCTATAGCTTCTTTCATTACCTGCCGTTGATTTTCATCAAAATAACCCATTAAGAATGTATCTAGATACAAAAACTGACCACCTGTAATATGATGATCATTTCTACCGAATTTCATTCCTATATCGTGATAGCAAGCTACGACATAAACCATATCCATATTGACCTGATAATCCTTAGCAATGAGTAACGAATTTTCAATCACTTTATAAACATGGTCTTGATGATGGGCCATATCAAATTGCTGATACATATGAATAATATGCTGCTCTAGATATTGTGCAAGTTTTTCTTCCATAACTACCTCATTTACCAAACTTAAATTGATTCAAAATTGATTCAAATATTTGTTTATCAGATACATAGGTTAATTTGTTCAATACTTCAGTTTCATCAACCCACATTGCATCTTCGATTTCCTCATCTTGTTTAGTAATCTGATTTGATTTTGCTTTGGCTAAAAAATAAATGACATCTTTAATGATCCCCGGTCTTGGAGAATACTGCGTCTGTTCATGAATTTTTTCAAAAATCTCAATATCAAGACCAGTTTCTTCTTTGACTTCTCGATACGCAGCCATAAGTTCACTCTCTTCAAATTCAATATGACCTTTAGGAAACCCAAAATGCATACTATATTTTTGTTGAATGAGAACATATTCATATTTGTTTTGGATTTTTCTGAAGATAACAGCTCCGCATGATTTTTCTTTTTTCATTGGTTTCACCTACTTTATCTTATTTAAAGTATATCATATGAATTAAATTATGTTCAAAAAAGTGATTAATCTTTTGTCATAATAGAGTAAACAAAGTTGCTAAAAACGGTTTCATCATGTATAATTGAACTAATAATGAATGTGTTATTTCAGCAAATAAGAGGTGTAGTTGTGAAAGTGTTATTTTGCAGTTCTGAAGCATTTCCTTTCAGTAAAACAGGTGGTTTGGCTGATATGGCCTTCTTTTTGCCAAAGTCACTTAGGCAAATTGGACATGATGTAAGGATTATCACACCTTATTACTCAAATATTAATAAATTTCATAAAGACATGAAATTGCTTGGCTCCGCTAATATTTTTTTAGGTGGTTTGGAAACAATTGTCAATTATTATGAATTGATTTATCAAAATATTCCCTATATTTTTGTTCAGAACATGCATTATTTTGAAAGAGATCAATTGTATGGATACAGCGATGATGCTGAAAGATTTGCTTGTTTCTGTTATGCAATTCTCGAAGGCTTAAAGGTTTTTGACTTCTATCCTAACATTCTTCACTTGAATGATTGGCAAACAGGTATGATACCCTTTTTACTAGATGAGCATTATCGAGAAAAAAATGATGATTATTTCAGTATACATACATTATTAACTATTCATAATTTAGAGTATCAAGGATCTTTTGATCCATTTGTAAGCAGATTTTTTAATTCAAATTTCAATTATACCTATATGCATTTTGATCGTGTTAATTTTCTAAAAGCTGGAATTGAAAGAGCTACTAAAATCAACACAGTTAGTCCAACATATCGTAATGAAATTTTAACGAGTGATTATGGGTTCACGTTAGATGGTGCTCTTGATCGACGTTCAAATGACTTTGTCGGTTTATTAAATGGCATTGATTATCAAGTTTTTGACCCCAAAACAGATCATTACTTGGCAGCACCTTTCGATTTAACAGATTTTAAAGAGGGCAAAAAGAAAAATAAAGAAAAAATACTGCATCATTTCGATCTTGATGTTGATTTAAAGGTTCCTTTAGTTGCATACATTGGGAGACTAGCAACTCAAAAAGGTATTAATTTAATGACAAAAACTCTCGAAGAAGTCATAGAAAATAGTGATGCTAGATTTATTCTTATGGGTTCAGGTAATGATTCCTATCAAGATTTCTTTAAATATCTGTCCTATAAGTACCCTAAAAAAGTTTCTGACTACATTGGATTTAATGAAGAACTTGCTCATCAGTTATATGCAGCAAGTGATATCTTCATGATGCCAAGTAGATTTGAACCATGTGGACTAGGTCAAATGATTGCAATGAGATATGGCTCGCTTCCATTGGTAAGGGAAACTGGTGGTCTAAAAGATACAGTAACAGCGTACAATCAGTATACTGGTGAAGGTACTGGATTCACTTTTGCAAATTACGATGCTTACGAGTTCAAAGAAAAATTATTTGAAAGTATCAATCTTTTTACAAGTAACAAGAAAGCTTGGCAGAAAATGGTTAAATCAGCCATGAGTCAAGATAACAGTCTTAATCAGATGGCATTGGGATACGAAAAGATTTACCAAATCATTCTAGGAGTGTGAATTTATGGAAACATTGGCATTAATTTTAGCAGGTGGAAAAGGAAGTAGGCTTGATATATTATCACAAAGACGTAGCAAACCAGCTATGCCTTTTGCAGGTAAATTTAGAATCATTGATTTTACATTGAGCAATTGCACACAATCTGGTCTTTATGATATTGGAATTTTGACTCAATATCTTCCATTATCACTCAATGAACACATCGGTAGTGGTAAACCATGGGATTTAGATAGAAGAGATTCAAGCATAACATTGCTTCAACCTCATAATTACTGGTATCTTGGCACTGCAGATGCTGTTTTGAAGAATCTTGAGTTTATTCAAAGAAGAGAACCTAAATATGTCTTGATTTTATCTGGAGATCATATTTATAAGATGGATTATCGTAAAATGATTGCATTACATAAAGAAAAAAATGCTTCTCTTACGATTGCAACTCAACCAGTTGCTCAAGAAGATGTTTCTAGATTTGGCATTATGTCAGTCAATAAAGATGATGAAATTGTGGAGTTTGAGGAAAAACCCAAGAAATCAAAATCTAATCTAGCATCCATGGGTATTTATTTATTTAACATGGAATTGCTTAAGGAAGTCCTAACCGGAATTAAACAAGATGATTTGGATTTTGGAAAGCATATTATTCCTCATTTAATTAAAACAACTTCCAAAGAAGTTTATGCATATCAATTTAAGGATTATTGGATGGATGTAGGTACGTATGATTCATACCTTGATACCAATATCGCAATGACTAAGGATTTTACAGAACTTGATCTTTATGATCCAACATGGAAAGTATTTACGAAGAGTGAAGATCTTCCTCCAGTCAAAGTAGGTAGTGAAGCTGTTGTTCATAACAGTTTGGTATCCAATGGTTCTGTTATTGAAGGAACTGTTATCAATTCTGTTTTATCTCCTGGCGTTCGCGTAGGCAAAGGATCAGTCATTAAAGATAGCGTCATTCTTAATAATGTCATTATTGGAGAGAATGTTACTGTCCAAAGATGTATTATCGATAAAAAGGTTATTATTGGACATAACACCTTCATTGGTTTTGGTAACGATTTTACTCCTAATATCGAAAAACCTGATTTGTTAATCAGTGGTATAACGGTCATTGAGAAAAATACTGTTATTCCAAGCGATGTACAAATCGGAAGAAATTGTCGTATCTTTAAAACTTCTGAATTCGAATCTGCTCACATACCAAGTGGTTCAACTGTTCGATAACTTTATAAATCATAAAAGAGCAAAATCCAAACATGGATTCTGCTCTTTTTTATTATTCATTACATATTTTATCAATGAGTTTGTGATCTATTTTAAGTCATACAGTCATTAATCACATAAAATCATAAGGTGATAAATCATCTAATTCATCTTTAACCTCTGGCGATTCTATCTGATGATTTAAACGACTTGAAAGTGTTGTCTGTCTTTTTTCTGATAAATGATTTGCAGCATATACCAATAAATTCATATCTCCCAAAATAATTAAATATCGTTTTGCTCTTGTGATTGCAGTATAGATCAATTCTTTTTTGAGCATATGCATATAGTTTCTAATCATAGGGATCATCACGATTTTATACTCACTACCTTGTGATTTATGAATGCTAATGGCGTATGCCAAATTAAGTTCGTCTAAATCAACTTTCTCATACATCACGTCATTATCATCAAATGAGACAACCATATATTGATCATTTTGAGAATTAAATTTAATGGCTTTGACAATACCGATATCACCATTCATAATCAGACGTTCAGGATCATTGACAAGTTGAATAACTTTATCGCCAACAAAATAGGTCTTATCTCCATAGGTCATACCTTCTTTTTGATTCGGATTAAACTGTTCTTGCAATAACTTATTGAAACTATCAATCCCCAAATCTCCTTTATACATAGGTGCTAACACTTGAATATCGTCAATCATGCTATAACCTTCACTTAGTGCGCCTTGAATTTGTTTGATAATAACTTCTTTTATCTTAAGAGCAGATGCGCGATATAAATAAACATCATTATCACTGATTAAATCCTCTGCAATTAAATTTTGATTATTGACAGCACTTGCAAGTTTAATGATTCTTGAATCTTTGGCTTGTCTGTGAATCTCATTTAAACGAACAACAGGTAATATTCCAGAATCAATCAAATCAGCAAGAACTTGACCAGGACCGACACTGGGAAGTTGATCAACATCTCCAACAATAATGACTTGGGCTTGATCTTTAATGGCTGAAAACAATTTGTGAGCCAAGAAAATATCAATCATCGATGCTTCATCGACGATGATAAGATCTTGTGGCATTTGGCGATGTTCATCATAAGTAAACAAACCATCGTAACTATATCCTAAATGTCTGTGAATTGTTTTAGCATCCATATCCAATAATTCTTTCATACGCTTAGCAGCTCTACCTGTAGGTGCCATTAGGGCAATTTTTTCGTAGATTGTTGGATTCTTATAATTCAGATGATGATAGATTCGATAGACTTCAAGAAGTCCATCTATAATTGTCGTTTTTCCTGTACCAGGTCCTCCAGTAATAATTGTTATAGGGCTTGATAAAGCCGTAATAATGGCTTTCTTTTGCTCAATGGTATACTGCATACCCTTCTGTATTTCCACTGCATCCAAGAGCGTTTCCAAGTATTTAATATCAAAGGTTTTACCTTCAATAGTTGCTATTTCTATCAGTTTCTCTGCAAGTGCTATTTCAGTGTAATAGGATAATGCTAAATAGTATCGATCATCTTCTATAATCAATCTTGATTCTAACAGCAATTGTTCAATTCCAGGCTCAAGCTGTATTTCGCTACCTAGAACTTGTTCTGCATATGATCTCATCTGATCAGCTGTCAAGTATAAATCGCCATTTTGATAAGCAATATACTGCATTGCATAAATGATAGCTGCCTTAATTCTTCTTAGATCATCTTTAGCAATTCCAAGTTTATATGCAATTTCATCAGCTTTAATAAATCCGATGCCTTCGATGTCATCAATGAGACGATAAGGGTTTTCTTCAAGTTTCTCTAGTGTCAGCATTTGATATTTATTAAGCAGTTTCATCGCTAATTTACCAGACAAATTATATCCATAAAGAGCAACTAAAATATGTTCATTGGTTTGATTTTCTATGAGTTGTTGATAAAATTTTTCAATTCTTATCGGGCTTAATCCTACAAGTTTTAAAACAGATTTATCCTTCATGATTTTTTTTATTGCCTCAGGGCCAAGGGTCTCAATAATCTTTTCAGCAGTCTTAAGTCCTATACCATGAAAAAAGGAACTGGAAAGATAACTCGTCAACCCAGCTACACTTTGTTCTTCACATTTTCTAAAAGATTCAACCTTGAGTTGATCCCCATAATTTTGATGTTTAACCCATGTTCCCATAAATTCATAATCAATATCTTCGCTAATGATTGGAAAATAGCCGACAATGGTAACAATCTCTTCTGTTTCGGTAATGATGCGAGCAATTGAATAGCTGTTTTCATCATTATGAAAGACATAATTTTTTATCTTACCTTTGATTGTTTCCATGGATTCTCCTTTTCATCAGTTATTACACAAATTATACCATTTTCAAGGTCGAAAAAAAAGGAACAACAGTTCCTTTTAACTATATTGCCGTATTTTTTTATCCATATATGCTTCTTGTATAAAACCAGCACCTAAACAGATCTCATCTTGATAAAAAGCACATACTTGACCAGGAGTAACCGAACGAATATGTTGCGGATAAGAAACTAATATTGAATGGTCATCAATCCACTTAATGTCTACTTGATGATCTTTTTGACGATATCTAAACTTCGCTGTCATTTTTCCTTCTATTTTAGGACCACGCCATATGACATCAGTAATTAAAGCTGAATCACTATATAAATGTTGATCTTCAGCATTTGGTTCTACATAAAGTGTATTTGTTTTTAAGTCTTTACCGACGACATACCAAGCACCTTGGTCCTCTTTCGAACCACCGATGCCTAAACCTTTTCTTTGGCCAATCGTGTAGTTCATCAAACCTCGATGTTCTTTGATTACAGTGCCATCCATTTTTTTCATTAATCCTGGTTTGGCAGGTAGATAGTTGCTTAAAAAATCACTAAAGTGTCTTTCACCAATAAAACAAATACCTGTTGAATCCTTTTTTGTTGCTGTTGCTAAATTTTGTTCTATCGCAATTTTTCTAACTTCTTTTTTATCTAGATGACCAATCGGAAATAAAACATTTTTAAGTTGTTCTTCTTTAAGTTGAGATAGAAAATAGGTCTGATCTTTATTCAAATCAAATGCTCTTTTCAGTTTGGGATGATCATCGGAATGATCAATTTGAGCATAATGTCCCATGGCGATATAATCGGGATTGTATTTCTTTGCATAGTCAACAAATGCTTTGAATTTAATCTCGTTATTGCACAAAACATCAGGATTGGGTGTTCTATTTTTTTTATATTCATCCAAGAAGTAACTAAATACTCTGTCCCAATAATCATTGATAAAATCAACTTTATGAAGTTTGATCCCTAATTTGTTAGCTACTAAAAGAGCATCTTGATAATCTTTTTCCTGTTCGCATATTTCATCGTTAGCTGTTGGATTTCCTAATAAATCATGATTCGTTGCACTATCCCAATTACGCATAAAAACGGCTTCAACATCATAGCCGTCTTTTACAAGTAGATAAGCAGCAACACTGCTATCTACACCACCGCTTAATCCAAGAATAACCTTTTTCTTCATTGTTTTACTTTCTTTTGACATCACTTGGCATCCGGTACTGTCCTCTTGGTGATAAACTAATACCAAGTATTTTTGGACCTTCTGGAAGTGTTTGTCTTTTAAATTGTTGTGTGTAGAAGCGCTTAAAGAAGCGATCTACATATAGTTTTGCTTCGATATGATCAAAAGCAAAAGCCTGTTCAATTAACCATGTGATTTTTTCTTCATCTGCACCAAGTTCCAAATGATAGTAAAGAATAAAATCATTAACATCATAGCGTCCAATTGTCTTTTCTGTTTCCTGATTTTCCAACAACTCAGGAGATATAGGTGTGCTTAATATTTTATTCAAAACAGAACTCAAATGTTTATATTCATGAGCAGCATGATAACTGATGAGACGTTGAACCCAAGTTTTTGGTAACCCGGAATTCACTCCATACATACTCATCTGATCACCATTATAAGTCATCCAACCCATCGCAATTTCAGATAAATCTCCTGTACCTAAAACAAATCCACCATGTTTATTTGATAAATCCATTAAGACGAGTGTACGTATGCGTGCTTGAGCATTCTCGTAAGTTATATCCTTTTCATCGTGCGAAATAGATTTAAGATGTAAATCCACAGATTTACTGATGGGGATTTCCATTAAAGTCACATTAAGACCTTCCATCAGTTTAATCGCAGCAGATTTACTTCCCTTAGAGGTCGCATTTGCGGGCATTGTAACAGCAATAATATCTTTGGGATTGCGTCCCAATTTTAACATTGCTTGATGACTGACCAATAATGCAAGTGCGGAATCTAGTCCACCAGAAATGCCAATAACAATTTTATTTGAATTTTTAGGTAATGATTCAAGTCGCTTGATTAATCCAAAGACTTGAAGGTTATTTGCAAGTTCAACATCTTCTTCATTGTCCCAATCATGTATAAAGGGTTTCTGATTTAGTTTGTTTTCAAAAATATAATCATCAGTGACCTCAAATGTTAGTGGAATAAACTGGTACTCATTTTGTATCAGCATATGCATATCTCTATAGGTGCTATCTTGTCTTTTTGAATAATTGATGGCGCTAATATCTATATCAGCTGTTAAAACTGATGAGTTCATATCGAAAGATGAACTTTCAGCAACCATAAGACCTTGATTTGCTATAATTTTCTGGCTCGAATAAACAACTTCAGAACTAGATTCAAAATGCCCTGAACTTGTATAGATATAGGCTGCCATTTGTTTTCTTGAATGATCTAAAACGAGGTGTTTTCTAACCATGGGTTTACCAACTCGTTCAGTAGAAGCTGAAAGATTGAAAAATAGATTGGCACCAGCAAGACTCATATCATCACTAGGACTATAAGCAGCCCATAAATCTTGACAAATTTCGACACCAAAGCGAATACCATTTTCAGCATCTTCAAAAATCAGATAGCCAAATGGAACTTGCTCACCAAAAAGTTTGATATGCTTCATCGTCGTCTTAAATCCAGTGTGAAACCATCTCTTTTCATAGAACTCTTGATAATTTGGTAAATAATGCTTGGGAACAATCCCTAGTATTTTCTTTTGCTTAACAATGACTGCACAATTATATAAAATACCATATAGATCAAGTGGAACACCTAAAATAAAGACGCCATCAAATGTGGTTTCATCCATGATTTCTTTAAGAGCAGTTTTAGCCTCTGAGATATAGGCTTCCTGATAAAACAAATCACTCGATGTATAACCTGTAATTGTGAGTTCAGGAAAAACAATAATACCTGCTTTTGATTGGGATAAAATACTTAATATTTCCTTTTTATTGTGCTTAATATCGCCAACACTTATTTGTGGAGTTGCAGCTGATACTTTGATAAATCCATATTTAAACATATAATTACTCCTCATATAAATGATTTTTAATAATATATTCCATGACTTCTTTTGTTAACAACTGTTCTCTTTTTTCAGGGTAAACTCTTGCATCCGTCGATGAAATATCTTCATCGAAATCAATAAATGTAAAGTCGTGTTTTATTTCCTTGAAAGCTTCCTGAGCTGCTTCTTGACTGATTGATCCTTGTCTTTGCATAATGATGAATGGAAAATCATGAAGTAGTTCTTGTGATTTGATCCATTTTTTGACGTTTAGCAAATTATCCAAACCAATGACAAAACGAATGTCGGAATCTTTTTTACTTAATGCTCGCAAACTCGCCAAAGTTCCTTGATATTTTTGATTTGCTTCTAAATCAGAGATTTCAACTTGATTCAAGTCACCCAACATCAGATTGAGCATGCTGATGCGATCATTAATGTCAATAAGTTCAGGTTTTGAATAGTCGTTACCGACTGGTAATAGTAAAATCTGTGAACCGGTGTAGGTTGACAGTAATTTCTTAACAATCTTAAGATGTGCAACTGTCGGTGGATTAAATGATCCACCAAACACAATCAACATATAATCACCATTTATATTATATCATTTATTGGCACTAATTTACATCTTTGAACCAACAGATTATTCAGTAATTATGAAAGAACACGAACAATTTTCTGTTCTCATTTAAAAATTTTTTTTATAATTAAGCGTTTTACTTTAAATCATTTATAAATATTGATATAATTAAGATGCAAATGAAATTACATATCATTTCCAAAAGGAGTTTGATTAAATTGGATATTAAAGAAAGATATTACCAGAAAATTAGAACTGACAGAATGCGTTTGACGAAGAGTCGAAAAGCAATGATTGAAATATTGGAAAACCAACACTTAACTTTCAAAGAAATTCAAAAAGCTTTAGCGAGCCGAGGTTTTTATAATATTTCCACAATTTATAATAATCTAGAATTTTTAATGGATCAAAAGATTATTGTAGAAATCTACATCAATGATACAAAGTATTATGATCTTGCTATGGGTAACCCAATGCATAATGCAGATAGTCATATTCACGTCATGAACAAAGATACCAATGAGATTACTGAAGTCAATAATCCTGAAATCTTTGAGTACTTGACAAAACATCCCGCTTTTAAGGACTTAGAACTTGAATATATTAGAATTATCATGTCTGCACACTTTAAGAAAAAATAAGCACTCGAGTGCTTATTTTTTTTAACTGATCTATTTTTTTCTTGCAGTTCTTAATTTAGCTGATTTGCTGCGAGGATTTCTTTGATATTCATCTTCGGATGGATAAATGGGCTTTTTTGTAATAATTTCCATTTTCGATGTATCTTCGCTTAAAATCGGCATATTCTTAGGTGTGAATGTTTCACTTTCTTCTCTGAAGAAATGCTTCACTATTCTATCTTCTAAGGAGTGAAAACTGATGACGACTAATCTGCCATCAGGATTTAGAAGATCAACAGCATCCCTTAAAACTTCTTCTAATACTTTTAATTCATCATTGACAGCAATTCTAAGTGCTTGAAAGACACGCTTAGCACTATGACCTTTTTCTTTATAATTGACTTGATCAGTTATTTTCACTAAATCCATTGTTGTCAACAATGGTCTTTTTTCTATGATTTTGCGTGCGATTTTAAAACTATTTCTTTCTTCACCATAAACAAAGAAAATGCGTGCAAGTTCTTCTAAAGAATATGTATTTAAGATGAGTTGAGCAGTTAGCTCTTGTTCCTGATTCATTCTCATATCCAATGTCGTGTCCTTGAGATATGTAAATCCTCTTTTTTCATCATCAATCTGAAATGATGATAGACCCAAATCAAAAAGTATACCATCAATACCAAACACATTTTCTTCAGCTAACTTTTGTTTGAGGTATTTGAAATTGCTTTTTATGATTTTGTAATTTGAGTAATCTTTTAAGACATCTTTAGCATATTGAATGGCATATTCATCTTGATCAAAACAAAAAAGAGATCCCTCTTTTAGATGCTCTAAAATATGCTTTGAGTGACCTGCTCCACCAAGCGTTGCGTCAACATAAACACCATTGGGTTTTATATTTAAATATTGAATTGCTTCTTCAAGTAATACTGTTTCATGTTTCATTTATTGTTCTCCAATAGATATCATATACACTATATATGAAATAAAATACTTTGTCAATTGTTCAAAGAAAAAGGTGCCTGTAGGCACCCTTCCTTAATCCTGTTTGGATTCTTTTTTGGTTAATACTTGTTGTCCTTTGTAATAACCACTGTTTGGTGTTACACGATGTGGTAGTGTAAATTCACCGGTTTGTGGGCAAACAACTAATGCAGGAGCGGTCAATTTAAAATGAGTACGACGTTTTCTCTTAGCGGTTTTGCTCGTTCTACGAAATGGAACAGCCATCTGTTCACCTCCTATTTTTTTACAATCTTATCTAAATCAGCAAATGCAGGATGTGGGCTCTTCTCTTTTTCAAAAAGAGTATCATTAGCATTTGGATGATAGATGGTATACGGTTTTTCGGCGAGTATATTGCCGAAAATTATATCTGTTAATTCAAGTGGATCCGTTAGAGGATAATCCGCCTCTAATGAACTGCCAAAAATCATTTCAGCGTTAAAATCCATTGAATAAGGGACAGGTCTCAGTGTTTTTGAACAGGCTAAGTCCATATCAACTTGAACAGATATATTCATGAAAAGTTCACCAGAAACAAAATTAAATTCACAATGAATTAATGCGGGTTTGATAGAAATTATATCAATTGAATTTTCAATTTCTTTAGAATAATCATAGGTAAGATCAAGCGAGGTTTTTTCTTTGAGTTCATGCAATGCAATTTTCATATTATCACCTCAACGAAAGTATTATACATAATAAAGGTATAAATGTCAATCAATTTAGCACATTTTGAATAGATAGAAGCAAGCGATTAATTTGAGTGACATTCACGAACTTTTTTCTTTAAAATATCCAATATTTGTTGTTCTTGATTCGTAAGAAAACTAGATAATTTGTAATCCTGATGAATTCTATGATTACGTAAATGGAAAGGGACAATGGTACCATTAACTAACCCGATTTCAAGGTCTAATGATAGATATTTCGGTTTGTCATTGTTGTCATATTTAAGTTCAGTTTCTATGTGAATCACGTCTGAATAATTAAATTCTCCAGCAATATCTGCAGCAATTTGGCCATTAATATGATTGATATTTGCTTGGTAATAGAAAAGTGATTTTTCACCAAAAAACAAAACATAGACAAGTGCTTGATCATAGATTAGGGTGAATGTCTCATCCATCTTTTTATCCAAACGATAATTGACTTTTCCTCCACGATAAAAAGCATCTGGAACAGTAATCATAATTGGTGCACTATAGTCATTTTTATCAATACTTGAAAGTTGATGGGCTCTTTCAATAATCTTCACATAATCAGCTTGAACCATTTCATTGTAAGCATCAACCGAAGGTCCTGAAACCTTCTTAAAATTTTTAGCTGTTAGCTTTTCACGATCTTTTGCTGTAGCATTTTTACGTTCCTTGACTTTTTTCTCTTTCATCGATATTACCACCTTTCACCTTCTAATCTATTTTAACAAAAATATTCAAACCTAGCAAATATTGTTTGATTTTTCCTAACAAAACAATGATTTATGTGAAAAAGAGACTATTCACCTAAAATGCCTTCAAAAAGTAGTGCTTTAAATTCTTCTGTTTTTGCATCGAGAATATAAGACTCAATGGGATATTGTTCTAATATACTCTCTATTGGTTCTTTTTCATAAGCCACATTAACAAAAGCTTGCTCAAATGATATAAGTGGAATTTTATCAAAGAAATCACCTTGTATAATCATATTCTTAATGATACCATCTTTGAGATCGAGTTTTATCTCAAATAAACCGCCTGAAATTCTTTTTTTCAGTACTTTAGTATAAGCAGGTTGTTTTTTATAGATCCATGCTTTCGATTGATATTTTTTACTCATTTCTTTAATGATGATGACTTCTTCTTGACTCAATTCGTAGGTTTGATTGGTTAAGGTATTTTCAAAATGTTTGATTAATTGTTCTTGAGTTAATTCCTTCAAATATGGTTTCAAATTAGTTACTCTTGACCTAACACTATCAATACCTTTGGAGACCAGTTTTTCATCACTTGGTGAAATGGCTCTAACCATTGTTTCAAGATCACAATCATATAAAAATGTTCCATGCATCAGCATACCATATTTATTTTGCAAAAACGCATTTCCTGAGATTTTTTTACCCTGATATAACAAATCATTTCTTCCACTAAATTCAATATCTAAATTGAGAAGTTTCATCGAATCAATAATCTTAGATAAATAGGTTCGAAATGTAAATTCTTTGTTTGTTTTTTTCGTGATGATTGAAAACATCGTATTTCTGTGATCGGCATATACACATCCACCACCGGTTGGTCTACGATAGACATCTATTTTGTTTTGCTTAAGAAACTCTAGATTAACTTCGTTTTCTATTACCTGATTTTTCCCAATAACTACCCCATGTATTTCCCATGTAAAAAAATAAGTCTCATCATCTTTTAGTAATTCCTTGAGTATATACTCTTCAAGAGCAAAATAAAAATATGGTTTTAAATGGCCTTCGTTATGGTGTCTTATTAGAATCATAAAATCCTCCTAATGAACAATATTTATACCAAAATTATAGCATGAATTACCTTTAAAAAGAAATCTAACAACTTTAAAATCTTTAGATACAAAAGAGCATGTTTTATAAGATATAAATAAACAAATGGTATAATATAATAAATAGGAGGATTTATTATGCTGACCTTTCTTAAGTTGTATTTAGTCTCGTTTATTATTTTCTTTGCCATAGATCTTTTTTGGCTCGGTATCATCGCTAAAAAAATATACCAAGCTGAAATTGGACATTTAATGAAAACCGATGTAAATTGGGTTGCTGCTATATTATTTTATATACTATTTATTGGTGGCCTAGTTGTTTTTGTAATCATGCCAGCAGTTGAAGCAGGCAATATTTGGAAAGCTGTATTATTGGGAGCTTTATTTGGATTAATAACCTATGCGACATATGATTTAACGAATTTGGCTACTTTAAAAGATTGGCCACTTAAGATTACAATCATCGATTTGTTTTGGGGTACTTTCCTCGGAACATCGACAAGCACTATTTCCTATCTAGTATATAATCTATTATTTTGAGGTGTAAAATGTCAGAGTATTTGTTAACTAATGAATTAATTTATAAATCTTTCATCTTTGGTGCTCAAAACGTAATTCAGGAAAAAAACAGTTTGAATGCAATCAACGTATTTCCAGTACCTGATGGAGATACAGGAAGCAATCTTGCTTCAATGATGCAGAGCATCCTTGAACGTTCTAAATTAGGAGCAACAAGTGAAGAAACAATTCAATCCATTGTAGACGCTGCAATCATAGGTGCTAGAGGAAACTCTGGAATCATTTTTGCTGAATATATTTATGGTTTTTCATTAGCACTGAAGAAAGACTTCATTGATGAAGACACATTTATTACTTTATCAGAAAATGCATCTAATTATGCATATAATGCCGTGGCCATTCCAGTTGAAGGTACGATGATTACAGTCATGAGATCCTGGGCATATGCTTTAAAAATGTTTAAGAACGTGGCATCAACCTTTATTGAACTGATGAGTAAGGCTTATGATTTTCTATTATTAGAATTGGCTAAAACGACTGAAATGCTTGCTGTTTTAAAAGAAAATAAAGTTGTTGATGCAGGAGCAAAAGGATTCGTACATTTCATTGATGGTTTTATAAAAGCTCTCAAAGGTGAGGAATTGGTCATTCAAATCGAACCTCTTGAACAAGTTGAGCAATTGCATGTTGATCATTTGGAAGAATCTCAAAACCGATATTGTACTGAAGCATTAATCAGAGGAAATCATCTCAATCTAGTACAACTTAAAAAAGATTTGACTTTGCTTGGAGATTCACTTGTTATTGCAGGTAGCGATAAAACAGTAAGAATTCATATTCATAGCAATCACCCTGATGAAGTCTTTGAATATCTTGATCAAAAAGCAAAAATAGTTGAACAAAAAGTCGACGATATGAAAAGACAATTTGATACAGCAAATCACAGAAAATATCCAATTGCTTTGGTGACAGATTCTATTGCTGATCTTCCAGATAGCTTTGTTGACCAATATCAGGTCCATATGTTTCCATTAAATTTGCTTGTCAATGATACAACCTATTATGATAAACTAACCATCCAAAATTCGCGTTTTTATGGCCTGATGGATAGTGCTAAAGTATACCCATCATCAAGTCAACCCAATGCCAAGGCCTTGGAAAACTTCTTCTCTTTTTTAACAACCTATTACAAAAAGATTATTGTGGTTACTGTGTCAAAAAATATGAGTGGAACCTATCAAGCTTTTGTTGATGCTGCAGCAAAGTTTAAACAAACTACAATTACAGTCATCAACTCAAAACAAAATTCAGGCGCTGAAGGATTGATTGTTCTAAAAGCTGCACAAATGATTGATTTAGGATTGGAGTATGATGATATTGTAGAAAATATCAAACAATTAACAAATCATTCTAAAATACTTGTTAGTGTAAAAACATTGAAATATATGGTTCGTGCAGGTAGAGTTAGCAAAGTCACGGGTCTTATTGGAAAAATCATGAACTTAAAACCTGTCATTTCAATCGATGCTGAAGGTAATGGTATTATTTTTGATAAGTCATTAAGTCTTAAGTCAAGCAATAAAAAAATACAGTCACATATTGAAAACGTTATGAAACAAGATGGCATTGAATCCTATGCTATTGTTCATGCAAATGCAGATGATAGAGCTTTGGAATATGCGAAACGATACGAAAAGATAATTGGTAAGAAGCCAGAATATATCATGAACATCTCAACGATTGTTGCTATGAACGCTGGTATTGGAACTGTTGCTATCGCCTATATCAAAGGAGATAAATCATGAACTTTTTAGTCAATGCTGTTGTATTATTCATCTTTTTTACCGTCTTCTTTTTAATTGCACAAATAAAAAAGAACAATGGTTTAGCTGATATGGCATGGGGACTAGGTTTCGTTGTAGTAGCAGTAACTGGATTAATTTATTCAGGCACATACACATTGCCTGCTATTGTGATTACCATCTTAGTCATGTTGTGGGGTTTCAGATTATTCTTTTTCATCGGTCTTAGAAATTGGAATAAACCTGAAGATTTTCGCTATGTGGATATGCGAAAAAAATGGGAAACAAACATCCCACTAAAAGCTTTCTTTAAAGTATTTATGTTCCAGGGCATTTTACTCTACATTATTTCATTACCGATTCAACTCGTGAATTTAAATTCTACATCATTTACTAATAATTCAAGTTACATCGTTTTAGTTCTTGGTGTTTTGATTTGGTTGATTGGATTTTATTTTGAATCTGTGGGTGATGCTCAATTAAAAGCATTTAAAAAAGATCCTTTGAATAAAGGAAAAATCATGCAATCAGGTTTATGGAGTTACACAAGACATCCCAATTATTTTGGTGAAGCCGTCATGTGGTGGGCAATTTGGTTTATTTCTATTTCTGGATTTGCATTAATCAATTTAAGTGGTGTCATCGGACCCATTTTGATTACATATTTATTATTATTCGTTTCCGGAGTTCCATTGTTGGAAAAGAAATATAAAGACAATCCTTTGTTTCAAGAATATGCCAAAAAAACTTCAATCTTTATTCCTTTCCCACCCAAAAAATAATTGATAAGATCTCATCTTGAGATCTTTTTTTTGCACAAAAAAAGGCTGCGTACAGCCTTTTTACTAGTTTTTGAATAGATTTTTAAATTTATCCCAACTTGAGCTTGATTCTTTAGCTTCAAGTTTTTCTAACTGTTCATAGAGTTTCTTTTCAGTAGATGAGATGTTCTTTGGAACTTTAATCTGTACAATCACTTGTTGATCACCTTTGCGTTTTGAGCGTACATTTTGAATCCCTTTTTCACGCATTCTAAGGATGGTTCCGTGTTCGATGCCTGCAGGAATTTTTAAATTTACATCACCATAGATTGTTGGTATTTCTACTGTTGCACCTAAAACTGCTTGTGTAACTGTAATAGGAACTTCTAAAATGATATCATCATCTCGACGTTGGAATACTTTGTGAGGTCTAACTCTAAAAGTTAAGTATAGATCTCCTTGTGATCCGCCCTTTGTTCCACCATTGCCATAACCAGCAACTTTGAGTGACATATTATTGTCAACACCAGCTGGTATATTGACATCAACAGTCTTGGTTTGCTTGATGTGACCCTTACCATTACATGTTGGACAACGCTTCTTAATGATTTTTCCAGCACCACCACATTTTGGACAAGCTTGTTGCGTACGCATAGAACCAAACATGGTTCTTTGCTCAACGTTGACGACACCATCACCATGACAGCGATCACAAACCTCTATATCCTTTGAAGACTCAGCACCTGTTCCATGACAGACGTGACATTCATCATCAACTTCAACTGTAATCGTCTTTTTTGTACCAAGTACAGCATCCATAAAATCAATGGTTATTGATCGTTCGAGGTCATCTCCACGCTGAGGACCATGAGCAGTATGTCTTTGTTGTCTTTGTCCACCACCGAAGAATTGGCTGAAAATATCACCAAATCCACCCATATCACCAAATCCACCAAAACCTTGTCCAGCATTTCCAAAAGGACTACCAGAATGACCATACTGATCGTAGGTTGCACGTTTTTGGGCGTCACCTATATGATCATAAGCTTCCTGGACTTCCTTAAATTTTACTTCTGCATCTTTTTCAGAAGACACATCAGGATGATACTTCTTTGCTAGGTTTCGATACGCTTTTTTTATTTCATCATCACTAGCATTTTTTGCGACACCTAGCACGTCGTAATAATCTCTTTTATCTGCCATAACATCAACTCCATAGTTTAAAGTAGGACAAAAGTCCTACTTTATATTTTTTTTAGTAAATGAATTTTACCTTATTCTTTTTCTTCAAATTCAGCATCTACAGTATTGCTCTTATCTGTTTCTTGATCATCTTGAGGTTGTTCTGCCTGATGCTTTTCTTGAGCTTTTTGATATGCTTTGACAGCTATTTCTTGTGCATCTTTTTCAAGAGCTTCTTTTTTAGACTTGATGAGTTCTACATCGGTGCCATTTAAAGCAACTTCAAGTTCCTTAATTTGTTCTTGGAGTTTTTCCTTTGTTGCTTCATCAACTTCTTCTTTCAAATCATTAATTGCTTTATTTGTTTGGAAAATTAAGCTAGATGCTTCATTTCTGAGATCAGCTTCTTCACGTTTTTGCTTATCGACTTCTGCTTGTTCTTCAGCTTCCTTTACCATGCGTTCAATATCTGTTTTTGAAAGTGATCCACTACCAGAAATGGTAATCTTTTGTTCTTTATTTGTACCTAAATCTTTTGCCTTAACGCTAACAATACCATTGGCATCAATATCGAATGATACTTCAATTTGAGGGACACCACGAGGTGCAGCGGGAATATCTCCTAATTGGAAACGTCCTAATGTCTTATTATCTGATGCCATGGATCTTTCACCTTGTAGAACGTGAATATCAACTGCAGGTTGATTATCAGCAGCTGTTGAGAAGACTTGTGATTTAGATGTTGGAATGGTTGTATTTCTTTCAATTAATTTAGTGAAAACACCACCAAGAGTTTCAATACCTAAAGATAATGGTGTAACATCAAGTAATAATACATCTTTGACATCACCAGCTAAAACACCACCTTGGATAGCAGCACCCATTGCCACAACTTCATCCGGATTAACGCTCTTATTAGGTTCTTTTTGCAATTCGCGTTTAACCATTTCCTGAACTGATGGTGTTCTAGTTGAACCACCAACAAGCAGAACCTGATCAATATCCTTATGAGTCATCTTAGCATCAGATAAAGCACGGCGTACTGGTCCAACACATCTTTCAACAAGACCTGCTGTTAATTCATCAAATTTCGCACGTGTTAATACTTTTTCTAAATGAAGAGGACCTGCAACGCCCATTGTAATAAATGGTAGCGAAATCGTTGACGATGTAACACCACTTAATTCCTTCTTAGCTTTTTCAGCAGCATCTTTTAATCTTTGAACAGCCATCTTATCTAATGATAAGTCAACACCGTTTTCTTTCTTGAAATCTGCAACTAAATACTTAACAATCAAATCATCATAGTCATCTCCACCGAGCTTGTTATCACCCGCTGTTGAAATAACTTCAAAAGTGCCATCAGCAAGTCTCAAGATTGAGACGTCAAATGTTCCACCACCTAAGTCAAACACAAGGACAGTTTGTTCTTTACCTGTCTTGTCAATGCCATAAGCTAGAGCAGCTGCTGTTGGTTCATTGATGATACGTTTAACATCTAAACCAGCAATCTTACCAGCATCTTTTGTTGCTTGACGCTGTGCGTCATTAAAATACGCAGGAACAGTAATAACTGCTTGAGTCACAGTTGCACCTAAATAATCTTCTGCAGTTTTCTTCAAATTTTGAAGAATCATTGCTGAGATTTCTTGTGGAGTATATTTTTTTCCTTGAATGTCAACACGGTAATTTGCTTCACCCATGTGACGCTTGATTGAACTTACTGTGTTTGGATTTGTGATTGCTTGTCTTTTTGCAACATCACCTACACTGATTTCATCACCTTTAAATGATACAACTGATGGTGTAGTTCTTCCACCTTCTGCATTTGCGATGACTTTTACATCTCCGCCTTCCATTACTGAAACAACTGAATTCGTTGTTCCTAAATCAATACCAATAATTTTATTTGTCTTTGCCATTTTCCTCACTCCATTCATTAACTTTTACCATGGCTGGTCTAAGTATTTGTTCTTTATATGTATATCCTTTGAGAACGACTTCTAAGTTGATGCCATTGGGTTGATCCATATTGCATATCTTTTCTATTGCATGATGTAATTTTGGATCAAACGGTTTGTTCAATGCATCGATTTCTTTTAAGCCATCTTGTTCTAATATTGAGTAAAACTGATCGTTTATCATCTTAAAACCAATGAGATAATTTTTTAATGTATCATTATCGGTTGATATTTTGACAACCATATTCATTTGTTCTAATGGGGTTAAGATATCTGAAATTAAATTCTTTGATGCGTATTTGCGATCATTAATTCGTTCTTGATTCATTCTCTTTTTAAAATTTTCAAGTTCTGCAGCATTTCTTAACAATTTATCCTTATAATTTTTTACTTCTAGTTCGAGTTGTTCAATCTGTTCTTTATATTTATTTTTTCTTTCTTTCTTATGAGCATGAGTGTCATCTTCAATTAGCAATTCTTCTTCATGATCAATTAATTCTTCTTTATGATCTTCCATAGTCATCTTCCTTTACTTTTTATAGAGTTTTCCAACATTACTTGCAATATATTCCACCAAAGGAATGACCTTACTGTATTCCATACGCGTCGGTCCAACCACAGCTATCGTACCATGCTCACTATCGCTGATGCGATAAGGAACTGATATGACTGTACAATTTTCCATCGGAATCAAATGGAAATCACTACCAAATCTGATGCTCAATCCTTCATGATCGCCAATTAACTTAACAAGTTCTCGTCGATCCAACATTTCAACAAAATTTTTAATATGCATCATATTATGAAATTCCGGTTGATCAAAAACATTGGTAACACCAGATAAATAGAAATTCTCCTCAGCAAACTTAGCAAATGCGTGAATAAATGAGTGCATGAGTTGTGTCTGGTATTCAATAAATGATGCAATTTCCTTTTTAGCAAATGCTGCCTGTAAAATTTGAATTGCTTCATCAATATAACGATTTCTAAGTAATTCATCCAATGTTTTAATAATATCTTTCAACTCATTGATGTTCATTTCTTCAGGAATCGTGATATTTTGGTGCTGAACATGACCTTGATCGGTAACTATTAGAACAACAGCTTCATGATCTGTTAGTGGAATAAAGTCAATTTTCTTAATTGTATTTTGATTGCTACTAGGTCCTACAGCAAGCGCTGTATAATTGGTCAATTCACTAAGCAAATGAATTGCTTCTTCAACAGCGTGTTCTTTTGCCAATTTGTTTTTAAGAAAAATTTCATCGATCAAAGGAAACGAATCAACGACATCCTGATCTCTTGTAACAAGATGTTCCACATAATAACGATATCCTTGTTCAGATGGAACTCTACCACTAGATGTATGTGTTTTTTCTAAGAAACCGAGTTCTTCGAGCTGTGCCATATCATATCGTAAAGTCGCGCTTGAAAACTTAAGGTATGGCATTTGAGTTAATGTTTTGGATCCAACTGGTTGTGCATCTCTAACGTATGCTTCGATGATTGCCTTTAAGATTAATTTTTGTCTACTGGTGATCATTCACACACCTCATTTAGCACTCGTTTTGGTTTTGTGCCAACTATATTGTATTATATTTAATTGGCACTGTCAAGCATTATGTGCTATTTTCCACAAATAAAAAAAAAGACACATAGTGTCTTTATTTAGAACTTTGTTTTAACCATTTCACATAAAAGGGGTTATTCTTCTGTTCATATCTCATCGTTGATGTTTCATCATGCCCTGGATATATCTTTACATTCCCAGGTAAAGTGCCTAATTTTAGAACACTTTTTCTTAGTTCTGTCAGTGATCCCGAATATAAATCGTGTCTACCGACACTACCCTTAAACAGAGTATCTCCTGTGAAAAGTTTCTGATCATAAAGGAAGCAAACACTACCTTTAGTATGCCCTGGTGTGTATAATACTTCTATGAATTGATCAGCAAAAGGTAATTTTTCTTTGTCTGAAATATATCTTAAGTCAAGATTTTTCCTTTTATATGGGTGTGTGTGAGGTGCATATCCGTTATACTGATCTTCAAATAAAAGATGCGCGTCATCCAAATGAATATAAATAGGTGTTTCAAATTCACCAATCAAATCAACATGATCTTGATGAGCATGTGTAATTAGAATGCCTGCTAGGGTTCTACCATTCAATGCTTGATGCATAGCTTCTAAATCATGGGAGGGGTCGATTAGGTAGCATGTATCAAAGCGGCACAGTAAATAACTGTGTGCAAATGTTTCATTTTCTTTAAATTGCTGCATATTTGTTTTAAGAAAAAAAACTATTCCTAGAATAGCTTATTTCTTTTCTTTATGGATTGTAGTTTTTCTTTCACGTGGGCAATATTTTTTCATTTCCAAACGCTCTGGGTGAGCTTTTTTATTTTTGTTTGTATAATAATTTTCTTCGCCACATTCTGTACAAACCAATTTGACTAGGTCTCTCATGATATCCCTCCAAACGTACGGTAACATTATAACAAATCAATGATACAATATCAATCGTTTTTATCTCTTTTCATAAATTTTCCCTAAGGGGTGATAAAATGACCGCTAATAACGGCCATTTTTTTACCTTTGAGTTCCTTTATTGATCTTAGACTTCAAAAATAGCATCCGTAGGACATACAGCTTCGCATAATCCACAGTCAATACATACTTCTTCATCAATTACATAGATGTCTCCCTCAGCTATGCAATCAACGGGACATTCTGATGCGCACGCACCACAAGCGATACATGCATCGGTAATTTTTCTTGGCATACTTCTTCCTCCATCTGTTGTCTTTATTTATATAATATAGAAAAACACGACTAAAGTAAACACCTTTTGCGAATTGTGTGTGATTTAGTATGAATATGAAACAATTCGAACTTCAACTAATAATTTTATCTGCGTGATTTTAGTGTGATTTAGGTTGACTTGTTTTATAATAGACCTAGGTGATAAAATGCAAAGAGAAAAAACAAGACCTATCTATATTGGTCCATATCAACTTGGTGGGAATAATAAAGTTTACATTCAAAGTATGACCAACACTTATACTAAAGATGTTCAATCCACAGTTGAGCAAATCAAAAAACTAGAAGCTGCTGGTTGTGAAATCATTCGAGTAGCAGTTTTAGATATGATGGATGCTAAAGCCTTAGGAGAAATCAAAGCTCAAATATCCATTCCATTGGTAGCTGATATTCATTTCGATTATCGATTGGCTCTAGAAGCAATCAACCAAGGTGTTGATAAAATTAGATTGAACCCCGGTAATATTCCTAAAAGAGAGCATGTTGAACTCGTCGTTGAAGCATGTAAAAAAAAGCAGATTCCGATTCGGATTGGTGTCAACTCAGGATCACTTCCTAACAACATGGTACCGACAGCAAAAAACATGGTTGAGACTGCTAAACATCATGTTGATATTTTAGAATCATTAGATTTTTATGATATTGCAATTTCTTTAAAGGCAACCGATATGAATCTCATGGTCGAAGCCAATCGTTTGGCTGCAAAAACATTTCCTTACCCTTTACATCTAGGTGTTACTGAAGCAGGTACTGCTTTTAGTGGAGCCATCAAATCAGCTATGGGTATTGGTATTTTACTTGCTGAAGGCATTGGTAATACCATTCGTGTTTCACTTACTGATAACCCCATTTTAGAAATTCAAGCGGCAAAAGAGATATTAAAAAACTTAGGATTAAAAGATAAAGTTCCAAACTTAATCTCATGTCCAACATGTGGCAGAATTCAGTATGATATGATTGATACAGCCAAAAGAATTGAAGCTTATTTGCTAACCATCAATAAGAACATCAACGTTGCGATTATGGGATGTGCCGTCAATGGACCAGGTGAAGCGACTCACGCTGACATTGGCATAGCTGGTGGTAAGGGTGAAGCCATTTTATTTAGAAGAGGAAAGATCATTAAAAAAATCAAAGAATCTGAAGTCTACGATGTTCTTGTTGAAGAAATTAATCAATTTGA
>CAZPLF010000023.1:0-14853 GCA_964587475.1 uncultured Mariniplasma sp.
ACACAATCAATAGTAAGATCTTTCAATCCTAGAAAAAAATGATTTTCTAATAGAATACGAGGATTTAATACATCACATCATATTAATGAAATTATTTGGGTTAATGAGTTTGGAAAAATTTAAATGATTAGGATAATTATAAAAAAAAGATCAAATTGAGTATCTCTTGAATATAATAGATCTAATATTTAAACAAAATAATTTCGTTTACTTATCTTAATTATTACGATTATCTTAACTGAGCACTTGTCCATCAATTCCATGCTATAATATGATTGTAAAAAAACTAAGGACTTGAGGAAGTTATATGATGTTTTTAACTGATAGCATCGAAATATTCAGTAAATTAATGCAAAATATCGTATTATTGTTTGCATTGGTTTTTATCTATGCAGCAACCAACCTTAGCCCTGGATCAACTAAATTAAGAAATAAATTATTTTTAGGTATTGTTTTAGGTGGGTTTACTATATTATTAATGTTAAATCCTTGGGAAATTTCACAAGGTATGATTTTTGACACAAGATCTGCTCTACTTGTTGTCTCAGGCGTATTTTTTGGGCCAGTTGCAACATTGGTTGCGGTTGTCGCTGCGCTTACTTATCGTATCTTTTTAGGTGGCGCAGGTATGTATGCTGGGATAGCAACAATCATATCTACTGCAACACTAGGGTTGCTGTGGTTTCGAATTCGCACTTTCTTACCAAAAATGCCAATAGCTCTTGAGTATTATCTATTAGGATTAATAGCTCATATTATGACTTTATTTTGCTTTTTGTTAATTCCTTGGCCTGACGCATTTGATGTTATACGTAATACGTATATTCCATATTTAGGTGTGTTCCCAATTGTTACAATGATTTTAGCACTGTCTCTAAATAATCAAAAACAAAGATTGATTTCAATTGAATTCATTAAAAACCAGCAAGTTTTATTGCAATCAAGCTTGGATTCAACCAATACAATGGAAATATTTGTTATCGATTTTAACTATCGCTATTTGGCTTTTAACCAATATCATGAGAACAACATGAAAAAGTATAATGAAGTTATTATTAAAAAAGGTATGAGTTATCTTGATTGCATTAATAGTGACAAAATGAGAAAGAGAATTAAAGCATCTATCGATTTAGCATTATCAGGAGAGACCTTAAGAAAAATCTCTGAAATTGAAGTGCAGAAAGAACATTATTTTGAAGAGATTTACACACCTATAAAAGATGAAAAAGGCAGAATTACTGGAGCTACAATATTTTCTGAAGATGTGACTGAAAACCATTTGCATGAGCTCTCAATACTTCATTTAAGCTATCGAGATCATTTAACGAATCTATATAATAGACGATACTATACAGAAGAGCTTGCGAGATTGGATAATTCCAAATATTATCCGTTATCAATTGTTATTGCAGATATCAATGGTCTAAAAATAATGAATGATGCTTTTGGACACGCGATGGGTGATCAACTTTTGACTAAAGTTGCAGATATATTTATTGAAACTTTTAAGAAAGATAGTCGTGTGACTAGAATCGGCGGAGATGAATTTGTCATTTTAATGCCAAATACCACTGCGAGTAGTGCACATACACAAATTGAAACTCTTAAACAACAGATTGAAAACTATAAAATTATGGATATGCTGATATCAGTATCTTTTGGTATTGCTACAAAATTAGAAAATGAATTAATTGAAGATATCGTAAAAGCCGCAGAAGATGATATGTATACACACAAACTATTTGAAATCAATTCGCATCGAAATGAAACGATTAAGACGATTATCAAAACACTTCATGAAAAAAATCCAAGAGAAGAATTGCATTCAACTAGAGTTTCTAATATATGTATTTCTATTGGAAAAGCATTAGATATGACCATTGACGAGCTCAATTTACTAAAACTCATTAGTCAACTTCACGATATTGGGAAAATAGGCATTGATGAAGCAATATTAAACAAACCTAGCAAACTTAATAATAAAGAATGGGAAAGTATCAAAAAACATCCTGAAATTGGATATAGAATATTGTCTACATCACCTGAATATTTGGAAATTGCAACAGATATTTTATCTCACCATGAACACTATGATGGAAATGGATATCCAAGAGGATTAAAAGGAGAAGAAATTCCGCTGCGCGCTAGAATCATTTCCATTGCTGATGCATATGATGCCATGATATCAGAAAGACCATATAGAAAGCCATTGACTCATCTAGAAGCAATTAATGAAATAAAAATAAACTCCGGATCACAATTTGATCCTGCAATTGCCAAAATATTTATTGACTTGTATGAAAAATCAGAAGGCTAGCCTTCTTTTTTTCTTTACTAAATCATTGCTTATATATTGATTACATATAGAATCGCATTCACATAAAAATATAGTCTATTAATCGGTTGCGGATTATTAATGTTAAAATGTATTGAAATCGTATTCATATAGTATTGTGCAAACAATTCATGTATAATAAGTGTAGTAGTAAGTTGGAGGCAATTATGAAAAGAAAAACTAAAATAATTTGTACTGTCGGACCTTCTATCGATACGCCAGAAATGATTGACAAGATGATTGATGCTGGTATGAATGTTGCCAGATTAAACTACTCTCATGCTGATCATAATGAACATGGCAAAAGAATAGATATGATTCGGGAAGTAGCAAAAAACAAAAATCGTTATATAGGCATTATGGCCGATACTAAAGGCCCAGAAATTAGAACCGGTCAGTTTGAAAATGGTATTGCCACATATAAAAAAGGTGATAAAGTTGAGGTCTTTAAGGAACCAGTTTTAGGAACCAGAGAAAGATTTCATATTGATTGCAGAGAATTATTCGATGATATTAAAGTGGGAGATTTCCTTCTTATAGATGATGGAAAAATGAAACTCACCGTACTGGAAGCAACAAATGATAAATTGTTATGCGAAATTAACAATTCTGGTAGCATTAGAACTAAAAAAGGTGTTAATGTGCCTAATGTTAAGCTATCAATGCCCTTTGTTTCTGCAAAAGATTATGAGGATATCGTTTTTTCAGCTCAAAAGAATGTTGATATGATTGCACTCTCTTTTGTTAGAAGAAAAGAAGATGTTCTTGAAATTAGAGATATCTTGCAAAAAGTTGGTAAACCCAAAATAGAATTAATTGCTAAAATTGAAAATCAAGAAGGTGTAGACAATCTTGAATCAATCTTAGAAGTCAGTGATGGCGTAATGGTTGCTAGAGGCGATTTAGGCGTTGAGGTATCTACAGAACTCGTCCCTCTTTATCAAAAAAAGATTATTAAAATGGCGAATGCCATGGGGAAACCAGTCATCACAGCAACACATATGCTTGAATCGATGGTTTATTCACCAAGACCTACTAGAGCTGAAGCATCCGATGTAGCAAATGCTATTTTAGATGGATCTGATGCAATCATGCTATCTGGTGAATCGGCTGCTGGAGAATATCCAGTTGAAGCAGTACTTACTATGGACACAATTGCGAAGGCAATTGAAGATAGTATTCCTTATGGAGAAAGATTGCAACGTGCGATTTTAACGAGTCAACAAACAGTGAATGATGCCATTGGAATTGCTGTTAGTCAGACTGCTCTTTCTTTACCAAAAGCAGAAGTAATCATAGCGTTTACGGAAACTGGTGGTACTGCAAAACGTATTTGCAAGTTTAGACCATCCGTACCTATTATTGCGATCACAAATAGTATTGAAACATGCCAAAGATTATCATATTATTGGGGAGTCTTTGCAGTTATTAAGAATGTAGTTTCTGATTATTCGGTATCTGATAAAACTGCAATTGAAGTTGCAAAAGAATTCGGATTTAAATCAGGTACAACATTAATTATGACATCTGGTTGGGCACAGAAACATGGCTCAACAAACACGTTAAGAATCATTGATATACCTTAAAGTACAAGTCTCACTTTTGTGAGACTTTTTTTATGGAGGAGAAGAATGGGTAGAAGAAATATTTTACTTATAAATTCAATTTTACTAACGATCTATTTTGTAGGATCTGTCCCTTTTTATCTAATCCAAGGTTCTAGTCTTGATCGGTTTGTAATCGCTGCGGTTCTTTTCACAGTTTTAGTTTTAGTACATGAGGCCTTTATTTTGCTTGCCATGATATTTCAGTGGGTAGGATACATCAATCAATCAAGAGGTTGGATTAGACTTGCAAACTGGACCATGCTGATTGGTGGTATGGTAGGTATTATTCTTTTTTTCCCGATTGTTATCATTACGCCCTTAATCGTAATCAATATATTTTCAAAAGAGCAAAAAATGATTTCCAAAACTATAAAATAACGACAAAATAAAGAAGATATTAAATACATTTTTTTCAATGCCATATCAACCAATTCATCTTGATATATTTTTTGTATTTATGCTATAATATCTAAGTTGAGGTAATATATGGAAATGAAGAGTTTTATTGGTGATAGAGCATTTTATAAGCAACTTATTGCAGTTGCAGCTCCTTTGGTTTTACAACAGTTAATCACCACATCTGTACAATTGGTTGACAATATTATGGTAGGTACTTTAGGAGAATCAGCAATCGGTTCAGTTTCTATTGTAAACCAACTATATTTTATTGTTATTCTAATAACATTCGGTGCCATGGGTGGTGCCGGAGTTTTTTCAGCACAATATTTTGGATCTCAAGATTTTGAAAGACTTAAACAAACCTTTCGATTTAAATTGTTGGTTGGGTTTATGGTTGCTATTATATCTTTTATTGTATTTTCATTCTATGGAGAGAATTTATTAAGATTGTTCACAAGTAATCCAACGACAATTCAAGGAGGATTGAATTACCTTAATATTGCTAAATGGAGTGCCTTTCCATGGATTGTTTCAGTAGCAATTTCAAATACTTTTCGTGAAACGGGTATTACAAAACCACTATTAAAAATATCGATTGTTGCTATTCTAACAAATACTATACTAAACTTCATTTTAATTTTTGGACTATTTGGTTTTCCTGAACTTGGAATTGTCGGTGCAGCAATAGCAACACTAATATCTCGATTTGTTGAACTGGGTCTGACATTGATATTATTGAAAAAGAAGGGGAACTTATTTAGCACTAAACTCTTTCAAATGTTTCATATTGAGAAGAAAATTTTAGTTGCTATTATCATCATGGCAATTCCATTAACACTTAACGAAGCCTTATGGTCAACTGGACAAACAGTATTTATCCATGCCTATTCAACTCGAGGAGATAGTGCTTTGGCAGCAATGAGTATTACTGGAACAATCAGTCAACTTGTCTTTGTTACATTTGGGGGAATTGCAACAGCAGTTGCTGTACTTGTTGGAAATACACTTGGTAGAAATCAGCTTCAAGAAGCCAAAGATAACGCTAAGAAGTTGATTGCTTTTTCCGTTTTTATTGCAATTGTTGCAGGGATAATTCTATTTATCTTGAGTTTCTTTATCCCAGGTTTATATGATGTTCCAACCGCTACAAGACATATTGCAGAATTTAATTTGAGGGTTAACGCAATCTTTATTCCAATTTACTCCTTCAATGTTGCTTTGTATTTCACATTACGTTCAGGTGGAGATACAAAATCAACATTCATGATGGATGCAGGTTATATGTGGCTTTTACCAGTCCCCATCTCACTTTTACTTGCATATTTGACATCATTACCAGTCATCTATATGTTTCTTATTGTTCAAATGCTTGATATTCCAAAGATGTTATTTGGATTATCAAGGTTTCGCAAAGGTCATTGGATCAAGAATCTATCACTTGATACAAATTTGCATGCAGAGTGAGATCATCTTTAATTAATCAGTATACTTGATATAAATCATGTATAATTAATGTGTATGATGGCTTATGTGGAGGTGATATCGTGGATACTAAAGAAAAAAATAAAGTTAATAAAGATATAAGACGCAACCTAAACAGTGATTTAAATGCAACTCTTGTAACATCGAAAATCATTATTTTTTATCTTTTTATCGGTTTTACCTGGATTTTGACATCGGATTATTTTGTCAATCTATTAGTAGAAGACCCTGTAGTTCTTGCTAACATACAAAATATTAAAGGTATTTTATATGTTGTCATTACTGCGATTATATTTTATATCATTATTCACAAGAGTATTCAAATGTATGTTGCAACCATCAATGATTTGAAGATTGCTTATGCAGGATTAGACCTGAGCCATCAAAAAACTCTTGAACTTGATGACAAACTATTTAGATTAGCTTATTATGATTCACTTACAGGACTTCCAAATAAGGTTTTATTAGAAAAAACAGTAAGCAAATACATTGAAGATCACCCCAATGATGGACTTATCGGTTTTATTTATTTTGACATTGATGAGTTTAGTAATATCAACGAAGTTAAAGGGCATTCGATTGGAGATTTGTTGCTACAACAGATTGCAAATCTACTCAGTAGCAAGATTGTATCCCCAAACATGCTCGCACGTACAGGTGGAGATGAGTTTGTGCTTGCTTTATTTGAACTCAATCAATTAGAAACGTATATTCCTCAAGTGGAATATTACATTAATTTAATAAGAACAACCTTCGTTTTAGATGAAGATGATTTCTTTATCACTTATAGTGCAGGCGTAGCTCTATATCCAGATAATGGAAAAGACTACATCACTTTACTAAGACATGCAGATGCTGCGCAATCTATTGCTAAATCAAAAGGCAAGGATCAAATTGTTATCTTTGATGATGAAATGGTAACAATGATTAAACAACAAACTGAACTGCTTAACTATTTGCGACATGCGATAACCAATGAAGAATTCTCATTGCACTATCAACCGATTATTAATCTTAAAGATGATCAAACATATGGTGTTGAAGCGTTGATTCGTTGGCAGCATCCAGTCAAGGGTTTCATTCCTCCTTTGGAGTTTATTTCCATTTCAGAAAAAAATGGATATATTAAAGAAATTTCAGAATGGGTCTTTAAAGAAGTAGCACAACAATATGAAGCTTGGAATATCGAAGGTACCCAGTTTAGAATTTCAATCAATATATCTCCGATTATGTTGATGTATGATAAATTTATTCCCTATATGAATGAATGGATTCAAACATATCATCTAGATAGTTCACAAATCACTTTAGAAATTACTGAATCAGCTATTATTGAAGACATTCAAAAAAGTGTTCATGTGCTCAAACAACTCAAAAAACTAGGATTTATTATTGCTTTAGATGACTTTGGAACAGGTTATTCGTCACTTACGTACTTACAAAAATTACCAATAGACATTATTAAAATAGATCGAACTTTTATTAACAATATCAAACCTAACACAGAAGAATTTCATGTATTGCGCTACATGATTGAATTGGCTCATCACTTAAATTTACAAGTTGTTGCTGAAGGTATTGAAACAATTGAACAAGCTAACATGGTAAAAAAATATGACGTGGATCTTGCGCAAGGATATTATTTTTGTAGACCTATGCCACAATCAAGAGTTATTGAATATCTAAAAGAAACAAAAACCAATTAATTAATATGTTTTAAATCACCCATAAGTTCATATATTTTAGACAAGCCTTCCTCACTAAGGGAGGCTCTTATTTTTGTTGAGATGTGTTACAAGTCTGTATGAAATATGTTACAATAAGACTTAGCAAAGGAGATGTTCATATGCCATCTAAAAATTTAATAAACAAATTAGCAAAATTAGCAGTCAAAGTCGGTGTTAACGTTCAAAAAGGTCAGAACGTTGTTGTCCGAGCAACAACTGAAACAAAAGAAATCACCAGAGAAGTTGTCAAAGAAGCATATTTGGCTGGAGCCAAAGAAGTTTTTGTACAATGGAGCGATGACTTTGTCTCTCATAGTGACCTAACACATCAATCCGTTGAATCTTTGGTTCATGTCCCAAATTGGTTGATTGATCAATATAAAGAACTTGTTGAGCAAGGAGCATGTTTTATATCAATATTTTCTCCCGTCCCTGGTCTAAACAAAGATATTGATCCGGCTAAAGCTCAAAAATCAGGTATGGCATTACAAAAAGCCATTCATTTTTTTAGAGAGCACTTAATGGGCAATAAATCACAATGGACAATTATTGCAGCTCCAAATCCAGTTTGGGCAAAACAGGTTTTTCCTGATTTGAATGAAATGGATGCAGTTGAAGCATTATGGAAAGCTATTTTTAATGCATCTAGAGTAACAGAAGACAATAATCCTATTTTCGAATGGGAAAAACATAATGAAATATTATTGAAACATAATAAAGTACTGAATAATTATAACTTTAAGCAATTGCATTTCAAAAACTCTCTAGGTACGGACCTAATCGTTGAACTTGTGAAGGATCATATTTGGGCAGGTGGCGGAGAACATGCCTCAACAGGCGTTTACTTTAATCCTAATATTCCGACCGAAGAAACATTTACCATGCCATACAAGTGGGGAACAAGAGGAAAAGTTGTTGCTACTAAGCCACTAAACTATCAAGGAAAACTCATTGAAGATTTCTGGTTTGAATTTAAAGATGGCAAAGTGATTGATTATGGTGCTAGGAAAGAAAAAGAAGCTTTAGCAAATATCTTAGATACTGATGAAGGAAGTCGTTACATCGGTGAAGTTGCTCTCATATCTCATGACTCACCCATTTCAAATACGAACATTCTTTTCCTTAATACGTTAATCGATGAAAATGCTTCTTGTCACATAGCTTTAGGAAGAGCATATCCAATGAATGTAAAAAATGGTAATCAAACACCCATTGAAAAACTTGAAAAAATCGGATACAATAATTCAATGGTTCACTCAGATTTTATGTTTGGCAGCGAAGATATGGAAATTGTTGGATTGACTCAAGATGGCAAAGCAATCAAGGTTTTTGAAAAAGGTAATTTCATCATATAATCAGAATGCCATTCGTGGCATTTTTTTTATAGACAATTTATCAGTTTCAATCTATAATAGGTGTAAACAATGAAAGATGGTGGGCATATGGATCAAATCAAATTAGATCAGTTTTTGAATTACAAATTTATTTCAGGGCTTTCTTCAAATCCTAGCATGACATTAATGGCATTTGCTGTTGCTAAGTCAAACCTGAAGAAGAATGACTATTTTTATGATTTGTTTGTCAGTGATGGATTGAAACATAAAAAGGTGATTTCCTTGAAAAACAAAGGACTTTTTTTATGGGAATCAGATAACACCTTATTATTTCCATTAGTGAAAAACAAAGCAGAAGAGAAGAAGCAAAAAGAAAAATATACCATCTATTACAGATATCACTTGGATACAAAAACTATTGAAACAGCTTATAAGTTTAATTTCCCAGTGTCCATTATTAAGGTATTAAATGACAACAAACTCTTATTGACTGCAACTTTAACGAGGGATCAACATCACTTGTATCTGGATTCTGAAGAAAATCGGAAAGTATTTTTAGATCAGGAAAAGAAAAATTCAGTATACGAAGATATCAATGAAATTCCATTTCATTCTAATGGATTAGGATTTACAGCAAATTTAAGAAAACAGCTGTTCATCTATGATACTCTAAGTCAAAAGATTACTAATCTTGTTGATACTGATTTTAATGTTGGAAGCATTATTGTATCAGACGACTTAAATGTAATCATTTATACAGGAAAACAAATGACTGGTATCAAAGAGCTAACAACTGATATTTACCAGTACAAAGTAGATTTGCAGCAAACCGAAATACTATACAATGAAAACGAATATTCAATTTCAAATATCTATTTGCTCAAGAATCACTTGATTGCTGTAGCAACTGATATGAAGGCATATGGGCTCAATCAAAATCGTGATTTCTTTATCCTAAAGGATAAAAAGTTGCACCTACTTAAGAAATATGGGCAAAGTGTTGAGAATTCTCTTGGGTCTGATTGTAAATTAGGAATCAGTAGAAAAGATGCAAATTTAGGAGACAAACTCTTTTTCGTAACAACAATTGATGATCACACTGAACTACATTCGATAAATCTTGAAGGTATTGAACAACCAGAATATATATTTAATGGAAGTATAGACGGAATTACTGTTATCAATCAGAATATCTTTGTTGTAGGCTTATTCAAACAGAAACTGCAAGAACTCTATCGTTTGGATATCATGCATCATGAACAAAAATGTATATCAAGCTTTAATCAAAAGAGTTTGAAAAATCTTTATGTAGCAACACCAAAGGAAATTGTTGTCGATTTGAAATCACACAAAGTCAAAGGATGGGTACTCTATCCTAAAGATTTTAATCCCAATCGCTCTTATCCAGCTATCTTAGATATTCACGGTGGACCAAAAACGGTTTATGGCAAAGTATTCTTCCATGAAATGCAATATTGGGCTAACGAAGGCTATGTTGTATTCTTTTCCAATCCTAGAGGTAGTGATGGCAAAGGCGATGATTTTTCTGATATCAGAGGAAAGTATGGCACTATTGACTATGATGATCTAATGGCATTTACAGATAAGGTCATTAAAAAAGTACCATCCATTGATCAACAAAGAATGTTTGTCACAGGTGGTTCATATGGCGGATTTATGACCAACTGGATTGTAGGTCAAACACATAGGTTCAAGGCTGCTGCAACGCAAAGAAGCATATCCAACTGGCTATCATTTCACGGGACTTCAGACATCGGTTTCTATTTTTCACAAGATCAAACAAATGGACATCCAAATAAAGATACGACGAAATTATGGAATCAATCTCCGATGAAATATGCACTAAACATTAAGACACCATTATTGTTTATCCATTCAGATAATGATTATCGTTGTCCAATTGAACAAGCTATGCAACTTTACACAATCATTAAGCAAAATGGCGTCATGTCTAAGTTGGTATGGTTCAAGGGTGAAAACCATGAATTATCCAGAAGTGGAAAGCCACAAGCAAGAATTAAACGCTTAGAAGAAATTACAAATTGGTTCAAACAGTATTAGAAATTGATGCTATCTTTGATAGCATTTTTTCGTTTTAAATATGTGATATATTGGGAATACGTATAAATAACAGTGGAATATGTTACAATATTCTTAAGTGATATAAAGGGGGTTTGACACATGTGGTGGGATAGTTTACTCTCATTTCAACAAATCATGTTTATTTTAGCCGTTTCAGCGAGTGCTGTGATGCTTATTTTCATTTTACTAATGGTTATTGGTATCGATAATTCTGATTTTGATGGTGTTGACGTAACTGATATCAATGTTGATATTATTAATGATGAACCATTAAGTGCAATTGGTGGATTAAAAATACTGTCTGTTCGAAGTATTTTAGCATTCATCAGTATTGGCGGATGGGCAGCATTTTTATTTGCTGATATCGTAGCACCTTGGTTGGCATCGATATTTGGTATTATTTTTGGTTTAATTGCCGCATATTTAGTTGCTTTGGCTTTTAGAGCAATTTACAAATTAGAATCATCAGGTAATTTGAATTATGATTATGCTGTGGGGAAGATTGGAACCGTTTATATGCGCATTCCAAAAAATAAAAGCGGTAAAGGCAAAGTAACATTGATAGTTCAGGAACGATTGATTGAGGCTGACGCGATTACGGAAGAAGATCATGACTTAATGCCGAAATCAGAAATTGAAGTTATAAGAATAGTAGACACAACAACACTTGTTGTTAAACCTAAATAAAAAGGAGATTAAAATATTATGAAATTTTTCATCATTGGATCATTAGCAAGTATTATAGGACCGGTACTTGCTGTACTTGTTATTATATTTTCACTTTTAGCATTCATTGTTGTAAGAATCAGAAAATGTCCTTCAGACAAAATTCTAGTTGTTTATGGTAAAGTTGGCAATAATGTTGATGGCTCAACAAAATCATCATTATGTATGCATGGTGGTACTAAATTCATCATCCCATTCATCCAAGCCTATCAATTTCTTGATTTGACACCTATGTCAATTCAAGTGGATTTGACAAATGCACTATCTAAACAAAATATTCGTATCGATGTTCCTTCAAGATTTACCGTAGGTATTTCAACAGAAACTGGAGTCATGCAAAATGCTGCTGAAAGACTTTTAGGATTGAAGATGGGTGAAATTCAAGAATTGGCTAAAGATATTATTTTTGGTCAATTACGTCTTGTCATTGCTACCATGGATATTGAAGAAATCAATACCGATAGAGATAAATTTCTTGAAGCTGTTTCAGGAAACGTAGAAACAGAATTGAAAAAGATCGGATTAAGACTCATCAACGTTAACGTTACAGATATCAATGATGAATCAGGATATATTGCAGCTTTAGGTAAAGAAGCAGCTGCAAAAGCCATTAATGATGCTAAGAAAACTGTTGCTGAAAAGAACAGAGATGGTTCCATTGGGGAAGCAAATGCTGTTCGTGACCAAAGAATTCAGGTTGCTGAAGCGAATTCAAAAGCCATTGAAGGTGAAAACAAATCACTTGGAGATATTTCGAAAACAAATGCATTACGTAGAGAAATTGAAGCTGAATCATTAAGAAGAGCTATGGTAGCTGAAAAAGTTGCAGCTGCAAAAGCATTAGAAGATTCATACTTGGCAGAACAAAATGCCGAATTAGCTCGTGCTGCTCGTGAAAAAGCGACACAGGAAGCAGATATCATTGTCAAGGTTGAAATTGACAAGCAAAGAGTTGTTATCAACGCTGAAGCAATTGCTGAAGAAACTAGAAGAAAAGCTCGTGGTGAAGCAGATGCAATATTTGCTCGTTTAGATGCTCAAGCTCGTGGTAGTCTCGAAATACTTTCGAAACAAGCTGAAGGTTTCAAACAAATCGTTAATGCTGCTAATGACAATCCAGACGCAGCTGTTAAGATGTTAATTGCAGATAAACTTGAAAAACTTGTTGGTATTCAAGTAGAAGCAATCAAAAATCTTAAGTTTGATAAGATTACTGTTTGGGATAGCGGATCAAAAGATGGGACAACATCAACAGCTAATTTCGCATCGAATTTAATGAAATCAATTCCACCAATGAAAGAGTTATTTGACATGGCTGGACTTGAATTGCCGAAATATTTGGGTACTGAAAAAGTTGTTGAAAAACCTGAAGTAGTTGTACAAAAACCTGAGGTTGTTGAGCAAAAACCTAAAACTAAATAATTAAAATACCCCTTTGTGGGGTATTTTTCATAAAGGAGTAGCTATGTATTATTTACAGTCCAGATGGAAAATAGAAAATCAATCAATCTATTATTATGGTATGAGAAAAAAACCAGACCTGCTAAAAAATAAAATTCATCTTTCCAAAACTGAAAGAGATGTTTTGCATCTATTGCCCAAAGAATTAGACACCAAAGAACTCAAAATACTGAATCGTTTGATTAAACAACAAATTGTTGTTGAAGAACACTCTGTCAAACAAATTCCACAAAGTCTTGATGAAGCTGTTTTTTGCAAATGTTGTGCAGCAAATACATTTATCATTCCAGGTTTAGAATTAGATGAAAAAGGCATATGCCCTATATGTGCATCTAAAGAAGAAACCCAAGACATCAAAAGTGTTTTAAAGGTTCTAAATGATCCACCCAAATCTTTAAATTCACGATTCGATATCGCGTTATTTTATACTGGAGGTAAAGATTCTAGTTATCTTTTATACTACTTGTCAAAGGTAAAAAAACTTAGAGTCTTAGCACTTACTTGGGAAATACCTTATATGTCAGAAAGTGCAAGAATGAGTATAGAAAATGCGAAAAAGCATTTGAGTAATGTTGAATTTGTTACTAGACAAATGGCAGAAGCGGATTTGCTTAAAATTTACCATAAACTATATTTATATGAACGCAATACATGTGCTTGTCCTTCACTTGCTTATGTTTTGTTTTATCCTGAAATGGTTAATGAGAACGTCCCGTTCTTTGTTCTGGGAAATGAACCTGTTCAAATGTTGAATTTATATTATAATCATCTTGCTCCAAAGTACGCATTCAGTGAAAGAAATCATAGAATAATGACTTTTTTTGTTAATATTTTACGCATAATAACACTTAGAAAACCACTACATAGTGGTCAGTTTGAAAGTCTAATGACAATGAAGCAACTTGCCTATGGTGATTCAGTAATAAAGAAAATATCAGGATATCAAAGTGATCTTATTTCTCATGTCTCTATGGCTATCAAAGAAGTACCTCACTTATTGGATCCTTTGAAACAAGCAATTAGAAGATCAAATTGGAGTGGCAAAATTCCAGCTTTCATTCATATAGATTTTAATGAGATTGCTGGTGGAAACTACAACTGGGAAGATGTGAAAGAACTGATAGAAAAAGAAGTTGGTTGGGTAGCATCAAAACAACTGAATAAAGGATTACACACAAGCTGTAATATTGAAAAATGTAAAGAGTATTCCCAATTCATCAATTTCTATGAAATGAGATCAAAGATGATTCCTTTTTCAGCAATAGAAATTTCACTTGCTTCAAGTAGATTGAACATCACAAGAGATCAAGCTATTCGTGAAATGCAAACAAGTATGGGTTTTACTTTAAACAAAATCGAAGAGTGTTCAATCATGGAGAATTTTCTTGGAATCAGTAAAAAGACTAGCGAATAATCACGCTAGTCTTTTGTTTGCTTTTTAGATATTGTTTTAAGAAAAATGATTGTTTTGCTTGAATTGCATGAGTTGGACAAATCTTTTCACAATGACCACACCTCATACAACTATCAAGTATATCAATAGTCTTAGTAATTGACCCAGTTGGGCATTGTTCAATACAAAGATTGCATGAAACACATAAATCAATGTTTACCTTGATTCGATAATTGTATTTCGTTCTTTGTTTCTCAAATAATGAAGAAAATATATTACCAATTTT
>CAZPLF010000023.1:14953-27753 GCA_964587475.1 uncultured Mariniplasma sp.
TTAAAGGGTTGCTAAAATCAACTAGGTTTCCGCCTAATTTTTCATGAAAATAGATAGATATCTTTTTTGTTTCCCCATTTGGAGAAAAATAAATGTGATTGATCTGCATTTCTTATACATCCTTATATCGGTCATTATAGCATAAAAAACTCAATGATCTTCATGCTTATAACATAAAAAAAAGCAGAATCAACTGCTTTTTTATTTACTAACTAGTTTGAACAATTACCACCATTGCCGCCTTTACTACCATGACTACCTTTATTACCATTGCCATCGTTATTCCCATAATTGCCTTTACTACCACCTGCACCATTTTCAGATCCCTTTTTAAATTGGTTTCTTATCATGTTGCCTAAATCATATCCAGCACCAAGTAAACGATCTTTTGAGAATGCAGTTAAATGATTTTGTGATGCTGCTAGTAAATATTCAAATACTGTCTGAATATCATCAGGTAGATCAGCTTGATTTAAGAATGCTTCATACATTGCAATATTTACTTGTTCAGCTTCAACTCCTGTAGCAAGAGCACTTGAAATTGAATCTGGTAATACAACATATTGTACTGCATCGTTGACTGGGATTTCGATACCATATGTTTCAAATAATGGTAACAATAAATCGATATGTTTTTGTTCTGCCAAGATTATATTTGAAAAAGGTTTGATATTACCAAATTCATCGATAATCGCTTGATAGGTTGCCTGTGCTAAATACTCATCTTGAATTGCATAGGTTAGCATTTCTTCTATGGTATAAATACCATCTTCAGATAATGCAATGACTTCACCATTTTGTGTGTAATCAGATGAAGCACTGACACCAATTCCAATAAAAATAAAACTTCCAATAATTAAACCAGAGAATACCATGAACATTAATTTTTTACTCATTTGAATGCCTCCTATTTTTGACTTCACGTAACATACTCCTTTTGATCTATTTTTATTGGTGATTTGCGAAAAAAAGTTTATGATAGTAAAAAGACACCCCTTTTTACCAATAGAATTGCATAGTTTTTTGTATGTTATATATAACAGGGTATAATTAATATAGAGGAAAAACATGAATATGAGATATCTTAAACATATTTTAATCACAATGGGCTTATTGGTCAGCTTGATTTTCGCCTTAAATTTGACCATAAACCACGAAATAGAAAATGATGCTTTTTATGCTGAACTTTTGTATTATGTTGAAGATGAAGTACAGGCATTCGATATTGAATCCACTTATCAGGTTGAACTCATAAATTTATCTCCACATGGTATTGCCACTTTTGGAATCACCCAAAGAGACATATATCAAGAAATGGAAGGTCAAGGATTTATTCCTAATTCGATTTATGAGGCAAACGAAATTACTTCAGAAGTGCTTGGAGGGCATACCCCTTCTGTAATCTATCAGTATGCTTTATCAATGATGAACATTGAACAAGCTTGGCTATTTACTGAAGGTAGTTCTGATGTTACTATTGCAATCATTGATACTGGCGTAGATATTACCCACGAAGAATTTATTGGTAGACTATCACCTATTTCATACAATTCAAGAACAGAACAAGTTGGCTTGAGTTATGTCATTGATACAGCGGGCCACGGCACATCTGTAGCTGGTGTTATAGGCGCTCTTAATGATAACAACAAAGGTATATCTGGTATTGTGCAAAACAGCATACTCATGATTATTAAAGCTAATAACGAGGATGATTTATCAACAATAGATAAAGATGAATCTAAATTCTTTAGTGATGCAGCTATCATAGAAGGTATCTATTACGCAGTAGATCATGGAGCTGATGTCATTAATATGAGTTTTGGCAGTTCTTCAGCAAATTCACTGACTGAAACTGCAATTGAATACGCTATAAGCAATGATGTTATTTTAGTTGCAGCAAGTGGAAATGATGCATCTGATGAGTTAATGTATCCAGCTTCATTTGAGGGTGTTATTTCAGTTTCCGCTGTAGATGAGACAACACAAATTTGGGAAGAATATTATGATGGTGTTCTTAAAGGTTCTAATTATGGTTCACAAATTGATATTGCCGCACCAGGCGATTTGATTGCCACAGCATCTATCGGTGACACCTATGGTTATTCAACGGGAACTTCTCTAGCAGCACCTCAAGTAACTGGTGTTGTAGCTTTATTGATTTCTCAATATCCAAATGAAACAAGCAATCAAATCATTGAACGTATTCTACAAGGTGCAGTAGATTATGGTGATGCAGGAAGAGATGATTATTACGGTTACGGTATCATCAACGCAGAACAAGCAATGAATGTTGTCCAATATTTGGTCATCGTTCAATTTGAAACAGATGGTGGTGATCTCATTGATCCAATTGAAGTTTATAGCGGTCACACCATAGACATCGTTTCTCCAACAAAAATAGGGCACACTTTTTCCGGTTGGTATAAGGATGCTTTATTTCAAATCCCATTCGTAATGGGTGTTGACTTAATTACTGATAATACGATACTTTATGCTTTATTTACTCCCATAATGTATACCGTAGAATTTGTCACAGATGGCAATGATTGTAGCAACATCGAGGTTGCCTATGGACAAACCTTTGAGTTGCCGATAACTCAAATTGTAGGATATACATTTGTTGGTTGGTATATTGATAGTGCGCACACGACTTTATATAATGGAGACCCAATTACTGGGGACATAACTCTATTTGCATTTTTTGAGATATTATTACATCAGGTAACTGCCTATGTCAATGAAGAAATTTATTTAACATTAGATGTTCAGGATGGAAATACATTTGAGATTAGCGAACCTCATCTTGAAAATCAGCGTTTTTTAGGGTGGTATCAAGACATTGAGTACTTAATCCCTTATGAGTTTAGCGAGCTGTATCACGATCTTAATCTTTATGCTAAATTTGATGATCAGCAATTTCAAGTGCTATTTTATGCAAGTGATTTAATTTCTATCTATCAAGAAAGCTATGTTTATTTAGGGGATTCAGCAACAGTTCCAACTGCACCTATTAAACCATCAACACCTTCATTTGACTTCATATTTGTTGAATGGAGTGAAACTTCTGATTTGGTCACGCATGAACTTGACATCTATCCCATTTATGAAAAGATTTACAAACCAGAATCTATTGATTTGATTCCAGGTGTTGACACAATTATAGAAGGCCAAGATTGGAACGATCAAGGAACAAGTCTGATTGATGATTTATTACATATTGTTATACGATCAGCATTGGATAATGAAACACCAGGAACCCATACTTTGTATTATGATATTTATGATGGACTTACTTTGATTGATACAAGAGTTAGAGTAATCCATGTGATTCCCTTGAAAACTGAGATAAAAATCACACTCAATCCTGACATCACCACCATTTTTGAAGGTGATGTCTATGAAGATAGTGGGGCAGTAACCAATCTAGGTGAAATTGTCAGTTCTGGATCTGTTGATTCAGAAACAGAAGGCATATATGTTATAACCTATACGGTATTCTATGATAATCAAATTGTCACTAAAAATAAATATGTCTATGTTTTACCAAACTCTATGAATCCTAACACAACAAGTATTTATTACATAAAAGAAGAGGATGGTATCCAACTATGAAAAAAATAGTCTTATTAATTGCTGTTATTTTATTGATTACACTTACTGGATGTTTTGAACAATCTGAAGACAAACTTATTATCGGATTAAATCCAGGAGTTGATACCATTGAAGTAGGAGATACATTTATTGATAATGGTGCACATGCAAATTACGTATTTAAAACGCTTTATCCTACAGTTGAATCTTCAGATGTAAATACAGACCAAGTAGGTGTTTACTCGATTATTTATGAAATCAGCTATCTAGAATTCAGCAAAACGATTACTCGAATTGTCACTGTTATTGATGAAACCCCAGCAGTTCTAACTTTAAATCCTGGTGTAGATACAGTTGTTATAGGGCATGATTGGATTGATGCTGGTATACAAGTTGAAGACAATACAAACCATGATGTCTCTATTACTGTCATTGGTGAAGTTGATATCAACATAGCAGGAGAATATCTTATTACCTATCTAGTAACTGATGAAAATGGAAATGCCTCGAGTATTATTAGATATGTCACCATCATAGAATTAAATTAAAAAAAACATTCAAATCGAATGTTTTTTTAGTATAAGTGTTTGAAAAATGACTCGGGGTGATTTAAGAAATCTTTGAGAAGTTGAACAAATTCAACCTCGCTATATTTCACCTTTTTCACACCTTGAGGTGAGAAGTCTAAAATCGTTGAATCTTCCATAGCCATCAACATAGGAGAATGAGTCGCAATAATAAACTGATTGCCATTTTTAATTGCTTCGTGAATCATAGCAATCAGAATGAGCTGACTTTGAAATGATAGCGGTGTTTCAGGTTCATCTAAAAGATAGATTTGATTTTTATGTAATCTTGAAGAAAAGAAGGAAAGATAGGCTTCTCCATGTGATGATTTGAGAAGATCTTTTTGATAAAGCTGATCAATTTCCCATATGGTTTTGGAGTGTGGTGATTGAGCGAGTTGTCTGGATAGTGTGGATTTATTTTTGTACTCGACATCAATACGTTTCAATTCCTTTTCAGCCTCATTTTTTTCTTTGATTAAAAAGTGAATATAAGATGTGAAATCTTCAGCACTGAAGAAGAAACCTTTAGGTGCTGTTAATTCATATTTTACGCGGATATCCCTGCAAACATTTCTAAATAAATCCTTACTTTCATTTTGATAAATATTTGCCATTTCAATTCTATATAACTTCAATTTTTCACAGATCAGTTCAAGGAATGTTGATTTGCCTGAACCATTGTCTCCAGTGATGATAGTGATTGGAGAATCCAAAACCATCTCAGGCGACCTAAAAAAAGGTAATGTATAAGGAAATTCATCTTGTTTTGAAAGATTAAATAGAATCGATTTTAGGTGAATCATCAGATGCCTCCCTTTTAGTCAATCATAACATAAATGCTTAAATTTGGTGTTAATCAATAGATAATCATATCATATGCTTGTCTTTTTTCTATATAAGAATATAATGAAATTGAAGAATGAAAGGGGAAATAATAATGGGATTTTTTAAAAAAAGAAAGGCAAAGAAATTAGCTGAAGAACAAGAAAAAAGAGATATTGAGCAAAAAAAAGCTGCTGCACTTAAAGAGGCACAAGTAAAAACAGAACCTAAGGCTGAAGTTATTAAGCAAACACCTGTCAAACCAACACCAGTCGTTGCAAAAGAGAACATACAGGAAAAACCTGTTAAGAAAGCTGTTCCTTCAGCGAAAAAGGTTGAAAAGCCAGTTTTAGAAAGCGAAAAAAAAGAACCTAAGGCTGCAAAATATCATGTTTCTCAGAATAAGGATCCAAAGAGTGATAACCACCGCAGGTGGCGTGTAAGAAAAGAAGGTTCAGAAAAAACCATTAAATTCTTTGAAACACAAAAAGAAGCTATTGAATATGCTGATGGATTGGCTCAAGCAGTGGGATCATCAGTAGTTATTCATAAATTGGATGGATCAATAAGAAAACAGGTTTACAAAAAGTAGAAGTTAGTCCTCTAACTTCTTTTTTGCATCTTAAAACCAAAAATAGACAACTTACTGTACATGCTATTGATTTAAAGAGTGTTGTTCAGTATGATATAAAATATAAGGTAGGTGAAAAGATGAAACTCAAGATTAATAGACATCCTCAATTTGGTGAAGCAGAAATCTTAATCGATTGTGCTGAAGATGACGATTCAGTTGACCAGATTATAGAATTGCTACAAGAATCTACCGTGGATTTTAAAGGCAGAAAAGAAGAAAAAAGATTTATTTTCAAACCTATAGAAGTATATTACATTGAGAGCATAGATGATCAGTGCTTTTTATATACAAAAGATGATGTCTTCGATTGTAAATATCGATTACATGAAGTTGAAAACCAGCATTCAGCTTTTATTCGTGTCAATAAAAACATTGTTGTCAATTATAAAAAGATCAAGTTTTTCAAGTCTAGTATCAATGGGAGATTGGATGCTACATTAAACAACGGTGATCGCATAGAAATCTCAAGAACTTATGTAGGACAATTGAAAAACTTATTGGGAGGTCAAACTAAATGAAACAATATTTTAAACTTTATGCATATATTTACGCGATTGTTAGTGTTGGCGTATTCATTCTCGCTCTTGGTATCATGAGATTATACAGTGATGTGACTCTATCAGTAAAAGCATTATTCTGGGGAAGTATTATTATTTCATGCTTACTTGCATTTTCTATCAAAGTCTTTAAAAAGACTTGGGGTAATGGGGTTTTAAATGTTATTTTAGGATACTTGATTATACTACCAGCAATATATGTTCTTAGAACAATGTATGGAGCTGTCTTATTCAGAAGAACTTTTGTTATTTATTTATTGGGTTTGATATATGCAGTTTTATATTCTTTGGTAATCTTACATGCTTCTTATCGAAATAAAAAGGAAGAAAACAAATTGAATGAACTAATCAAAAATCAAAGCGAAGAAACTGAAGAATAAGCTAAAAACATTTAAAAAACAGCACCAAAAAATAAGACGATGTGCTACTAAGCGCTTTCGCCTTTTTTTAAATTCATAATAACTGCTCGTAATAACCATGCAATTCTCTCATAGATGATTTATATTTTTTTATCTTGTGTTAAAATAATAAGGTATACATCAAAAAGAGGTGCATCTATGGGTAGTACATTTGTATTCGCATTCAATGCAATCATGCCGATTGTTTTGCTTGTATTACTTGGATACATGTTGAAAAAAATAAGATTTATTGACCAATCTTTTGTCAATATTTTAAATAAATTTGTTTTTAGAATAGGCTTACCTATTTTACTCTTTTATAATGTATATTCAATCAACAGTTTAAATGATATTGATTGGGCAGTTGTTTTATTTGCAGTTGTTGCTATTTTAGCTGTATTTACAGTTGGATTGCTCTTTGTCAGTATTGCAATTAAAGATCCTAAACAAAAAGGAGTTATTCTTCAAAGCATTTTTCGATCTAATTTTGCTTTGATTGGTATTCCATTGGCTCAAACGCTTGGAGGATCAGAAGCTTTAGCAATTGTCTCGATTATTTCAGCATTCACTATCCCACTGCTCAATGTTTTAGCTGTGATATCTCTGACGATGTTTCAAAGAAATGAATTTGGCGAACGGATAAGTATCACTAAGGTTCTAATGACGATTGTGAAAAATCCTTTGATTATTGGTGTATTATTAGGGTTGCTCACACTTGTGATAAGATCTGTGATACCTGTTGTTAATGGAGAACTTGTTTTTTCACTCAAAAACAACGTGACTTTCAGCTATACTTTTATAAAAATAATGAGTCAAACTGCTTCACCATTGGCTTTGATTGCATTAGGTGGTCAGTTTGAATTTTCTGTGGTAAAGAAATTAGCAAAACAAATCATCATCGGTGTCACCTGGAGAATACTTATAGTACCTGCTTCAGTTCTAACTGTAGCTTATTTGCTTTCCCCACGAATTCCTGGCATTTCAGAATCATATCCAGCATTAATGGCTTTGTTTGCTACACCTGTTGCTGTTTCAAGTGCAATTATGGCTCATGAAATGGGTGGGGACGACCAATTGGCAGGTCAGTTGGTTGTATGGTCCACCATTTGTTCAATAGCAACAATTTTCTTTACGATTGTTATTATGAAATCTATCGGAGCAATTTAATCTTATCTATTTAAAACAAAAAAAATCCTAAAGATAGTTCATCTCTAGGATTTTTTTTATTATAGATCTTTCAGTTTAATCATCAAATTGTCGTCTTTTACGGTCATTTGATATAATTTGTGTGGTTCCATGGTGCCATCAATAATTTTCATCGCTATCATTGTTTCAATATGTCTTTGAATATATCTCTTTAATGGTCTTGCTCCATATTCATCATTAAAACCATTTTTAATGACAAATCGATTAACGTCAGAACCAAACTCTATCATCAAGTTTTTTTCCTCAAGTCTAATTTGCAAATCACCTAGCATCTTTTTAACAATTTCAATTTGAACATTTAAACTTAAAGCATTAAAAATGATGATTTCATCAATACGATTAATAAATTCGGGTTTGAATCTAGTTTTGACAAGTTTCATCACTTCAGATTGTGCGTTTGAATCATAGCTGAGTAGATATTCACTACCAATATTGGAAGTCATGATAATGATAGTGTTTTTAAAATCTACCGATCTTCCCTGATTATCGGTTAATCTACCATCTTCCATAACTTGTAAAAGGACATTGAAGACTTCGGTGTGAGCTTTTTCAACCTCATCAAACAAGACGATAGAATAAGGTTTTCTTCGAACGGCTTCTGTAAGTTGTCCACCTTCATCATATCCGACATACCCAGGAGGAGAACCTATGAGTTTGGAAACACTGTGTGCTTCCATATATTCACTCATGTCGATGCGAACGATTTGATGCTCACTATCAAATAAAGCTTCAGCCAATGCTTTGGCTACTTCAGTTTTTCCGACACCTGTAGGACCTAAGAACAAGAAAGAACCTATAGGTCTATTTTCATCTTTTATTCCAGCTCGTTGTCTAATGATAGCTTCGCTAATCAATTTCAGTGCATGATCTTGCCCTATGACTCTGTTTTTTAGTGTTTTTTCAAGGTGTAAGAGCTTTTCTTTGTCACCTGACATCAATTTAGAGATGGGAATTTGTGTCCACTTAGAAACGATTTCAGCGATACTTTCCTCAGAGACAACTTCGGTTAACAATTTTTCCTCTTTTTGCATATCTAAAGTCAGCTGATTGATTTCTTTTTCTAAAGTAGGTATCTGACTATATTGAAGTTCAGCAGCTTTTTGATAATTGCTATTATTGAATGCTGTTTGTAAATCTAATCTTAGCTGTTCAAGACTATTCTTTTTACTCTTTACGAGATTAATTTGTTCTTTTTCTGATTCCCATTGTAAACGAAGGGATTTTTCTTTTTTCTTTAGACCTTCAATTTCACTTTTAATCTTTAGTGATCTATCTTTTGAAATCGGATCGATTTCTTTATCGAGTGCAGTTTTTTCAATTTCTAATTGCATTAGTCTGCGCAGTGTTGAGTCGAGCTCAACTGGCATTGAATCTATTTCTATGCGAATAGAAGCACAAGCTTCATCGATTAAATCAATGGCCTTGTCTGGCAAAAAACGATCAGAAATATAACGATTAGAAAGCGTTGCTGCAGCAATGATTGCTGGATCTGAGATATGAACTCCATGATGTGCTTCAAATCTTGATTTTAATCCTCTTAAGATACTGATAGTATCTGAAACGGTGGGTTCTTCGATGAGCACTTTTTGAAAACGACGTTCTAGTGCACTATCTTTTTCAATATACTTTCGATATTCATTTAACGTCGTGGCACCAACACAATGTAATTCACCTCTAGCGAGCATTGGTTTAAGCATATTAGAGGCATCCATTGCACCATCAGCGCGACCAGCACCCACGATTGAGTGCAGTTCATCAATAAAAAGAATAATTTCGCCATTGGATTCTTTAATCTTATTTAACACTGCTTTGAGTCTTTCTTCAAATTCACCTCTAAATTTAGCGCCTGCGACAAGTGAGGCAAGATCTAATTCGTAAATGATCTTATTTTGTAAACCTAAAGGAACATCCTTATCAACTATTCTTCGAGCTAATCCTTCAACGATTGCAGTTTTGCCAACACCAGGCTCACCGATTAGCACAGGATTATTTTTAGTCTTTCTTGATAATATCTTGATAACTCTTCGAATTTCCTCTTCACGACCGATCACAGGATCTATTTTACCTTCCTTGACGGCTTCAACAATATTTCTTCCGAATTTTTCTAAGACTTTGGGGTCTTTACCGTAATCATCCATTTGTGTAAAATTCATTTTTGCCACTCCTTTGGCAGTCTAATCAATCAATTGCCAATTTCATTATAAAACATGTTTCTAGCACTGTCAACAATAAAGTGCTAATTATACATATTTTTCTTACTTTATGTTACAATAATGTAAAAGGATGTGTAACGATGATTAAAATTCTCTTTGTTTGTCATGCAAATAAATCAAGGTCTCCATTAGCAGAAGGAATATTCAAAAAAATGATCAATGAATCTGGAGTTGCTGATGCTTTTTTAATTGAATCTCGAGCTGTTTCATCTGAAGCGCTTGGTAGCAGACCGCACCCTGAAACAATCAAGAGACTTGAGATGATTGGCATCCCTTGGCAAGACATGGTTTCAGAGAAAATAAAGCAAGTTGATTATCGTAATTTTGATTTTATCATATGCATGGATGATTTAAATGAAACATATTTAAAGAAACGCGCAGGGATCTACAGAGATAAAATTTATTTAGTTAGAGATATCAACCAAAATACAAAAAAACAAAATATACCTGACCCTTACTACACTTTAGATTATGACGAGACTTTTAGTCTTCTTAATGATTCATTAGAAGAATGGCTAACGATGTTTAAAATACATAAATTGAGTAAAGGTGTCGATATCGAAGAGTATAGGATTACCAATAAACCTATATTTATGACAAATGCAAGTTGGTATGATTGGAATAGCGAAGTAGGAAAATATGAATTATCCAAGAATGCATCTGAAGAGGCTATATTGAGCCATAAAAAATTTTATGAGGAAGATTAAGAGAATTAACCCATTTGAGAAGGGTTTGTTATTGACTTTTTGATAGATAAACAGTTATAATGATATAGCATGTTTATGGCCTCATAGCCAAGTGGTAAGGCAAGGCACTGCAACTGCCTGACCATCGGTTCAAATCCGTTTGAGGCCTCCATAATATCATGTACACTCAATATTTATATTGGGTGTTTTTTATTTTTATAAAATAATTGAAAAACACAGAACCATATTGTCGATGCTTATTACGAATTGAGAAGATTAAAAACCACAGATTTATATGTGATTTCATATTATTATGTTTTTGCTATATAATAGAAGTATGAATTCGATAACATTAGAATACAAATTAGGAGAAAAAAATGGAAAAAACAGATTATAAAATAGCGTTGATGATTGATTCTGAGAATGTGTCACATAAATATATTAAATCAGTCATGAATGAAATTGCAAAATACGGAAAAATAGTGATCGCTAGATTTTATGGTGATATCTACAATCTTTCCAAAGAATGGCACAAAACAGCTCAGGATTATGCGATTAAACCTGTGCATCAGTATAATGTAGCAATCGGTAAGAATGCTGCAGATATGGCTATGGCGCTTGATGCGCAAGAGATGATGTATCAAGAAAAGGTCAATACTTTCTTTTTGGTAACAAGCGATAGTGATTTTACACCGCTTGCTATGAAATTAAAAGAAGGCGGCATGCATGTCATTGGTGTTGGTAATGAAAAAAAGGTTACATCGGCATTTAAATCAGCATGCAATGAATTTAAATATTTTGAATATTTGGATGATGAAGATGAAGGAATCAATGGAACCTTGGATAATTCAGTTGCTGAAAGTCAAGAAATTGGTGGAATTATCAAGAGTATCATTATTGAGAATGGTGTTGACAACAAAATTCAATTGAGCAGACTTGGTGATATTTTGGTCAATCGCTTTTCAGATTTTGATGCCCGTAAATATGGAGCTAAGAGTTTATCAAGCTTAGTTACTACCATTAGTGGATTGTCAATTTCGTTAGATAAAACAACCACTTATGTCACTTTAAATTCGAAACTATCAATGAGCGATATTACTAAATCAATCATTAGCATCATATCAAAAAATAAGAGTAAGGAAATGATTCTTACCAAAATAAAACAGGAATTAGAAAAAATGTATCCTGAATTCAATTATCAGGAATTAGGATTTACCCGTTTTAGCAAACTTGTAGGGAGCATTGCATCCATAACAGTTAAAAATAATGCTGCTAAAATTAAGTAAATATGAAAACATTTGACATCAAAAGTGATATGCCTACATCAAATGAAGCAGGCATCAGGTTAGCAAATATCATTAGAACATGCAATGGCAAAGATAAAGTTATCAAAATCATCCATGGATATGGATCAAGTGGTGTTGGTGGATCCATCAAGAAAGCAGTTCATGCTTCATTAAGAAATAGAGTAAGAAGCGGTGAAATTAAAGCATATATTCCTGGAGAAGCTTTTAGTCAACCTATGGGATTTGATGAAATGATTCAAACTTATTTGGTTTTATTAAAATCAGATTCAGATTACAAAAAAATGAATGATGGTATCACATTTGTCATTCTTAAATAACTGCATAGGAAGTAAAACGAATATGAAAACATTGGGCATTAAATCAATATCAGAAATTGTGGCAACCATCGTCATCATCATTTTATCTCTTTCGTTGATTTTACTAATATTCATGCATTATCAATTTGTTTTTGCTCAAATTGTTCAAGCAATTAAAGTTGTACTTTATGCTGTAATTATTGTTGCTCTAGTATCGACGCCTCAACTGATTGTTTTATTGAATAAACCTAAGATTATATTAGAATATGATGAAGAACAGATTTATTATCATAAGCATAAAAAAAAGGTCATCACTGTGCAATTTAAAGATATTCAAAATATATATACTAAGGTGAGTATTTGGACAAAACCATTTATTGTATATACAGCAATTGTTATCATTACAGAAGAAGAGGTTTATCATTTAAGACATATTTCAAGAATGAATGAAGCAAAAGATGTGATTCAGCATATTGCTTATCATGAAGAGTAATAAAAAAAACAAACAGTGGAAATTAATC
>CAZPLF010000024.1:0-27441 GCA_964587475.1 uncultured Mariniplasma sp.
ATTCACATAGTTGACTATATCTTTAATATTTTCCTTACTAACATAGATTACAGGTTCATAAAATCCCTTTAAAAACACTTTTTCATCTTCCGTTTTATTTGGATTTTTTTCAAGCATTTTTTTCATCATACCCATCATAAATTTATACATCCCTTTTAGTTTTGAAAAATCCAATCCACCAGGCAAGTAAAAAAACGGATAATCATTGTTAGGTACGGTTTTCTCTTTGATCTTGAATATCTCTTCTTCAATTCCAGGATTACCACCACAAGCAAAAATAATCAGTTTCTTTCCTTTACTGAAGCGTTTTGCTTTATTGAGTTTTTTTACTCTGTAAATAATAACAGGTCCACCATAAATAATGGTATCGTACGATTTCAAGCTCTTTTTCTTGGTGTCCATGATATCAAAAAGATCACATTTTAACTCACTTGAAATCATTTCAGCATACTGTTTGGTATTTCCTGTATTTGATTGATATAATACTGCAATTTTCATAAATTTACCTCCAATGAATGAAATTTATCGATTAGAAATTTTCTTTCTATAATTATAATCGGATAAAACAATATCTTCTAAATCATATTTGGGAACCCATTTCAAAATGTGTTTTGCTTTTTCATTGGATGCGATTAATTCAGCGGGATCCCCATCTCTACGAGGTCCAATAACTATTTTTAGTGGTGCTATATGATTGACTGCTTCAGCAACTTCTAGCACGGTAAATCCATGACTAGATCCTAAATTGATTGTTTCAGATTTTCCACCATCAAATAAATAATGTGCACCTAATACATGTGCAATTGCTAAGTCACTGACGTGTATATAATCTCTAACACATGTTCCATCCTTTGTAGGATAATCGTTGCCATAAATGGTTAAATGATCATGAATACCAATAATACCTTGAATAGCTAAGGGTATGAGGTGTGTTAACTGATCTTTCATCAGACCAATTTTAAGTGATTCATCAGCACCTGCAACATTAAAATATCTAAATATAACAAACTTGAAATCGTGAGCATTTGCTACCCATGAAATCATTTTTTCACAAGCTAATTTCGTTTCTCCATATGGATTAATTGGCTTAGTTATCATATCTTCCTGGCAAACACCACTTGCTTCGCCATAAACTGCCGCTGTTGATGAGAATACAAATTTCTTAACACGATGTTCGTTCATGACTTCCAGTAAAACACGAACACCTTCAACATTATTATAATAATATGCAAGAGGTTCTTTAACACTTTCGGGAACAATCAGTTTTGCTGCAAAATGCATGACAACATCTATTTTTTCTTGATTAAAAACTTTTTCGACATCAGATTTTACTTTGATATCACCCAAATAGAATTTAGCTTTCGGATGAACTAATTCCATATAACCACTTGAAAGATTATCTAAAATGATAACCTCCTGTTGATCTTTAATCAATTCATAAACAGTGTGGGACCCTATATATCCAGCGCCACCGACAACTAGAACTCTCATTTTTTTCCCTCCAATATATTTACGCTTTTTATATTTTCTATTTTACGCTTTTCACTTGAAAATAAGAAATAGACAACCCAATGGATGATAACAAATAAGCCAACAAACCCGATTAGAAAATTACCATGTGAGAAAACCATGCCTATTTGATTTATCAACCCAAAAATATCCCAAGAATTGAATCTTAAGAATCGACCAATGAATATACCAAAGCTTGACAGTACAAATAAGAACATTAAAACCATATAATAATATCCTGTCATGTGTTTGGTCACGTGAGGTTCGATCTTTTGAATTGATGCTATACCTAGTTTTGCTGCATAAAGTGCACCAATTAAGATGTGCGTAAATACTAACCATTCAGACAAATCATAATTATATATGTCTGGATAGTTGACAAAAAATGTATAATTCTGAAAATGAATGAAATCAGTGAGCATGTAAATACTGTTTGGGAAAAATAGAACCCAAACAGCAAGAACAACTAAAATTAGCCATAATTTTGTTTTTTTATCCAAAAGATAAGCAAGAAGGGTACCTATAGCATAGACAAGTGTCGCTAAAAACATGTTCCATGCTAAAAATATGATAAGAAAATCTTGCAAGTATATTCCTAAGACTATTGAAACAACTATATAAACAAGAGAAACAATGTAATACTTATGAATCCTGATATTCATGATTTTAACCATAATATTTTAGGATTGCTTCATCAATTTGTGTTTGCATGGTAGCCTTTGACACGATTAAATCAGATAATAATTTAAATCGAACAATATAGTTATAAACATCTTGTGAAACCGCAGTTGTTTCTGGAAATGTTTTACTTTTATTTCTCATCGAAAAGAAAACATTATCGGTAACAACATCCATCAACCTGTTGTCCATGGCAAATGTTGGTTCCGTACTCATGCCATGAACACCATAATATGCATCATTTCCAATTGGCAAATTAAAAAGTTCTACAATTGTACGGTAGAGATCTACTTCACTTCTAACCAAATCTTGTTCTCCAGTCAATAACCCTTTTCTAATCTGATAATCACCAAAATTAATGGTTTCTTCGCCTGGTACATAGATAAATGAAACAATTTGTTGGAGAATCATTCTCTCTTCCATAATGCCTAATTCTCTGTCAAAAAGAATATTTAGATCACCATTTTTAAGTCCAGATCCGTGATCACTATAGAAAATATAGACTGTATTATCCAATGTTTGGTCTTCATTTTGATCATTGATGAAAAATCGTTTCATCGTATCATCATAGTAATCAGAATAATTAATATATTTCATCGTTACATTTTGGATTAAATTAGAATATTGAGGATACACATCTTGTCTTATGCCATAAGGATCATAATCATAAGGTGTATGAGGCATCATCGTAATAGGAAAGAGCATAAAAGATTGATTCATTGCTGAAAGTGAATTGCCAACAATGCTTACTGTATCAGCTAGAAAAAAGTCGCTAACCCAAGGGCTGATATGAGATAGGTTATTTTCTGTATCATAGACAAAACCTTCTTTAACATTATACCCATCATCGATAAAATCTTCGAGTGAGTAAAAATCATCAAATTCCATTAAACTCGGATAGACAACATTTCTATTGTAGAATACCTCTTTATCACCATGAATAGCTTCGGTGTAATAACCTTCTGAATTAAAAAATTTAGGAAGTGTGTTTAGATCGTACTTGATATCATCATATTCCCAGTACAGTGTACTATCTCCTGTTGGATATAGTCCTGTGAGTATGGCAAGTTCAGCATCTGAGCTAACACCCATGCCTACATTATTATAAAAGTTGTTAAAGACAAAACTTTGACTTAATATTTGATTATAAAATGTTAATTGTTCATTGGTATATTCGTTTTCTAGTAAGAAATGGTTCATAGATTCAATATGGACAATGACAATATTTCTACCCTCGAGAATGCCTTGAAGATTTGTTCCTTGAGCAATTGTATCATCAACAAACAAACCATTGACAGCCTGATCAATAGTCAATCGATTAGAATATGTTATACCGTCAAAATAATTGATATAAGCATCTTGATTTTTATTATATTCTTGAAAAGCATCAGCAAGAGCCTCGTCATCATCCAACTTCAATATAGATCTTAGATTAACATCAAATGGTTGTCCGAAAAATTCACCTATATAATAAGGATATACACCAAGACTTTGGACAGCAAATGTGCTCTTAACTGCATTGATTGGTAGGATAATTTTATACTGTTCAAAATAAGAAAATATAGCAACAAACATAACTAAAACAGATGCCAAAAATCCGATGAGATACTGTTTGATTGGTATATTAAAATAGATTGTTTTCATTTCTTTTCGATTTGAAAGTAAATAGATAACTAATAAAATAATGAATGGCAAGAAGACAACAATACGCCAATAAGTCACTAATTCTCCCAAACCTAAAAGGATTGTACCGCCAGCAAATCCATCTGATGGATTATAGAGTAAAGCGATCATAGACATTGAAAAAGCTGTACCAAAATAGAGATTGAATACCCCCATAAGGAAGATAAACATATTGAGTATCAAGCTTGTGAGAAGTAGAAAAATCATTCTTCCTTTAGCTCTTCGAATAAAGAAAAATGCGATTAATACAACGATTAATAGCACACCAAAATTGCCTAAAATAGCATTAATCTCGCCTTGAAATGTATGCTTAAAGGGAGCAATATATCGGTTTAAACCTTGGATTGTAAGCATGTAGGTATTCATAATATTCAATATGAAAAAGGTACCTACATAGAAAAAATATATTTGTGATTGGTTTTTATTTTTCATCGTTGAATTCCCCATATTTTCATGACCCTATACATATTATACAACAAGAAAAATTATATAGCAAAAAAACCATTCCAAATCATGGAATGGCTTTCATATTTATTTTGTTATTCGTCAAATAAACTATCGGTTGTTATGGTTTCTTCTTCTTCATCTTCAATTTCATCAGGGGCTAAATCAACAACACCAATGATTTTCTTTTCTTGTTCAACAGGTAATGATTCTTGAATAAATTGTTGTTCTTCAACTAAATCTTCTTCAAGTTCTTCCTGTCTTGGTACTAATGCAATCGTTGAAACTTTATGGTCTGGGCGAAGTCTAATAATTCTCACGCCTTGAGTTGCACGCTTCGTTTGAGAAATCTGATCAACATGTGTTCTTATGACCACACCTTTGTCAGAAACGACAATTAAATCTTGATCATCTGATACAGTTCTAAGTGTAGATAACCGTCCATTTTTTTCCGTGACATTAACCGTCTTAACGCCTTTACCACCACGAATTTGTTTACGATATTCTTCAACGATAGTTCGCTTACCAAAGCCCTTTTCAGTGATTACAAGAATCTCTTCTTGATCATTATCAACAATCGCGATACCAACGATTTCATCGGCTTCTGAGATGCTCATACCACGAACACCACCCGCTGTTCTACCCATGGATCTAACGTCTGTTTCAGCAAATCTAATCGCTTTACCATTGGATGCTCCAAGGATGATTTCTTTGGTTCCATCAGTAAGTCTAACACCCAGTAATTCATCATTTTCTCTTAAGCTGATAGCAATGATACCATTTGTTCTGATGTTTTGATAATCACTAATTGGTGTGCGTTTGACAACACCTCTTTTAGTTATAAAAGTCAAAAACTCATTATCGGCTTCGAAGTTTTTAACACTCGTAAATGAAGTTAGTGTTTCATCTGAATCGAAGTCTAATAGATTAACAATAGGGAGTCCTTTAGATTGTCTGGATCCCTCAGGAATTTGATAACCTTTGATTTTATAGACTCTACCTTTATTCGTAAAGAATAGATGATAATCATGTGTGGATGTCATAAGGATATGTTCAACATAATCATCCTCGTGAACCTTGATTCCAGACATGCCAACACCACCACGATTTTGAGTCTTGTAGTGATCAACTTTCATCCGTTTGATATAACCATTATTAGTGACAGTAATGATGACATCTTCAACTGGAATCAAGTCTTCATTTTCAATCGATAGATCTTCGTGCAAATTAATTTCGGATTCGCGTGGTTGGAAGTATGTTGTTCTTGTCTGTGTGAGTTCTTCTTTAATGATTTCAATCTTTCTATTATGGCTAATAATGATTTCCTTATAATCAGTAATTTTGATGACAAGTTCACTGAGTTCGGATTCTATTTTTTCAATTTCCATACCCGTCAAACGTTGAAGTCTCATATCAAGAATTGCTCTTGCTTGAATTTCTGAAAATTGATATTCTGCAATCAAAGCTTCTTTTGCTTCATCGCCAGTTCTATTTTGTTTAATGATTTCAATCGCACGATCAATGTCATGAAGTGCTATGACCAAACCATCCAAAATATGTTGTCTTGCTTCAGCTTTTTCTAAATCATAAATTGTTCTTCTTTGAATAACTTCTATTTGATGTTCTAGATAATATTTAAGCATGTCTTTAAGATTAACCATTTGTGGTTGCCCTTTGACAAGAGCTATCATATTGATGCCAAAAGATTGTTGAAGTTGTGTATATTTATAAAGATTATTGAGCATGACATGAGGATTGACATCTCTTCTGAGTTCAATCACAATACGCATGCCTTTACGGTTTGATTCGTCTCTTAAATCAGTAATGCCTTCGACAATTTTATCTTTGGCAATATCAGCGATTCTTTCAATGAGTGTTGTTTTGTTAACTTGATAAGGAATGGCAGTAACAATAATGCTGTTTCTATTTTTATGAGTAATAATTTCTGCTGTTGCTCTATTGGCAATAATACCTTTTCCTGTTTCATATGCCAGACGAAGTCCTGTAAGTCCAAGAACTTGTCCTCCAGTAGGAAAATCAGGACCTTTAATGAATTCCATTAGTTCTGCAATAGAAATTTCTTCATTATCCATATATGCAAGTAATCCATCTATGACTTCAGCAAGATTATGCGGTGGAATGTTTGTTGCCATACCAACGGCAATACCTGTAGATCCATTAACTAGCAAATTGGGATATCTTGCTGGTAATACACTTGGTTCATGTTCTGACCCATCATAGTTATCCACGAAATCAACGGTATTTTTTTCTAAGTCTCTGACAAGTTCGCCCGCAAGTTTAGACATTCTGGCTTCTGTATAACGCATTGCTGCTGCGCCATCGCCATCAACTGAACCAAAGTTACCATGTCCATCAATTAAGGGCATTCTATATGAGAATGGTTGAGCCATACGAACCATGGCTTCATAAACGCTTGAGTCACCGTGTGGGTGATATTTACCGATTACTTCCCCAACGATTCTCGCTGACTTTTTATGTGCAGTAGATGCAGACATGCCTAAATCGTTCATCGCATATAAAATACGTCTTTGAACTGGCTTAAGTCCATCTCTAATATCAGGAAGTGCGCGTGATACGATAACACTCATCGCGTAGTTCAAGAATGAAGTTTTCATTTCTGTGGATATGTTAATCTCTTTTACATAACCTTCAGTTGTTTTTAAACTGGTTGTTTCCATCTTTATTCTCCCTTTCTACGCATCGATGTTATTCGCGTAAATCGCATTCTCTTGTATAAATGCTTTTCTTGGTTCAACTTCTTCACCCATAAGCATGCTAAATACCTGATCAGCATCCATAGCATCCTTAAGTGAAACTTGTAGTAATGTTCTATTTTCTGGATCCATTGTTGTTTCCCAAAGTTGTTCAGGATTCATTTCACCAAGACCTTTATAACGTTGAATATTGGGACGTCCAGTCATTTCAGCCAATGCCTTTGTGAGTTGATCATCAGTATAAACATATTCAATGCGTTTGCCTTGTTGTACTTTATATAGAGGGGGTTGAGCAATGAATACATATCCTAAGTCAATAAGTGGTTTCATATATCTAAAGAAGAATGTGAGTAGTAGTGTTCTAATATGAGCTCCATCGATATCAGCATCGGTCATGATGACGACTTTATGATATCTTGCTTTTTCTGCTTCAAATTCATCTCCAATACCCGTACCTAAAGCTTGGATAAGTGATAATATTTCTTTATTATTTAAAATTTTGTCTAAGCGTGCTTTTTCAACATTTAGTACTTTACCACGAAGTGGTAGAATAGCCTGATATTCAGATTCTCTACCTTGTTTAGCAGATCCGCCTGCGGAATCTCCTTCGACGATGTAGATTTCAGAAATAATAGGATCCTTGCTTCTACAATCCGCCAATTTTGATGCAAATCCTAAAGCATCAAGAGGTGACTTTCTTCTTGTTGCTTCTCTTGCTTTTTTGGCAGCAATTCTTGCACGTGCAGCCATCAAACATTTTTCGATGATTGATTTTGCATCTAAAGGATTTTCCATTAGATATCTTTCTAAACCTTCACCAACGATTTGACTGGTAATCTGACGCACTTCTGGATTTCCTAATTTGGTTTTTGTCTGACCTTCAAATTGAGGATTTGGATGTTTAACTGAGACAATCACTGTCAAACCTTCTCTAGTATCTTCACCTAAGAAGGAATCATCTTTTTTGAGCATACCATTTTCATTCGCATATTTATTCAAAACACGTGTTAGTGCCATCTTAAATCCATCTTCATGCATTCCACCTTCATGTGTTGGAATATTATTGGCAAAAGAATAGATGTTAGTTGCATAAGAATCATTATATTGCAAAGCAATCTCTAAAGTAATACCATCAACTTCTTTTTCAGTGTAGACGATATCACGATTTACTTTACCTTTGCCATGATTCAAAAAGCCAACATATTCAACAATACCACCTTCATAAAGATATGTATTTTCAACAACAGTGTCTCCTCTTGCATCAGTGATGGTAATTTTGATGCCTTTGTTTAGGAAAGCTAACTGTTGAATTCTATTTCTTAAAATTTCGTATTCATAAACGATTGTTTCCGTAAAAACAAGATGATCTGCCTTAAATGTTACTACAGTACCTGTGTGATCACTTTCACCAATGACGGTCACATCGGTAACAGGAAAACCACGTTCATAACGTTGTTCATAACTTTTGTTATCTCTATGAATTTCAACGATATAACTTTCAGACAAAGCATTAACAACAGAAGCACCTACACCATGTAGACCTCCTGATACTTTATATGATTTTCCATCGAATTTACCACCCGAGTGAAGCGTGGTTAAAATCGTTTCGACAGCTGGTCGATTTGTTTTAGGATGCAAGTCGACAGGAATACCACGACCATCATCTGTTACACGCACGATTTCATCCTTGAGCAATTCAAGTGTGATGTTTGTAGCATAACCACCTAAAGCCTCATCGATTGAATTATCGACGATTTCCCAGACTAAATGGTGAAGTCCTCTTGAGCCCGTACTTCCAATGTACATACCTGGACGTTTTCTTACGGCTTCTAGACCTTCTAATATTTGAATGTTTGATGCATCATAATTTGACATAAGTTACTCCTTTTTCAAGTGAATCATCTGGATGTGCTCACCCTCAACTGGATGTGCACTGTTCATTAATATTTGATGTTCTTTAGGTAAGTGATTTAAGAAAAGTTTTTGCTTGTCTTGATCAAGTTCACTTAATACATCATCTAACAACAAGACAACTTGCTTGTTGGTTTTGTTCTCAATTAGCTTCAGAAGCGCCAATTTCAATGCTACAACGATTAGACGCTGCTCTCCCTGAGATGCATAACTCTTTGCATCAAACCCGTTAAAATCGATGTAGAAATCATCTCTGTGAGGTCCAGCAAGCGTGTTTTGATAGATAATATCTTGCTTTTGTTGTCTCTGAAGGTGATTTTTAAATCCTTTTTCGTCAACATCAGGCTTATAAACTAATTTGACTTGATGTTTACTGAATAATGGGTATATTTCAAATAGATATTTGTTAATTTCTTCAATAAACGCACTGCGTTGATGAATTATTTCAATTCCTGATTCAAAGAGTTGGTCTCCTAAAATATCAAGAAAAGTAAAATCATCTTCTATACCTATTTTTTTGAGTAAGCTATTTCGTTGCTTAAGTACGTTTTTATAGGTATTTAAATGTTTTAAATATCCTTTACTAAGTTGCATCCACTCTAAATCAAGAAATTGTCTGCGGTTAAGTGGGGATCCTTTGATTAAATCTAAATCTTCAGGAGCAAACATAACAACCCTCAAGTGACCAATAAAATCACTGATCTTTCTTTTTTCAACTCCATCAACTGAAGCGCGTTTGCCATGCTTTGATAAAACTAAATCATATTTGTTTTCATCGGTGACTATTTTCACTTGTGTAAAAGGTTCATTTCTCTTGATTAATTCTCTTTCATCGTTTGTGCGATGTGATTTAGTCGTTGCACAAAAATAAATACTTTCTAAAATACTTGTTTTTCCTGAACCATTATTACCGTAAATATAAACAAAGGGTTTTTTAAATTCCAATTCAATAAATTCGTGATTCCTAAAATTTCTAAGCGTTAACTTTTGAATCATATATAATAAAGTACTCAGTATTTTCTACAATAACCTTATCACCGTGGAAAAGTTTTTTCCCACGTTCAGTACGTTTTTCACCATTGACAAAAACGTCGTTTTCAAATAAAAAAAACTTGGCTTCTCCTCCGGAACCAATATGATCGGTTGCTTTCAAAAATTGTCCTAAAGTGATAAAATCTGTATTAATTTTAAATTTATTCATTCACTAACCCTCTATCTTCTTTTATATTATATCATAATATAAGCAAAAAACATCCCTTTTTCGTGTTTTTTTTCATATAAAACATGTAGCGAAAGTAGGCATAAAAAAAAGCCTTAAATTTGAAATTAAGGCTATTAGATACAATCAATCAATACGGACCGGCAAAATCAAATGTAATAAATCTTGGTCCAAATTACCTTTGATAACAAATGGTTTTACTTCTCCAGCAAATTGAATTAAAACCTCACTTGAACTGAATGATTTTAGTGATTCAACTAAATATCTCGAGCTAAATGCAATTTTAATTGGAGGCCCAATAACATCGGATGAAGGAATGATTTCTTCAAGAGCATCCCCTACTTCGTTGTTTGTTGAACTCATTTCAACTACTAAATCAGGACGCAAATTTAATTTGATAATATTATAGTTTGTTTCACGATCTCTAGGTGAAAGTAACGAAACACGTTCGACAGCTGCAAGCAATTCCTCTTTGTTAAATGGAATGACAACTGGAAATTCTGTAGGAATGATACGCATTGTATCTGGATAAGTTCCTTCAAGGAGTCTTGTTTGAAATAAAACTTTATTCATCTTGAACAGAACTTTATTTGGATTAATATATAACTCAACATCATCATTGACATTATCAAGAATTTTATTCAATTCATCAAGACTCTTGTTTGGAATGACAATATCAAACATTTTGCTGTGGGTTCTTAATTTAACATTCTTTTGACTTAAACGATAACTATCTGTTGCAACACAATATAGGTGGTTATCATGATATTTAAAATTAACACCTGTTAATATTGGTCTTTTTTCACTTGTTGCTGTTGCAAAATTAGTTTCTTTAATGACAGTTCTAATTAATTGACTGTCTAAAATAATTGGATCATCCAAATCTAAAAAATCAATTTCAGGATAATCTTCAACATCCATTAAACGCAGTTTAAATTCTGAACGATCTGCTTTAATCACGATAAGTTTATCTTCTATCAATGCAAATTCTGCACGTTGAGAAGTAATCTTTCTCATAATTTCAATGAGGTAACGACCAGGAATAGCAACTTTACCAGGTTCTTTGATGGTTAATGAGTGATCATCAATTAAAACCTGAATTGCAACATCTGTGTTACTTGATGTCATTAATATGTGATCTTCATGCACTTCAAACTTTATGGCATAAAGAATTGGTAATGGTGTTTTGTTTGGTAATCCCTTTTGAATGATAAGTAATTGGTTAAGTAGTATGTCTCGATCAATACTGAAAATCATAGCGGTAGCTCCTTTTATTTATTTAGTTTAAATCTTTAATTATTGTTGTTACAATTGTGGGTTTGTGGATAAATCTTAGAAAGGCTTTGTACTGCTATTATTATACCATGTTTCCAACATTTTATAAACACTTAATTTTTATTAAAACTATCAATTTTTCTAACAATTGTCTCTACAGCAAGTTTCATTGTTGCATCTTGTTTGATATCATTATCAATTTTCTCACAAGCAGCTAAAACAGTAGAATGATCGCGATCTCCAAATAATGTACCTATCGTTTTATAGGGTATATTGTATCTAGATTTTATTAAATACATTGCAATATGTCGAGGCAATATATATTTTGAATGTCTTTTCTTACCAATTAAATCTTCAAGAGATATACCATAGAAATCACTAACGATACTTTGTATCTTATCATAATTATTTTCATTTAAAGAATCACTCTTTCGTTTTGTTTTAAGAAGTGGCTCTAATGCCTCGTTAACAGATTCTACTGTTAAATCAAGGTTGTTTGTCAAACAATAGAATAAAACACGTTTGAGCGCACCTTCAAGCTCTCTGATGTTAGTTACAAACGAGGAAGCAATAAATTCTAACACATCATTAGGTATATCATGGATATCTGAAGACTCGGTTGCTAGCTTTCTTTTAAGAATCTCAATTCTATGTTCTAAATCAGGAATTTGAATATCGACAGTTAATCCTACTTCAAATCTAGATGTCAAACGTGTCATAATATTCTTTAGTTCAGAGGCTGGTTTATCACTAGTGATGACAATTTGTTTATTTTGCTGATACAAGTAATCAAATAACTTAAAGAATTCCATTTGTGTTTTGGTAGCTCCACCCATGATTTGGATATCATCTACCAACAATATATCAATTTCACGATATTTAGTATTAAAATCTTCCATCTTTTCTCTTTTTAATAAATTTGCAAAATCTTCAATAAAACCATCTGCTTTAACATAAAGTACCTTTTGATTGATGTTTTCATCGAGAATATAATTTCCAATTGCTTGCATTAAGTGGGTTTTACCCAATCCAACGTCACCAAAGATGTATAATGGATTTGCAACAGCTCCTGGTTGATCCGCAACCTTCATTGCCATTCTAAAGGCGAACATGTTACTTTTCCCAACAACAAAGTTATCAAATGTATAGGTTGCATTCAAATTTCCTGGACGATACTTCAAACTCAAGTTTCTTTCAGGACTTACCAAGGTTTCCTCAGGAACGAGTTCTGATTCAACAACAAACTTGAATCTAACAGCTTCATGATGATACTTGAGAGCTAATTCGTTAATTTTTGACAAGTAGAGTCGATTGATGCGATTTTTAATAAATTCACTTGGGACAAGCACATAAATGTGACCGTTTGAATACTTATGAGTCGATTTTAACGGTTCAAAAACATCAGCAAAGGTTTCTTCGCTGAACGTTAGTTCCAAATCATTTAGTATTTTCTGCCACAATTGATCATAGATGTTCATTTAATTTTCCCCTTAATTCTTGTGTGAATAGAATAACACAGAAGGGTAAATATAAATTGAAAACTTATCAACATTATTTGTGGATAACTTTAAATCCAATATGAGAATATGTGGGAAGAATGTGTATAAATCCTATATAATGATTGCATAACAAAGAGATTTTATAAAGTTCCCCATTTTCCCACAAAAACCAAAAAATGTGAATAAGTTTTCCACAATTATTGTCTCTGATTCACAATGAAAATGAAATGAAAATCAACGTCATTGGAAGAATAATTGCAAAAGAAAAAAAAATAATGAAAAAACAATGATTATGGTTGACAAAAACAGGGTCTTTTTATATAATGATTAAGCATGGTTTCGCAAGAAAGGTGGTTTTATTTGTGAAAAGAACATATCAACCAAGTAAGCTCAAGCGCCAAAAGACACACGGATTCAGAGCTAGAATGGCAACTGCTGGTGGTCGTCGCGTACTTGCTCGTCGCAGATTGAAAGGCCGCGCAGAATTAACTGTATAATTTAAATTATTTTAAAACACTAGGACTACTCGTTAAAATAATAACTTCACGTTATTTTTGAGTAGTCCTTTTTTTAAAACTATGAAAAAGAGATATCGCATAAAGAAAAGTAGCGAAATCGATGCGATTTTTAAAGTAAAAAAAGTTAAGAGTGACAGTTATTTTGCAATCTATCAATCAGATGATTCAAGTGGGAATCATTTCCGTTTTGCTCTTTCAATAGGAAAGAAATACGGAAATGCAGTATCTAGAAATTTAGCAAAGAGAAGAATTAGAATGATTGTGAGTGAATTCAAGACTCAATTTATTAAAAATAAATTGTTTGTGATTGTTGTTAAACCACAAGTTCACGATTTGTCATATCAAGAGATGATGGACAAGCTGATTGTCCTATTCAAAAAATCAAAATTAATGGAGAACGCAAATGAATAAAAGATTATTTTTTATTGTCGTAGTCTTAATGCTTGTCTTCAGTTTGTCTGCATGTGGCTCGAAAGAAGACCCTATTGCAGCTATTGCAGTAAACAATCCAATCGGTGATTCCGTCGCTTTCGATAAGTTAGTTTTTACTTATGACGAAAGGGATAGTATCGTTTTCAAAGGTGATGGTGGATTGTCTTACTGGACATTGACTGAAGCTGGTGTTGGAACTGTATTTGACTATGAAGGTTCATTACCAAGTCAAATGGTTGAAGAAGAAGGCGTGCGCACATATACGTTTAGTATCGGTGACATTGAAGCAAACTTTCAAATTTATGTTATCCCTGAAGTTATTGTGGGTGATGCAAATGATATCGTTATGATTGCTTTTCGCTATGAAAAGGTGAATGTTCTAAATCACAAAGGTGGTTCATTTGATCCAACTGGTCTCATGGTTTATGAAGTTCAACGAGATGGGGATGTTGTAACTTACAACGGAGAAGACGTTGCTGCTCAGTTTAACGACTACGGTTACGATCCTATTGGTGCTGATGGATTCAAAAACCAGATCAGTTATTTGGTAACTTATACATCTACTGATGGTCTAACTCAAGATTTCAATGTTTATGTTGCTGGTGGAGAAAAACCTATTTCATCTGCAGACGCAACATTCTTTGATAAGATTCTAATTATTCCAGTAGCATTTTTAATGAATTTCTTTGGTAGTCTTTTAGGTGGTTCATTTGCCTTAGCTATATTATTTACAACTATTGTTGTACGTTCAATCGCATGGCCTATTTATGCAAAGAGCAATGACTTATCAATCAAAATGAATGTTGCTCAACCTGATATGCAGCGGGTCCAAGCTAAATATGCTACAAGAAAAGATCCACAATCACAGCAAATGATGCAAATGGAAATGATGCAGGTCTATAAGAAGCATGGTATCAATGTCTTTGGTTGCCTACTTCCGTTCTTGCAAATGCCAATCTTTATTGCAATGTATAATGTAGTTAGACGTATTACGGTTCAAGGTGGTATGTATACAGATAGCGTTGTAAATACAAAATTTATAGGGATTAATCTTGCAAATACACAAGATGGAATTATTGGTATGGTTTTAGCTGGTATCGTTGGTGGAACTATGTTCTTATTACAAAAGATATCCATGAAGAAACCAAGTTATGCTAAGAAGACTGTCTCACATAATCCTAATGCTACAGCTGCACAAACCGAAAAGACAATGAAATTCGTCAGTTACTTCATGGTTATTATGATGGCTTTTGCATCATTCCAAAGTAATGCCTTGGCACTCTATTGGATTTTTGGTAACATTTATTCATTAGGCCAAACACTAATCAATAGAAGACTGAACGAGAAAAAACACGAACAATTGCAACAAAAACATTTAATGGGGTGATTGAATATGTTAAAAAGAGTAGAATTTGAAGCAAAGTCTCAACAAGATGCTGAAAAGCAAGCCGTTGAACTATTAAGAATACAAAAAGAAAAGATTAAATTAACCATACTTAAAGAGAAAAAAAGTTTCTTAGGTATTGGAACTGCTGCCGTTTATGAGGCTACACCCAATGTCGATTTAGCTGTTGAAGGCAAGATTTACTTGGAAAACATCCTTAAAACAATGGAAGTTAAGACAAGAATGGAAGTTAGAACACTATCTGAAGGTGAAGAAATTCATTTCCATGTAGAAAGCGATGAAAACGCATTATTGATTGGCCGTGAAGGAAGAACACTTTTTGGCTTACAATTTATGCTTCGCAATTATCTAAACACATTTTTTGATGGGCATCTTATCATATCGCTTGATATAGGTAATTATCATGAAAACAGAAAAAAACAATTAGAAATTCTCGCAACAAAAACTGCAAAAGAAGTTGCACAAACTAGAATTGCAGTCAAATTGGATCCTATGAACGCCTACGATCGTCGCATCATTCATACGAAATTAAGTGAGTGGAGAGATGTCGTTACCGAATCAGAAGGTGAAGGCGAACACAGAGCTTTAGTAATTAAACCAAAAAGGTAGTCATCGACTACTTTTTTTATTTTATTTTTCTAAGGGAGTAAATCTATTTAGGTTAAAAGTGATAATATTTGAGGAAACTCACTCTCTTTTTTACTTTAAGTGAAATAAAACATATTGTTTATGAATGTTATTTATCATTAAATACATGGTAAAGTAATTAAGAACACATAAAAGACACTATTTTCATGAATGTTCATAAAAGGAGGAATATCATATGAAAAATTTTAAAGGACACACACTATCGAAAATTTTAACTCTGATACTTTCTATTGGATTGCTGTTTGCAGTCGTAGGATGTACTAAAGAGGTAGATAACTCTGTTTCAGTCACAGGAATTTCAATTCAAAGCGCTGATGCTGCAACAACTATATCAACACACGCGGGAACTCTTCAACTATCCGCGACAGTGACTCCAACTAATGCAACGAATAAACTCGTTACATGGTCGGTATCTGATGGTACAGGTTCTGCAACAATTACTCAAAACGGAGTTTTATCCGCAGTAGCAAATGGGACTGTAACTGTTAAAGTTATATCGCAAAGCACCACAAATTTAAAAGCTGAAAAGGTTATTACTATGAGTAACCAAATAACAGACAATAGCGCTCCACTAGCGAGAGCAATATCAGTTGCAAATCAAAATCTCAACGAAACAATGGTTGGATTGAACGCAGATCAGTTTGTTTCATCGGTTCAATGGGTCATGGTTACTGATCAAACAACATACGCGGCCGCAATTGCAGCTGCACAGCTCGTTCTATCTCAAGCTCCACTTAATGATACTGAAGTTACAAATGCTGTCGATGCACTTGCATTAGCAACACAAGCATTTAATTCTAGTAAGCTAAATGGAACTAAAACGGTTGATAGAATTAATTTAGGTACAGCAGAAGATTTTGCAATCTTATCTAAAACAGGAGTTGCAACCACAGGAACAACTTCAGTTATCGGAAATATCGGAGTTAGTCCGGTTTCAGCATCATACATTACTGGATTTGGTTTAATCATGGATAGCGGAAACGAATTTTCAACTTCATCACTAGTCACTGGACAAATCTTTGCTTCTGACTATTTAGTTGGAACACCTGCATATCTAACAACAGCTATAGCTGATGTATTAATTGCGTATAATGATGGAGCTGGAAGAACAGCAGATTACACTGAATTATACACAGGTGATCTTAGTGGAAAAACACTTACAAGCGCAGTTTACATGTGGAGTAATGATGTTCTCATCAATACTGATTTAACATTAGATGGTAGCTCAACAGACGTGTTTATCTTTCAAATTTCCGGCACATTAAACATGGCAGCAAATGTTAAAGTAACTTTAACTGGTGGTATTCTACCTGAAAATATTTTCTGGATAGTTGCTGGTACAGTTGCAATTGATGTTGGTTCTGATTTTCAAGGTGTCATTCTATCAATGACAAACGTTAGTATGAATACTGGATCAACAATTAATGGTATGATTTATGCACAAACTAGCATTTCACTTGATGCAACGGTTGTAACAAAACCATAATCAAATGGATTTTCAATAGATTAATAAAAAACTGATTCCTATGATGGAGTCAGTTTTTCTATATTAATTACTATATAGATATCTATCTATAAAAAACAAAAAGTACTCCTTTTTTAAACCGAGGGAGTACTTATTATTAATTAGTATTACAGATTCGTTCCAGTTTCTAAAAACAATTCAAGATCTGATCGTTTGACACGCCAATATTTACCAATCTTGATTGCTCTAAGAGAACCGCTTTTTATGTAATTATAGATAGTTCTTTGTGTTACTTTTAAAATTTCTGCAATTTCATCAATTGTGTAAAGTGTATAATCAGGCATGTCCGCCACCTCAATTCTATTATTGTTGCTACAATTAGTATTGTATACACCTATTATAATACATTATGTTCATAAATACAATACAAATTACTCTAAAAAAGCATCAATTTCATATAAAGGTATCTATTTAACATAAAACGTGGTATATTAGAGATGTAGATATTAGGTGAATATTCTCTTGGCATTATCTATAATACTCATAAAAGGAAGATCATTGGTTTTTTGAAGCTTCCATTACGAATTGATAGATTACCTGGAGGTAAAAAAATGTATATTATAATATGGTTAATATTTGGAGCAATTATTGGTTGGTTAGCTAGTATATTCATGAAAACGAATCGTAGCATGGGTTTGATAGCAAACATCATCATTGGTTTAATTGGTTCCGCACTTGGCATGTGGATAATGGATCTTTTAGGATTTGGCAGTGTTGATACTTTCTCATTGGCAGGCCTATTTGTTTCAGTTGGTGGTGCAGCATTGCTTATAGCAATCTTAACAGCATTCCACAGAAGATAAGCGTATGAAGAAGATACAAGATCGGGATATTAGATTAACTAGCATCATTGTTGGGATTTTAGCGACAATCATGATTTTATTCCCAGTATTGGTTTTAAAAGATTCTGAAACCTCATTTACAGGTTTGGAAGTCGCATTCGGACACGAATTTGCAAGCCTTGGTTCATGGGCAAGTGGAGAAATTGCATTTAATCCTATTGTTTTGTTAGCGTTTATTCTGCCTTTAGCTGGATCAGCGGTATTGATGTTCACCAATAAGGGACATCTATTATCAACAATTCTATTTGGTGCTGCAGCAATTTTGATTTTCATGATTCCCCAGTTTACAACAGTTTCAATTACAATTCTGGGCAATGTCAATTCAATTGATGTTGATTGGACGTACGGAGTGGGTCTTATATTTGCAGCTTCGTTATCTGTATTTGGCGTTTTGTTAGGATTATTCAAATCATATAAAAAAGCATGAAACCCTTGAAAAAGTCAATATTTGAGTTTGGCTTTTTCTTTTTAATTATGTTTTGGGGTTTATTATTGATTTTTATGTACAAATAATCAAAGCATATAATAAATAGTTAAAGGAATAGAAATGTTCCTTTTTTGTTTTTTGACTTCTCGACTATATGTTTATTCAATGGTATAATGTAGTCAAGAAAAAATAGCAGGTGGAATCATGATCAGCTTCTTAAAAGTTCGCATCAAATCGAAAAAGAAAAAAAGAATCACTATCATCAGAGTCATTATTTTTTTACTTCTCTTGATCCCAGTGTTTTTCATTTATGGGTTTGGGGTAGCATTTGTTGAAAATACAAAAGTAGATCGACTCATTGAAGAATTCAAGCAAAGAGCTGGCGATGAATATATCGAAGAAACACTTGATTTTGATGGAATTTTGCAAACAAGAAGGTATTATCAGGTTTCACGTGAAACATCGTATGAATTGAGTGATACACGTAGTGTATTCTATGATACGAGTAAAGTCTTTTTGGGTCAAAAAGGCGATCTTTTTGTTTCTCAGGACTCACCGTTCCCCAATCAGTTGATGATTCACCAATTTATATCTTATTATTTTGGTGGGCACGCCGCTATTAACAATGGAGATAATAAGTTTATTGAGGCTACAGGATTTCCTGATGATGACGAAACAATCTTAGATATCATTTTTCAACCTGGCAACGAACCCAATGATTACAGCACAACGGTTAGCCTTAGTCGAACTAATTATTGGTTGAACCCAAGATATAGAAATACTTCTGATAAATCCTATCCCTATTTTGGCACATATTATCGTAAGGATTTTGTGGGACTAAGAGTTAAGGATATTACAAGCGATCAGATAGATGGAGCTGTTGATTATGCTGCTTCTAGGGTTGATCAAGCGTTATACAATTTTACTTTTGCATTAGATTTGAAATATAAATATTATTGTACAGATTTAGTAAGTCGAGCTTATCAGGATGTCATGGTGGTTGATGATCAGCAAAGAGGGTTTTCCAAAGCGCTAAATGATGATAGATTTATTACGACAGTGAACGATCTTATTCTTTCCAAAGAAACATATTTAGCAGTCTACGTAGAAATTATTGATGGTATTGTCAATATCTACCATCTCAAAGATATTTAGGGAGGTTTATATGATGGATTATGTTATTATTGGTCTACTTGCTGTTTTAATTATTATCGGAGTGTATATTATTGTTATTTCGCTTAAATATAAATCAAAAAACCCTATTGATATGAATCAGCAAAAGGACGCTCAAAACGAATTAAAGCTCTATTTTCAAAAAGAATATGGGGATTTAAAGTTTGAAATGGGGAAACTTTTCAGCGAATCTAATAAAACTAGCCAATTTGATTTGAATTCATTTAAGGAAAACATGATGCAGCACATCGACACACAAATGAAACAAATCAATGAGAAAGTTGAATTCAGACTCGGTGAAGGGTTTGATAAAACCAACAAAACATTCGTCAATGTGATTGAACGATTAAGTAAAATTGATGAAGCTCAAAAAAAGATTGAAAATCTTTCAACTGAAGTTGTATCGCTCAATGAGTTACTCACTGACAAAAAAACAAGAGGTATCTTTGGCGAAGTTCAGCTTTATCAGCTTCTATCGGCGGTATTAGGAGATAACAAGGCTCTATATGAACAACAAAAAACGTTATCAAACGGGTTTATTGCTGATGCTGTTATTCACGCTCCAGAACCATTAGGAACTGTTGCTATAGATTCTAAGTTTCCTCTTGACAATTATAAACGGATGGTTGATCGAGCTTTAGGGGATGCCGATAGAAAAGCAGCAACAAAAGAATTCAAAAGCGATGTAAAAAAACATATCAACGCTATTAAAGACAAATATATTATTGATCATGAAACAGGAGACCAAGCCTTCATGTTCATCCCAGCAGAAGCAATCTTTGCAGAAATAACTGCTTACCATGAAGATCTAATCGAATATGCAACAAAAAATAAAGTTTGGATGGTTTCGCCAACAACATTGATTTCGACGTTATCCATGATTCAGATGGTCGTTAAAAACATTCAAAGAGATGAGCAAGCAAAAGTAATCATTCAAGAACTCATCAAATTAGGTGATGAATTCAAGCGATATAGTGATCGTTGGGATAAACTTAAAAAATCAATTGATAGCGTATCAAAAAACGCAGAACAAGTTGGTATCACCAGCAGCAAAATCAGTTCCAAATTCAAGCATATCTCAGAAGCTAAATTTGATGAAATCGATGATGATGAGACAGATGAAATTGAAGAATCCACTGATGAAGAACTAGATTGACAAAGTCTGAATAAAAAGATATAATATATAAGAAATCGATGATGAGAAAGTAGTTAACTTTTGTATTGCAAGCGAACTGGAGATGGTGCGAGACCAGTCATTACAAGCTAACGAAGAACACTCTGAGAGATAGAAGAAATCTTACGAGAAAGTAGACCTATCCGTACACCTGCGTTAAGGGATTCAAGGGCTAGAAAATTATTTCTAGAACTAAGGTGGTACCGCGTATTTTTACGTCCTTAGATTTTTTCTAAGGGCGTTTTATTTTTATAGAATTTACGGCTTTACAAAAGGCTTTATGACAAAGGAGTTTACAATGGAAACAACAGTAAAAAGCATTTATACAACAACTGAATTAAATCTTGAAAAAGAGTTGATTCTATACGGTTGGGTACGCAACAATAGAGCTCAAAAAGAATTTGGTTTCATCAGCTTTCACGATGGTACTTTTTTCGAAAGTATCCAGGTTGTTTATGAAGAATCAAAGGCTGATAATTTCAAGGATATTCAAAAAATCCGTGTAGGGAGTTCTATCTTAGTTCGTGGACACCTCATTTTAACTCCAAATGCCAAGCAACCCTTTGAAATTAAGGCAGTTCATGTTGAGCTTTTAGGGGATTCTCCTGAAGATTATCCAATTCAGCCTAAAAGACACTCAAGAGAGTTTTTAAGAGAGGTTGCACATCTACGAGTTAGAACCAACCTTTTTCAAGCAGTTTTTAGAGTGAGAAGCATCGCTGCATTTGCCGTTCATGAATTTTTTCAAAAACGAGGATTTATTTACACTCACACACCACTTATTACCGGTAATGATGGTGAGGGTGCTGGACAAACATTTAATGTGACAACCCTTCCATTAGATAATCTACCCATGACAGATGACCATAAAATAGACTTTAAAAAAGATTTCTTTGGCAAAAGAACAAATTTAACCGTAACCGGTCAACTTGAAGCTGAAGCGTTCGCAATGGCATTTAAAAATGTTTATACATTTGGACCAACCTTTAGAGCTGAAAATTCAAATACACAGCGTCATGCTTCAGAATTTTGGATGATTGAACCTGAAATGGCATTTGCTGATCTTGACAAAGATATGGCACTTGCTGAAGACATGGTTAAATTCATCATCAATTATGTATACGAAAAAGCACCAGAGGAAATGGTTTTCTTTGATAAGTTTGTTGAGCCAGGGTTAACAAACAGACTATTAAACGTTTTAAATCAACCATTTGCTAAAGTCACACACAAAGAAGCTATAGATATTTTGCTTGATAGCAAAGAAAAATTTGAAAATATACCTCAATATGGTCAAGACATTAACACAGAACATGAAAAATATTTGACAGAAATCCATTTCAAACGTCCGGTTTTTGTCATTGACTGGCCCAAAGACATTAAAGCTTTCTACATGAGAATGAACGATGATCAAGAAACCGTAGCAGCAATGGATTTACTCGTTCCAGGTTCTGGTGAACTCATTGGCGGATCACAAAGAGAAGAAAGATTGGATTTTCTTGTTAAACGGATGGACGAAATGAAAGTTCCTAAAGAAGATATGGAATGGTACCTCGATCTTAGAAGATATGGTGGTTGCGTCCACTCAGGATTTGGATTGGGATTTGAAAGACTAGTCATGTATTTAACAGGTGTAGAAAATATTAGGGATGTCATCCCTTTTCCAAGAACACCCAAAAATTGCGAATTTTAGGGCTGAAATTAAAACCATCAACAAACGAACTAACTTTGTTAGACAAACACAAATTTTTTATAAATATATCAACTAAAACACCTTTTAAGGTGTTTTTCTTATATTTCACTCATTTTCATATTTCTTTCATTGACAAAGCATTTGTATCATACTATAATTTAATTACCCATAAAAGCGCTTTCACGAAATTTGTTTGAAAAAAATGTGGAAAATTTTATTGTTTACGTCTCATGCTCAATTGTTTTTTCCTAATTATTAGTATATAATACTAGTGTTGAGGTGAGTAACGTATGATAACAGTACAAATTACCATTCGAACAAATATATGTGAAACAGGAATCACTGTTTTTTTCATACATAACCACTAAAGTGCTTTTGGGATAACCACTGGTACTTTTATTTTTGTAAAAATAAAAAATAACATAAGGAGTATTAAACTACATGGAGATTAGATTAGAGCAATTAACTAAAGTCTTTACGGATAAAACCGGAAAAGAAACAAGAGCTGTCGATGATTTAACCATCACTATTCCATCAGGAAAACTTGTAGGTTTACTTGGACCATCAGGTTGCGGTAAATCAACAACTCTTTTTATGATTGCAGGGTTACATAAACCTTCAGGCGGAAAGATTTTTTTTGGAGATGATGATGTCACTCGATTAGCTCCAGAAAAAAGAGGTATCGGTCTTGTTTTTCAGAATTACGCACTTTATCCACATATGACTGTGCGTCAAAACATCATGTTTCCACTTGAAAATTTAAACATTGGTCGCGAAGAAGCAACAAAACTTGTTATTGAAATGGCTAAACTTGTTGGTATTGAAGATCAATTAGACAAAAAGCCTTCACAATTATCAGGCGGACAACAGCAACGTGTTGCTATTGCCAGAGCACTAGTTAAGAAGCCCCGCGTCTTATTATTGGATGAACCACTTTCGAATTTGGATGCTAGACTTCGTCTGCAAACTAGAGAAGAAATTAAACGTATTCAAAGAGAAACAGGTATTACTACCATCTTTGTTACTCATGACCAAGAAGAAGCTATGAGTATCAGTGATCAAATGGTAATTCTTGATTTTGGTGTTCAACAACAAATGGACATACCACAAAATATGTATAATAAACCAATCAATCTTTTTGTTGCAAAATTTTTAGGAAATCCTCCGATTAACATTGTTGAAGGAAAAATAGTTGATGGCAAAGTATTCATTGGCGATAACATTCAAGTTGCTACAAGAACTGCTAAAAATGGCGATTATATTTTAGGTATTAGACCTGAAGATTTTAGATTTGATCCAAATGGGTTCGATGTCGACACAAAAGATATCGAACATATTGGACGAGATACTATGATTCGGTTTAGTCTGGGTGATGTTGACTTAAGAGCACTTGTTGATTCAGATTCTGTTCATGGTCAAAAGACCATTAAACTTAGTGTCAAAGCAGGGAAAACCCATGTATTTGAAAAAGAAACGGGACATGTGGTGTTATGAAAGACTTTAAACAAAAACTGAGAGATTTTCTTTGGAAAGCGCGAAACACTATCCATTTTTCTTCTGTCAGAACGAGTGAGTTCTTTCAGAAGCATCATTTAGGATTTATTACGCGATGGCCAGGATGGCTAAAAGCCATATTTTATCTTGCACCAGCGTTAACTTTACTTTCAATCTTTACTTTCTACCCTATATTTAATTCGTTTCTTATCTCTTTTTATACGGGATATAATATTCAAACCGGTGAATATGATGGCTTTACATTTTTAGGAAATTATGCCGTTGTATTGCAGCATGCGAATTTTAAACAAGCTGTGCTTAATACTGCAATCATCGTTTTCGTATCGGTACCAATCACAATTATCATTGGTTTATTGATTGCTGTTGCACTCAATGCCATCAAACCTTTAAAGAGTTTTTATCAAACAATCTTCTTTCTACCTTATGTTACCAATACAATTGCTATTGGTTTAGTCTTCGCTTTTATTTTTAGTGGAAACCAAAATACGATTATGAATCCTGTAGGCTTAGGACTGGCAAATCAGGTCATTACTTGGTTTGGAGGAACCCCAATTGCATGGGTTGCATCCGGAGCTACTTATTGGTCTGCAATGTCGGTTATTCTCGTCTATTCAGTTTGGAATGGGCTAGCATTTAAAATCATTGTATTTTTAGCTGGTATTCAAGGTATTGACAAACAATACTACCAATCAGCTCAAATTGATGGGGCCAGTAGAGCTAAATCATTTACTCGTATCACTGTGCCTTTGATTTCTCCAATGATTTTCTATATTTTAATCACTTCAGTTATTGGATCCTTTAAGACATATTCATCAGTTGTTGCAATCATTAATAGAGAAGGTTTAATTACAACTGGTTCTCAAGGCTCGATTAACTTAAAAACAATAGTATTCTACATATACGATTATATCGGTGGTGCCGCACTCAATGGTGTGATGTCATATGCTTCTGCAGCTGCGATTATTCTCTTCGCAATCATATTGGTCTTTACGGTTATCCAACTTCAAGTTGGAAAACGTAGAGTTCACTACTAGGAGGGAGAGCAAAATGAAAAGAATTACTGAAAAAATTAGAAAATTTGATTTAATTGCTACCCTTATTGATTTAGTTTTCGTCATTGCTGCAATGGCTTTACTTGCGCATTTCTTCATCATTTTAGTTGAGCCCCAATTCATTACTCAAGTTGTTAATACGACATACAATGTTTTTGGAGTCACATTGACATCTGCCCAACTAAATGCAGGTATTAGTATTCTCATTGGTTATCTCGTTATCTTTACTCCTTTACTTTTCTCTCATAGCAAGCGTTTAAGAAGCAGAGATGTTATTGAGATGGATCCTTGGACATATCGGACACAATTCCTATATGCCTTTATGAGTTTATTCACACTTAATCCATTTAGTTTCGTTGTTCGATTAATGATGGCGACCGAAATTCTAAACATTGTTCAAGATTATGGACTTAAACAAGCATTTATGAATGTCATGAAAGACACCAAAGACTTGATAACAGGAAAAACTTATCAACGTGCCAAAGCAAAACGAGCACTCAAGAAACTAGAAACAGAAAGTCAAGCAGACCTAGAACGTGTCAGTAGACAAGATCTTGTTGTTAAAGTCTTAGTCATGGTTTCTACATATACATTCCTTACCATGATTGCACTATTCATCTTTATCCCATTTTATTGGATGATGATTACTGCACTTAAGACTCACCAAGAATTAACCAATGCAGTGACACCAAGAATGTTTATCGGTATTTCCGAAATGCAATGGGTTAATTTCAAAGTGGCACTTACACAGTTTAATTTCTCTAGATACATTGCAAACACATTAATTGTTGGTATTTTATCAATGATAGGTACAGTCACAACTACCATTTTGGCTGCATTTGCTTTTTCTAGACTTGATTTTAAGGGACGCGAATTCATTTTCTCAATTTTGTTAATGACCATGATGATTCCAGGTGAGCTTTATACCATCACCAATTACATTACTGTAAGAAATCTTGGATGGTATGATAGTTTTTATGCCTTAATCTTCCCGTTCATGACAAGCGTATTCTATATTTTCTTCTTAAGACAATCATTCAAACAGATTCCAGATACACTTTATCGTGCAGCTCAAGTTGATGGCTGTGGAGATTTCAAATATTTAAGAAGAGTCATGATTCCGATTGCTAAGCCAACGATTATCACAATTACAATTCTTAGTGCTATTGGTGCTTGGGATGCATATATTTGGCCACAACTCGTTGCTCCATCAGAAGAAAACTGGCTAATCTCGGTTGCTTTAAGAAGTACAAGCTTCGTAACAGGTGAGGGTTCAGATGCACGCCCCGTTTATAACTTGCAGCTTGCTGCAACTGCACTCGTTACGGTCCCTCTTCTAATTATTTTCTTTTCACTAAAGAAATACATTATTGCAGGTGTTGGTAGAAGTGGAACAAAAGGTTAATACTTGGATATTAGAATTAAAAAAAATAGATTCATAAATATATAGGAGGAAAAAATGAAAAAAATAGTATTTACTGTTCTCGTACTTTTGGGAGTTTTAACACTTTCAGCTTGTGCGACAAAGAGAAATCAAGCACCAACGATTACTGGCGCAGATTTGAATCCTGTCATTCAACAAGGTGACACATACAATCCGCTAACTGGTGTATCAGCAACAGATAATGAAGATGGTGATTTGACAGCAGGCATCGTTGTAAGTGGTTTTGAAGCAGATGATGTCAATTATCCTGGTACTTATAGTATCACTTTGACAGTTACAGACAGTGGAGATTTATCCACTTCAGTAACAATCAGTTTGACAGTTACAAGTGCATCCAATGCACAACCACCAGTATTAACAGGTGTTGTTGCTACTCAAACTTATTATGTAGGATCTGGCGACTATGATCCAAAAGCTGGTGTTACAGCAACTGACCCAATAGATGGAAATATCACTTCAAGTATTGAAGTTATAGGTACTTATTTCCTTGATACTCCAGGTACATATAATCTAACGATTCGTGTAACCAATAGTGGTGGTATCAGAGCAAGCTCTTCAGTTGTATTAACTGTTGCAGTCAGCGCGATTCCATTATCACTTGGAACTGATCCAATTGAAATTACATTGTGGCATGCAATGGGTG
>CAZPLF010000025.1:0-26749 GCA_964587475.1 uncultured Mariniplasma sp.
ATTATTTCTTAGGTTTGTCAGAAAAAGAAAAAGGCAAGTAAATTTTGCCTTTTTTTACTAATAATTACATTACTATGTTATTCCAAATTACTTGTTTATTCACATTAGAACTTTAAGCCATCGTTTTAACAACATTTTCAAGATTTGAAAAATCGAAACTTCTCAAAGCATACTTTGAGTTTTTATACTTATTTACAAGATTATAAAGACGTAATGCTTTCGCACCTAAATCAAGTGTATTAATAATAGTCAACTCTTTTTGTAGAAAATCCCAATACTTGGATAACTCGCTTGATGATTTCCCTGAGATAAGGCTTGTCAACACAGCATAATCAACCTGTTGTAAGTATTTTTTAGGAACGGGAAACATATAATTCAAATTGATTACAGCTATTAATGAGTCATCATCTGGAAGGTCCACATCGTAGACTTTGATAAAATCTAAATCATTTTTCATTCCGCTATGTCTAGGTTTTGGACTAGAAATATTAGTGACATACGCTAAATCACCTATAGTAAACAATATTCCAAAAAAGGGTTTCCACTTATCTCTACCATAATCAGTCTCAGGAATTCTACTCTCTACTAATCTCAAATTATTCAAAAATACTTCATCAATATAATACCAATCCACATTTATACCCCCTTAAAAAAAAAACCTAAGTCTTTTTTCTATTATAAAACTCTATAATCTATTACGATGATTTTGATAGGATTCATAACCTCTATTAAAACGATTTTCAAAGGCTTCGTAACCTCTATTAAAACGATTTTGGTAGGATTCGTAACCGAAAAATCTCACAGATTATAGAGTTTTATAATAGAAAAAGATTTTATAGATCATTTATGAGATTATTTTACCACAACTATTAGAAATTGCAACAATTACGACTAAAAATGAATTTTAAGCGCTAATTAATGATAAACAATATACTTTTTTTGTTATTTTATTGACATAATAGTATAAGATTTATATATTCCCAAATATTTTATCTGTAATTTTTGTAGAAATCAGTTACCTTTTTTGTTCTTTTATTAACATAGTAGTGTGAGATCTATATATATATTTTAGATCAACTTATAAACTTAAGAATATCATCTAAATACGACGAAAGGATTTTCAGTCGTTTCATGTATGAGTATGTTTATAAATTAAGTTTAATACACTAGGTATTTGTTATAATTCATTGTATCTATACTGCAATTCAATTATTTCTTTACCTAATTCGGTTTTATTTAACTCTTCAATTGAATCTGTAATAAGATGGGTTGAAATTAGCATTCTTTGTCTATGGTCATACCTAAAATATTTCTCATTTTTTCATAGCAGTCCACTCAATTGAGCCTTTTTAATAAAGTTATAAACTTAGTATAATCACAATGTACAGCTAATCATTGGGTTTTCTCCACCACATTAAAGATTGATAGAAGTCCTTCTGATAATTCTCGTTTAAAAAGATACAAAGCATAATTCAAATCGTGGTCGTGGTTTTCAAATATGTGTGTCTTAAGGTTCATCTTTCCGAGCTTATGAAATCTAATTTCAATATCTAAAGCATTATATACTGGTGTCATTGCATCATATTCTCCAGCAAAAATATGGATAGGTAAGTTTAATTTCGGTAAAATATTTTTGTTTGGTTCAAGTGAAAAATGTTCTTTAAACCATGCAGAAGTCAAACGAATTCCATGATTTTCCTTCAGCCATTCATCATCCCCTTTATCAATTGCGATTAGCATTTCATCTAAATAATTTTGTGAGTTTAGTGCAAAGTCAGCAGATGTGATTTTACCGTCTGAATCCATATCGAGTTGTTCAAATGTCTTGTCCAAAAAAACAGCTTTCCGCACATGATATCGATCTTCTTCAAAATCCTTTTTAGTAATATATCCCTTTTTGTCATAATCAAATAACCTTCTATTTTGAATCAACTCCGAGTTACCATTCATTTGCCAAACCAAAGTATCATATAGATTTTCATTGCAATAACCACACAGTAAAAGTCCTTTGATATTCAATGATTGATTCAATGCTACAAGAGGTGCAATAATAGATCCCTCACTCCATCCAAGTAGGTAAATGCTAGTATGCTGATATCCTTCTTGATAAAGATATGTGATAATCGAATTAAGATCGCTAACGGAATTGTGAGGAAGATAAGATAAATATTCATTTTCATTGATTTTCGTATAGCTGGGTGGAGTTTCTCCATCAACAACACCACGAGTGTTATAACGACAAAAAGCAATACCTCTCTTTGTGAATTCACTTGCGAATAAGTCAAAATAGCGAAATATACTACCATCAGCTTTTTGACGTATAGTGTTATATGTAAATGGACCAGATCCGTTCACAAATAATACAAGTTTATTAGGTTTTGTTTCAGGAAGACTAAGCATTGTTTCAAGAGAATATCCATCTTGAGTTTTTATTATTAATAATTTGTCTATCATGTTGAACTGATACCAAAAAGTTTGATTTTTTCTGGATGAATAACTCTTATCTCGTAGTCTAATGTATCATTATTAACCTTATTTAGTTTATATTTACAATCCTTCATATATAATAATCCTCCATTAAATAAATGCTAATAAAAATGAATAAATAAGTGTTGATATCAATGTCACAATGAGTGATCTATAGCTTTTTCTAAGATAGTTGTATTTAATTGAGGCTATAACTGATGTATTATAAACTTGTGATATAAGGTCTTCTAGTATTTCAGAAGTCTTCACTCCTTTGACAAGTTCTTTGAAATCTAAATAAGATTTATTTGATATATCCCCAAAGTAAAAGAAATTTTTTCCTGGTTTATCAACAACTGATTTTGTTCTAGTTAGTAGAACTAGTATCAAGAATAATACAGTGATAATAAATGACACTCCCATAACAATTGCTGATAAGGACAAAAAGAATGCAGATAATTTTTCATACCATAATCCATTTTGAATTATATTAGTCAATTTGGATTGATCAACTAATAGAAAGGATCCACTATATAAAAAACCAATTACAGCCATCAAAATGGAAGATTTGCTATCTGCAGAATTAATCCAAGTTATATTTCTATTTAAAGTCTGAAGAGCATCATCTTTACTATATGAAGATTTTTCTATTTTAGTTTGCATTTATATACCACCTTATCTTTATATGGGGTTCTAATAAAATTAACATCAAATTTCTTCAAATGATCATAAGTTGATTGATCTATCATGATTTCGTTTTCTTTCGCAAAATCACATAATTTTGAAGAAAGATTTGTAGGTTCACCAGGAAAAACACCAAAACTTGGCAAATCATATGGCTTTGCTTTGAACCGTGTCATATAGATATGCCCAGTACTAATTGCATATCCACAATCAAATAACCAGTTGTTATCCACAATAGATTTGTACACGTTGTCAAGTAGATATTTTATACGTGTTGCAGCATTGAATGCATTTAATCTAAAATTAGATGATTTAGTGCTATTGAATGCAGCCATAAAACCATCACCAGCAAATTGGAAAATCTTTCCACTATTTTCTTGAATAGCCATTGCTGCAAGTGAACTAAACATTTTATATAGTTGGGTCATGTTCTTGATACCAATATTTTGAGATATTGAAGATGATTTTCTTATATCTACAAACAATACACTTGTTTCAATAGACAAAACACTATTTCCTTTTGGAATTTGTGATTCAAGGAGTACTTGATCACAGGGAATAACATCGATACTCAATTGTTTAATATTTTCCAAATAGGATTTCAATTGACTTTCACTACTCATTAATATTTCCCCCATTCATTTATCTTTATTCTAATTATACCAAGTTTTTAGAGATTTACAATTAACCTTCATAAACTTCAAATTGCTCATGATACAATTATTTGTGATTGTTCATATACCAGAAACAATTAAAAATTAAGAAATCAAACCTAACTACATTATTATTGCATTCTTTCTTTAAAATTAAAACCTTGCTTTCTTATAGCATAAACAAAAAATAGAAACTATAATGTATAGTTCCTATCCTTATTTTTATTGTGTCTTTTTTAATCAAATAGTTTTAAAAAAATTCTCTAAACTTACTTTCAGTTTTATTATGATTCTACAATTTGGTAAGAGATAATGCAAATAATTTATTGAATCTCAAAACGTATGATTCAAACAATTCGGTAACTTTATCAATATAATCTGTTTTTGTAAAATGTTTCGCTATTTCTATGGTTCCGTGTTGTTCATCACCACCACCGCCTAGTATCCCAGACGTTGAAGGTATAATGGATTCCCATCCTAGAAGCTGTGTAATATAATAACTATTAAACCCTTCTTCTAGCAAATCATTTGTACATTTTGTCATAATGGTTATCTTCTCATCTACTTCATGAAATAAAAGGATGACAGACTTCTTCACGGATTCTATCACTCTAGATAAATGTTTTCCTAAAAAAACATAGTCAACATCCATACATGTTACAGAAACTAATACTTTGACTCCATTTATATTTTTTTCTTTAAAGGAAAGTAGATTTAGATCGAATAAATTAGCATATTCTCTGTACAATTTATGCGAAGCATTAATTAATGATATATTTCTATATTCAACAAGATTTTTCATAACTATATTCAAGGTGGTTTTTAATTTGTCACCAGTAATCATTCTAATAAATAAATCACTAAAAAGATCCGATTGAATTAGAGCAGCAAGACTTATGTAGTTCTTATCATTGAGTCCATTACGATTCAAATTATCAATAAGTTCATCTAAACTCATTAAAGTCTCTGCTTGAAACAAGAATTGATTTGCTGAAGTATTGAATAAGTTTGCAATACTTGAAATCATTTCGAAATTTGGAGTAGACAAACCTCGTTCCCATTTTGAGACTGCTTGAAAGGAAATATGCAACTTATCGGCAAGTTCTTTCTGAGAAAATCCTTTTTGTTTTCTAAGTCTGTAGATATGAGTTCCCAATTTAACTTTATCAATCACATGATCAACCCCTTTATACATATGATAACACCGAATAATTTAATTTACAATAAACCAAAAGTAGAATTCTACCATCAAAAATATTAAATATTTTGTTTATGAAAAAAGACTAGCAAGTCCCTGCTAATCTTAACTCTATAAACTTTCTCTACTTTGTTATCTCAGGCTTCAAGAGAATAATAGTGTATTTCGTAATTGACTTTTTAATTCTTATGCTTTTTAACTGTCTCTTAATCATTGGGTCAACGGTTCGAATCCGTTAGGGGGTACCACTTGTAATTCACAGGAACTTTGTTTTAGCCTCACAGTCAAGCAAACACTTTGTTGGAAATTAGAAAGACTCCCAAATAAAAGGAATGTTTTCATAAAATTAACAAGAAAAGAGCTTTTCTAGGTTAAAACTCAAAGTAATCCGAGTAAATAGAGATTTATTAAAAAAGAAAAAGGCAATTATTTGCCTTTTTTCTTTACCTATGTCTGTAATCATACTAACTGTTATGAAACTCAAATAGACAATAAATGGATAAAAAATTCGTCAATTATTCGCCAAGATTCATACTGTAGATTTCCAACTAATTAAGTAGAAATCTCTAGCTTTCAAACAATATAATATTATTTATGACTATTCAATGTCATATAGTTATTGACAATATTTACTGAAAAAGGTTACAATTTAGATAGGCATAGAAAATAACTTGAAGAATAATTGTAAAAAATATATGAAGTATCACCAGCGTCAACTGATGGTTTTTTCTTTTTTATGCATCAACAATGGAGGAATTTATGAAATGTAAAAGTTGTGGTAAAGATGTTTCACCAATGAAAAAAATATGTCCGGAATGTCAAAATGAAACAGGAAGTCTTATTTTTAAAATACTCAATCAAACGAAGATTATTTTAAAAAACGCATATGAGATCATAAAGAAAATATTGATTAAGTTTTATGAATTGATCAAGAAAGGCATTCAACTAGCAACTCCACATATCAAGAAGTTTTATTCTAAGCAAAAAAACGTTTATATTTCGTTAGGTATTTTTGCTGGTCTCGTCTTAATTATTGTCATTGTAGGTTTGATCAAAAAACCCGGAGACAACATCAAGACATTAACGCTTGGTGATTCGATTCAGATTGCATCAGAGACTGTTGGTACTTTTGGTGGTACGATTACCATTAACCAGGATGGCTCATCTATTGATGGTATGAGTTTATTTGTTGATTTCTTTGCTTTTGATGATACTCAAAACTTTGAAATTTCAACTCAAGAGATAATAAACCATGATTTTGGTATAGACTTTAATCCAATAACACCACTCATCACCATTGATAATGGTCATGAATTTGCAAATTATCCGATGTTATTAACAATACCTATTGTATTAGAAGATGATGAATTTGCTATGGGGTTCTTCTTTGATCAGGAAACAGGAAAACTAGAAGCTATTCCTACTGAAAGTGTCAATAGCGATTCCATTACTCTTGTCACATCTCATTTCTCGGATGTTGTTGTATCAAAGATTTCAATTGAGCAATTAAAAAGTTTAGAAGGTTCAGTTACAGATAAGTTTGATACAGGTTTTCTACCAGGAGTAGATGATTGGCAATTCATTAATTATGGATCTTATTTAGCTCCAGGAGGGCACTGTGCTGGTCAAGTTATGACCATGGCTTATTATTACTCTGAACATTATTTAGCTAATGAAGAACCACGATTATTTGGTTTATTTGACAACAATGGTTTAGGTTCTACCGAAGATTTATGGGAAGACGATTCATTTGGATATCGCTATGCATCTGTTGTCCAGAATCTTCTTGATTGGACAGATGAAGACTTTGTTGATTTAATTGATTTTGGAACAGATAATGAAGATTGGGTCTACTATGCCTTTGCTTATGCAATGTATATGACAGGTGAACCTCAACTTATGGGTATTTATGCGCATGATTCATTGGGTAATATTGTCAGTGGACATGCAATATTAGCGTATAAGTTAGAAAATCATAAACTCTATGTAGCAGATCCAAACTATCCGGGTCAAACCGATCGCTATGTTACTTTTAGCAACTTAGAATTTTTACCTTACTCTTCTGGTGCTAATGCACAGGCAATCATCAATGATGGTGCATTACAGTATGATCAAATTTTGTTTATTGCTCAATCAGCTTTGATTGATTATGAACAAATGAGTATCCTATATGATCAAATGATTGATGGTACGATTGGTAATGATGTGTTTCCAACGTTAGAATTACTTTATCTGAGTGAATATAATAATGATCCTCTTTTACAGGATTGGACAACAATCAAAGAATCAGTAGATATAGATTCAACTTACAATGCAAATACAAACTGTGGACTTCAAGACACCATCGTCATAGCAGCAACTGCAGATGAATCATCAAATATGGTTTACTCGCTCTACAGTGGTACAGATTTGGTTTTAGGCCCCCTATCACCAGAACTTGATGGTTATGTCTATTTTGAAATTGGAATGTCTGTTGGAACCAATGATTTAGGTATACTTGTCGAATACGACGATGGGTCTAATCTCTACTATTCGGATTTTAAACGAATTGAAGTAAACTATGAAGGTGGTGTATCTATTCCTTGTGAAGCCACAATCGTTGGTAGATACAATTTTGTAAGCAGATCAGATAATCAGGTCATGGTCACCTATAACTATATCGAGATTTATCAAGATGGTACATTCAAGGAAGAATATCAACTCAATGATGGTAGCGGATATATCAGTACAAACACAGGAACTTGGACAGTTGTTCCAGGTGAGAATGTAGGAGAAAATACTTTGATTTTATCCATGGTTTATACCAATGACACCTATGAAATTCTAGATAACTATCAATGGTTGAGAAGAACTTCGGGTGATATTATTTTCCTATATCAAAAAATAAATTAGAAAATATCCAATAAGAACCTCTTCTACTTTGTATATTAAATGTAAAATATATTCGAAAGGAAATGAGAAAAATGAAAAAATTAATAACAGTAGCATTGTTAATGGCTGTGCTGTTTAGCATGGCAGCATGTACAAGTGATAATACTAGTGAAAATACATACTTATCCATTGACATCAATCCAGCTATGGAAATGATAGTCAATCAGGAAGAAAATGTAGTCAGTTACGCTTTGAGAAATGAGGCAGCTGAAATTGTTGCTGCTGGTCTACAATTAAAGGACATGAACTATGAAGAAGCTCTGCAACTTTATTTGAATGCTGCAATTCAAACGGGATATATTGATACCGAAAGAAATGATAATGCAGTCGCTATTCAAGCATGTCATTCAAGTGATGATGATGCAAATCAATTTCAAGTTCAAGTAGAAAACCAACTTCAAACTTATTTTGATGAAAATAAATTGGGTGCTGTTATTCTCAATCAAAGTGAAATCTATACAGCCATTCAGGAACTCGTTGACCTCTATGATATCAGTTTTGGTTTTGCTAAATTAGTTAGTGCTTATGTGGCAGCTGATGAAACACACACAATTGATGATGCTTTAGAAATGACATCAGCTGAGTTAATCAATGCTTTAGGTGTTTTACAAGACGCGTATTTGGAACAATACAAAAATCAAAGAGAAGTCGGAGCTCAAGCGATTAAAGACGAATTAGAAGAAGCACTTAGAAGTAAAGTTGAAGCACACCATCAAGCAGTGGTTGATGGCACTGCAGTCCAACCAGACACAACTGGTGTTAAGCAAGCATATCTAGATGATTATGAAGGTATTAAGACAGAATTTGTTTTGCGTAATCAAGAAAGAATCGAATATGCTCACGCAATCAAAACCGGAGAAATTTCACAATATCTGGTGGGTTTTTATAACTTTGAAAAATCAAGTGAACAATTACCCTATATTATAACCTATCAACACCTCACTTTGAATGCTAATGGTACCTATCTAGAGAGTTATAGTTGGGCATCTAGAACATTACCTCAAACGTCAACTGGAACTGATGAAGGCACTTGGGAAGTTGTTGAAGGTATCCTTATTCTAACCAATAACAGTGGCTATTCAAAAGAATATACAATTCAAGGCGCGCGCATAGTCTATGAAGATTTTGATGGTATATTGTCATTTTATAAGAAACAAGCTACAGTCGAATAACAATTTCTTTGAAACAAATAAACACTTTCATACTAAAATAATAGTATGGAGGTGTTTTTATTATGACAACTAATGATCAAAAGTTTGAAAAGTATTCGGAAGAACAAAAATTAAAAGTGATTAAAGAAAAAGTACTAGAGGGTAGAGAATTACTGAAATTCAATGATTTTGGGATAAATGTGCTGACTGATCAACAACAAAAACTTAAGCAACCACCCCTTGTAAAAGAAAAAATGACAGAGCATCAAATTGATTTACCCGTTGAATTTAAGCAATTAAATATCTCAACTGATCTCCTTCAGGTTTTCAATCAAAGACAAAGTCATAGAGTTTATACAAAAGAGAAAATGACATTACTTCAATTATCATATCTATTGTGGACGACCCAAGGTATAAAAAGTATTCGTGGAAATAATTATGCAACGCTACGAACTGTTCCAAGTGGCGGAGCAAGACATGAATTTGAAACATATCTTATCATAAAAAACGTTGAGGGATTAAAAGAAGGTGCTTATCATTATTTACCTATCTCTCATCAAATTGAGTTTTTATCTTCTAACGAAGATATAGATCAAAAGTTAGCTGATGCCTTAAGTGGCCAAAATTGGTCAAATGCTGCCAATGTTGTCTTCTTTTGGAGTGTTATCCCTTATCGTTCTGAATGGAGATATTCGTTTTTTGCTCATCGAATCGTCCTTGTAGATATTGGTCATGTTTGTCAGAATCTTTATATCGCAGCTGAATCGATTGGCCTTGGAACATGCGCAATCGGTGCATTTGAAAGATTATTATGCGACGCACTATTTGGACTTGATGGATCTGAAGAATTTACAATATTAGCTTCACCTGTAGGTACAGTTTCTATTGACGATCAAGAAAAAGAAAAAGACTTTTATGCTTTTTTTAAAAAGGATCAATAAAAAAATAGCCAAATTCAGCTATTTCTTGATTGAAAACTCTGCAACTATTGGATAATGATCAGATAAATAGAAATTTTTATCTTTATGATGAACGATTCTAAATAATTCATCCTTTAGGGTTGATGAAAAAAAGAAATAATCGATAGGTAATCCAATCGTGTCACAAGTATAGTTATGAAAAGTAAGACCTAATCGGTCTTTTTTTTCATAGATAATTCGATATTTATTGGTCAAAAATCCAATCGTATCACTATCTGGTAGCACATTGAAATCTCCAGCGAGAACGAAATGAGATTGATACTTATTTGTTACATCATCGATGAAATGAGATAAGATCATTGATTGTTTTTTGCATATTTCATCAGATGCATAATCAAGATGTGTATTAAAAAATGCAATCCTTTGTTTATTTTGATCTTCTAAAACAACATATGTAGCAATTCTTGGGAAAAAACTGCCTTCAATTCTAGACTCAATATCAGGTGTATCAGATAACCAAAATGTATTCGATTCTAAAATTCGATACTTATCTTTTTTAACAAATATAGGGACTGCTTCGCTACCTTTACTTCTAGCAAATCCAACATAGTGATACGCTTTGAGTTGATCTATAAGTTCCTGATACATATCTGGTGCTACTTCTTGAAACCCAATGATATCAAAATCCCCTGTTTTGATAAATTGAACGACTTTTTCTTTTCGAAACTCCCAAGCATTCAAACCATCAACTGCGACATTAATCCTAATATTAAAACTTAAAATCCGATAATTTTGCATAAATTCACCTTCCGTCTACTCTATTATATAGTTTTTTTAGCAAATATTGATGCACTCGTACAAAAGAAAAAAGATACAGCAGGATTCGAGGGTGGAAGTGCTGTATCTTTTTAAGATATTATATCAAAATTATTATTAGGTTGTAGCAAGTATATTATATTCAGTACAAATATATTGAGGATAGACAATAATATCTGCATTAGGCATACCTTTTGTAAAATCATAGCTCCAACCAATAAATATATATCCTTCTCTTTTTGGAGCTTCAGGTAAAACATAACGGGTCAGATCTGCACCTTCAACAAAAATATCAGAGTGAATGATTTCTCCACTGGAATCAGCGAAAAACAACTCATGCATGTGTAGACTTGTTGCTTGAGTTTGTGAAACATGCAAAGTATATGTTACTGCAGTTAATACAATGACTAATGTCATAATCACTAGTTTCATTTCGTTTCTTCCCTTCTTAATATATTTTTGTTCATATTTAAGTTAAGTATACACATCAATTATTACGGAAATATAGATGATTTATTACTTTTTCCTTAATTCACACTCTTACTGGTTCTCTTTCGATAATTTTTGCTAAGTGTTTTTCAATGGTGTCTAAAATTTGATGACGATCACCAGATAAGTCGTCGGCATTTGATATACTGATGTACTTGACAATCTTTTTAGATTGACTCGTTCGGTTCAGCTTTCTTAATCCAAATAGTTTTGATTCTTCAAAGTTTATGCAGGATAATCCATGTTCAGTTCGTTTGCATAATGCAATCGTTCGTAATGGATATTTGCTTTTTTTTATTGTAAAACGCATCAAAGTATCAAAAACATTATCTATATCAGTTTGACAAAAATAACTCAGTTTTCTACAATCGTATCTATGAAGAAAACTACAAATTTCATGACTGAGAAGTGAAAGCTCCACATTAGCGAGCTCATATTCTTTAATAAATTGTTTTGAAAATTTGACATTTACAGTATCACTATTCTTATCATAATCGAGAAGAAAAGCCCAGTTAACCATATAAGATCGCATTGCTTACCTCCATGAATCATGATTTAATTATATGCCTCCTTCATTTCTTAAACCTTAACCGATTATTAAGTATCTATTAAGTTAAAAAAAACACACCCATAGGGATGCATTCATTTCTTCATTATTCAATTCCTAACTTATATCCAAATCCCCACATTGTAATAATAATCTTAGGTTCCGAAGGATTATCTTCAATTTTTTCTCTTAAACGTCTAATGTGAACGTTAATAACGTTATCATTGAAATAATATTCTTCTCCCCAAATCGTACGATACATTAACTGTTTGGAGAATGTTTGATCTGGATGGGTCAACAATAGTTTTAGAATTTCGAATTCTTTGAGTGTTAAATCAACAATTTTATCGTTTTTGGTAACTACATAATTATTTAGGTTGATTTCAACATTAAAAATTTTTAAATTTTGCTTAAGCACTTTTTCAGTACTTTTTTGTGATCTTCTAAGAACTGCTTTTACACGAGCTACAAGTTCAAGCATTGAAAAAGGTTTAGACAAGTAATCGTCTGCTCCCAATCCGAGATTAATTGCTTTTTCCACATCTGAATCCTTGGTTGAAATGATAATCACAGGCACATCACCCTTAGATCTGATATGTCTTAAAACCTCATCACCATTCTTTATAGGCAACATTAAATCAAGCAAAATGACATCATAAGGAATCAAATCAAATTGCTTAATGGCATCTTCACCGTTAAAAACAGGTTTAACTTCAAACATTTCTTCCTTCAGTTTGGTCTCCAAACTTCTACTAATGATGACATTATCTTCAACAAGTAAAACTTTTTGTCCCATCGCATTCACCTGATCAAATCATTAATGATTTTTGAATTCCTTTCTCGCGTATTTAAACATATCACACTTAAAGTATACCACGATACTTTTAAATGTAATCAGTCATTTTGTATTCCCGTAGGGCATGAAAAAATCATGCCCCTTGGAAATTGCCGAAAAGTAACCAGTGAAATAGAGATTAACAAGATTAAGGGAAAATCCGATCAAACTCGAAACTTTTCAGTTAAACCATTATACTTTATCAATTATAAAGAATTTCTTGATATTTAATTACTTTTTTCTTAAGTGAGTCATTTGATAAAGAAAAAAGGCTATTAAGTACAGCCTTTGATCTATTAAGAGTAAGTTAATGAAAATGATTCGCTTAAACCTGATGAACGTCCGACAAAATCGATTGCTTGAACTTGAATCTGATAGGTTTGTCCCACGTTTAATCCAGTCAATGTGATCTGATTCAAGTTTGCATAGCGATGAAACTCTCCATCTAAGTAGATGGCATATTCTGCTACTCCAAAATCATCTGTTGATTTTTGCCAATAAAGAGTATTCTTGAGCTGTGCTAAAGAAATATTTTCCGGATCCGTTGGTATTTCTTTATCAATTGTTGCATAATCTTGTTTATAAACCCGTGCATAATCAATTTCAAATGTTGTAGGGAAGATATTGGGATCAATGCCTTGCGAGCCACCCCAACTACCACCAATAGCTAAATTTACGATGAGAAAGAATTCTTGATCGAATGGAAAGGCTTCTTCATAAGATGCATCAGATGTTAATCCTGGAACATAATTAAACTCTCCAATGGTTTGTCCATCGACAAGCGTCTTAATATAACCAGGAGACCAAATCATTTCATAATTATGAAATTCTGTTTCAGCATTTTCAATCACCCTGTTAAATCCGATTTGAGTGCCTAAATTATGATTGAATCTTTCAGTATGAATAGTTGAATAAATCCGATTTACATCATATCCGACATATTCAGTGATATCAATTTCACCACTATTTGGCCATCCACCATAAACGCTCATTAAAGGCATCATCCATATGGCTGGCCATGTACCTCTGCCTGTGGCCATTTTAGCACGAACAATGATGCGGACATATTCAAATGTTCCCTTATACTTTGTCGTCAATCTCGATGATGTGTAATCCATACCAAGATAGCTTTCCTTTTTTGCTGTAATTACTAATTTGCCGTCAACGACTTGGGCATTTTCTTTGGTGTAGTACTGAAGTTCTCCATTTCCGCCACCACTGCCGTTGATTTCAAAATTCCATTTAGTTTCATCAACAGCACTACCATTGAATTCATCTGCCCAAATGCATGTCCATCCACCTTCAAGTGTCGGTTCATCACAATCATCAATAGCGGTCAACGGCAATAGACCATTGGGTACTTCAGCTGTATTCTTTTCACACCCTACCAAAATAAATATCAGTAGCGCTAAAATCAATATCTTTTTCATAAAATCTCCTTCTTACTCACCCGTGATACCCGTGCGATCAATACTTTCAACGAAATAGCGTTGAGCAATAAAATATAATACAAGCAAAGGTAAAATAGTGAGCATGTTACCTGCAAGCATAATTGCTTCATTTAATTCACTACCAGGTGTACCTGGAGGGAACAATGTTGAATAACTAGCTCTAAATGCCTGAAGCTTAAGTGGTAATGTAACCTGTCCGCCAACATAGAGTGCTGTGATAAAGGTTTCATTCCAATACCAAACAAAGCTAAATAAGAAGACAATGATGAATGATGGGATAGCAAGTGGAATGGCGATTTTCAAAAATATTTTCAAATGTGATGCGCCATCAACTTCTGCTGATTCCATCAGAACACCAGGAATCGTTTTGAAAAACTGATAAAATATCAAAATGTAAATTGCTGCATTAATTCCCTGCCCAAAAATAGCGGGTAAAATCATTGAATTCTGAGTGCTCATAAGGCCAAGATTTCTAAAAACTAACATATTAGCGACCATCGTAACCTGAGAAGGTAAAATAAAGGTTGCTAGCATTAAAACAAACATAATTTTCTTTAGTGGAAAATTGAATTTTGCGAAACCATATCCGATAATTGCTGATGAGATCGTAACTGATAAACTCACCTTAAGCACATAACCAGTTGTTGTAAAAATAGCTTTTGGAAGTTCAAGGACTTGAATGGCTCTTGAGTAATTTTCAAATTGAAGTGCACTTGGAATCCATTTGATACCAGGATTGATGAGATCATCAACACTCATAAAACTATTGACGAGCATGAATAAAACCGGATATAGATAAATATAACTGAAACTAATCAAAAGCGTATAGATGACTATTTTGTAAATGAAACCATCAACAAAGTTCATCCCCAATAAGTAGCGTCTTGCTTTAGTTTTGAAATGTTTATAATCTATTTTTTTCATCGGCTACTTCTCCTTTCTGCGGATGGAAATAACACCCACAAAAATACTCATGATAATGACCATCAAGAAGAAATAAACCCATGCAATAGCAGCTGCAAATCCATAACCGTGCCAAAAATTAGAATCTGGTGCCCCGACAAGCATATGCGATCTTGCCATATCTAATATACCACCTGATTCAACAAATAGCGACATAGACACAACGATATAAATGATAGCAACTCCAATTAATGGTTGAATGGAAGGCAATGTAATTTTCCAGAATCGATCCCAAGGTGATGCACCATCAATTGATGCTGCTTCATAAATCGAGATATCAATCTTTTGTAGCCCTGCCAAGAAAATCAAAATAGGAATACCAGCATACCATAAAATCAACAGCATGGATGTCAAGAGTGTTTCTAAAGGATTAGCAATCCATGGACCTAAATTTTCAGAAATGTAAATCAACACTGAACTGTCTTGAAGTGAAGGAAGAGAAGTTGCATCCTGGTTGGTTAATTCTGCAATAACTGGTCCTGTAGAAATAACGACTGGTAAGAAAAAGATTGTTCTCCATACACCTTTGAGCTTGATAGGATTATTGATTAATACAGCAATCATAATCGAAAAGACAACAACAAGTGGTACAGCAATAACCATTTTTCCTAGATAGGTTCCAAAAAGTGGTAATAACACCTGACTTCTAAAAATATTTAAATAATTTTGGAACCCCACAAATGTGGTCAGTATGCCATCTTGCAAACTGTAATAAGCTTCATGAAAACTTAAATAGAGCGAATAAAACATTGGATAGAGTGTGAAAACTAAATATCCAAAAAGCCATAACAAAATGAACATGTAGCCATAAAACGCTTCACGGTTCTTTCTGGTCACTTTGATCTTGATAAATCCAAATAAAATCAATTGAAGACCACGTTTCCTAATGATGAAATTATGTGTCAGTGCATGACCAATTTTCTCAAAAACAACAGAGACCTTATATACATAAAAGCTTGATATAGTATCCCAGATTTTGAAAAAGAATTTACCTATAATAGCGCTTAACGAAGCGATTCTTGCTGTTAACTTTTTCATGATCCCACCACCTTATAACTTCTTGCCGGTATGGTGTTTGTCAGATGAGTTTGCACTTCATAATTGTAATTGATATAAATGGATACACCATTGGAATAAGTAACTAAAACCAAACCAGTTTCAATGATTTCACGGTTTTGAACATAAGCATTTGTGACATATTTAAGCGCATCATTGACAAAATGATAGGTATCCATAATTTGTACTTCATAGTCAGAAAATGTGGTTGTATAATACGCACTTGCTTGTGTATATCTCATTTCATATGTAGGCTCATTTGTTAGAATATAACTTGGGTTAACTCCGAAATCAACCATTGTCAGATAACGATCTTCAGCAAGTGCATTGAAATTCAAGTATGGTGTGTAATAGGATATACTACCCTTCAAAATGATTGGAATCAATGGCACCAAGTCAGTATAATAATCGTATTGACTGTTCGTAATCGGTAAATCCAGATAGCCATCAATATATCCATACATGTAAACATTGGGTCTCGAAAGTGTCAAAGAATCATATAAATCAGCGAGTGCTTGATAATAGGTGATACTTGAATCTCTCGTGTAATTTTTTCCATCATAGTAACTATACAACGTTTGACCTATGGCGGACATAGAAAGGCCAGAAACACCAAGATCATTAAAGAAATCTACATCATCTTCAGCCATCCTATAACTTCTATCTGGATATAACAAATACATATCTAATATTTGGCCATTTAAGGAACGTCTACTGAAAACCATCTTCAATTTTGAGAGGTTTTTAGCAACATCACGATTATAGAATATTTGTGATGATAGTTCTGATGAGAACACATATTCGTTGTCTAAATAGATTGAATTTCCATCATCGATAATGTATCGAGCGAGATCTTTATAATCATTCTTGCCTGAAATACGTGTCGCATACGGTGCTCTATAGACAAACCCATCTTTACTCCATCCCATCAGTGTAACCTGTTGGTTTAAAATGCCATTTGATTTAAATAAATCATAAGCAGTTTTGACTTGTTCAATGGTTGTCATCTTTACTTTTGAAGTTCCGATAAATGAAGGTTCCTGATCAGACATGATATAAGAAAGCTGCAATGGAATTTGATTACCAACAACTTTTTCTTGATTTGATAAAATGCCTTCATCAATCAAAAAATCACGATAATCCTTTGCCATACCAACATATGATGCTTCATCACCACTTAAGAAGTGATAAGCAATACGATAATTTGCAGTACTCAGTTCATCTGTAATCGTATCGTTTCCATCTCCAGCTTTATTGATAATATTCTTAAATATTTGTCTGACATTAAATCTCGAAGAGATTCTATGATATTTTGTATTGTCACCCCAGAAATTTGCAAGCAAAGTTGAACTTTCAGATCCTTCTAGGATATTGACGTAATATCCATTGACACCTGGCTCATGAACCATGCCATAAACTGGTATGGATAATTGAGGTAATGTAGCTGCTTGATATCCATAATCAGCACCATAAAAACGTGCTTGGAAATAAGTGTTATGTCTCTGGTTCATTCTAACCAAAGCGCCAATACCATCTGGAATCACAACATATCCCGGGACATTCGCTTCTCTTGCTGCACCTAAATATGGAAATATTTGAATGCCTAATAAACGATAAATGTCTCCATCTTCAACAATGCTCTCAGAAGGAATATATACTTCGAGTGACCCTTGATTCAAACTGAATTGTACATCAAAAGCAACATCTATTTCCTTGATATCAACATGTGTTAAAAATGAATTTATTGTATGTTCTTCAATAGATACTGAAACCTTACGGGATAAATAACTGCCTGCTTCAAGCAAATAAGGGCGCAAATGATCTGGATTATCGACGGTGATCGAGCCATCATTTTGATACTTGACACCTGCTAATGTATATAAAGATGCAGTGATCAACGTGGATGTCTTCACATTTTGCGCATTGACATAATCGACCCAAAGACCTGAATTCATCAGATTTCTATTGGCTGTATTGTCTTCTCTTGTCCCAGATATACCTTGAAATTCTGGTCTAGATGACCAAAAGTATCCAGTTTCTTTGTTTTTGATCATAATTGAAAAGGAATCTTTTTCGAAATAGACTTCAAGTTCATTTGTATCAAACATGAGTTCAAAGCCAAGAGAATCCAATTCTGAAGGTGTATAAGATAAATGATAGAGTGTATGATAATCATTAAGTACTTGTGGTGAAACATCATCGGTTTGTGTATATCTTGAACTTTCTAATAACAATTCATTGATGTATGGATAATTATCTACAGTTTGGAAATCTGCAAGCGGAATGTTAACATCTGCAGCGTAGACAATACCAACCGTCATCATGATGAACAGGATGAATACTACTAAATATCTCGTCAATTTAACCACGATTAAACAACTCCCTTACAATGTCTGCAAATAACGTCCAGACTTCATTTAATAATAAGTAAATGATGAAAAGTACAGCTAAAATCATGATTGCTGTAAAGATTGAAATTAATATATTGGAAATGGTTGGTTTCATGTCATAGAAATGAATTTCCTTAACCATAATAATCATATAAATGATGGTCAGTGCGACACCGATGAATAGTAGCGTTGAGTAGATGAATGACTCATTATAAGTCAATCCCTTTGAAATGATGGTTAAGACTGGAAAAGCAATAATCATTGGTAATAGCGTATAAGCTGTCGCTTGATAGACATCACTTAATTTGCCTTCTCCATCGCGAATGCTACAGACGAGATAATTGGCGACGACCCATAAGAAGAATGGTACAAAAATGGTTGTCATCTGTTGAAACATGTTGATTTCAGTAGGAATATTGTTGTTAAATAGAAAACTTGTTTCAAAAATCCAGTAAACATACATCGCAAAGAATAATAACAAATAAATGGTTGCTGAGAGATTCGAACCCTTGTTCTCTCGTTTGATACCGTAATAACCATCCCCTGGATGCTTGATGATATAAAATGGGAAAACAAGTTCTTGATATAATTTATAACGTCCCAAAAAAGTCTTGAGTTTTATGAAAGGCTTTTTAACGTAGTCCATGAAATGAACAAACCGATTGACAAAATAAAGCAATATCAAGCTTAGGAACACGCCAACAATGATTTGACCACTGTTGAGTAGTGCTGTATTTCTGACTTCCCAAAATGCATTAGAAAAACCATCTGTATCTCTTGCTACTTGATAGTATTCCATGGCACTTTCATAATCCATTTCAGAAAAATATGCATTACCGATGCCTTTGTTAGCAAGATCAAATAAACTATTCATTCTAAGTACTTCTTGCCATGGCTCAAGTGATTCTGCGTACTTGCCTTGTTGATAGAGTTCTATCGCATAATGAACCAAGCTTGCAAACTCAGTTGGAATAAATACTTGAAGTGCCGATGTTTCTTGGTCAACAACATAAATATTACTCTTAGAGTCCACCGCTACACCCGTAGGGTACTTAAAGAGACCTTTTTGATTATAGGTGTCAGGTCCACTGAAAACAAACAACACAGACCCATCAGGACCATATTCGGTAATATATCCATCTGAAGTGATGGTAAAGATTGTATTGTAAGGACCTACAAATAAATCCTCAACCGTATCAAATCCCCAAACTGATTTATTATAAACAAAGTTTGCGATATTGAGTTTTAAATATCCATACTCCTCTTTTGTTGTTGTAAGAATCAATCCATCATGATCAACAGCAATATTATAAACCGGTTCAGGAATCATCTTGAACCATTCTCTGCGCTGTTCTTCATCGAATAAAACTGATTTTAAAATGTTATCTAATGTACTTGGTAATGTGTTTCCACCAAAGAACCCAAAGAAATTTCCATTATTTTCAAATTCTGCAAGACCATTGATATTACCTGCTAATAAGATATAAACGTTATTGCCGCGGTCTGTAATAATCTTGGTTGGATCAAATGCGTCAGTTGCAGTAAAATAAGGAGTATTTACCGGTTTTGCATAAGTGATTCCAAGTGTATATGTATCCGTTAAATCATCATAAAGGAATTGATATCCTTCTTTTGATCCAAAATCAGCAATATATAGACTACCATCAAGACCAACGTGAACACCAGTGGGTTGAACAAGGAATCCTTCACCAATAATCGTGACGATATCATTCTTCAAACTATATTTAATAACTCTAGAATTGCCTGAGTCAGCAATATAGACATTATCATCGCTATCAATGGTCATGTCGCTCGGTGTATCAAGAGTTAATCCACCTAAATCATAGCTGATAGAAAGTGGCAAATAAGCATCTTGTGTCCAAACAAAACGATGTGTTGCACTAGAATAAGTATACGTTGTATAAGGCAGACCATTTGCTTTTACTTCGAGGGATGGAACGAAGAAAGCGAGTAATATAATGATCAAAAGAATATATTTTTTCATTATTTGATACCTGAATGAGCCATTGTATTCATAACCTTACTTTGAAGAATAATGAACAACAACAGATTGGGTATAAACATCATCAAACTTGCAGCAGCTGCCATCCCTTGGCCGGCTACCGTGTTTCCTTGTGTAGATGTCAAACTCATCATATAGAAAGCAAGCGTTCGTTTGCTTTCATCATTGATATACAACACCGAAGTGGTTGTATCATTCCAGATAGCCTGAAAGGCTAAAATACCAACTGTTGCGATAGCAGGTGCGATAATCGGCATAATGATTTTAAAGAAAATCTGCATTTCAGATGCACCATCAATTTTCGCTGATTCAATTAATTCGTTTGGTGTCTGATCAATAAATTGCTTGATTAGAAACATGGCTACTGGCATGACAATAACTGGTAAGATATGAGCCCAATAAGTATCAATGAGTCCAGATTTTGCAATGATTAGATATCTTGGTATCTGAACAGCAATTGGAACAAACATGAGCGCTAATGTATTGAGTTCAAATAAGAATTTCTTACCCTTGAATTTAAGCTTTGATAAAGCATATGCTGAAAAAGCGGTAATGAATATCGCGAGTGTGACACCAACAATTGTCACAAATAAACTATTGACCATATATCTCGAAAAAGGAACTCCAGAAGATGAAACAATTCTTGATAATTCTTGAAAGTTGTCTAATGTAGGTCTTCTGACAAAAAATTTAGGAGGATATGCAAACAGTTCACTTTGTGGTTTGAAGGCATGGTTAACAATAAATAAAATTGGCAACAGCATTAATACTGAAAATGGAATAAGGAATGCAAAGAATGGAATCTGACTTCTGTCAAAGTGGGTCGGATTGATCTTTGTGCCTTGAAATGAATTTCTCGCCATATAATTACTCCCTTTCCCCTAAGATACGCCAGGTAATTTTTGAAATGAAGTAAACCATGAGCAATAGAATAACACTGATTGTTGCTGCATAGCCCATCATATATCTGATAAAACCAAAATCTTCAATATGATTGACAATCAATTGGCCTGCATATTGCGGTGTCGGGTTTGACCCAGACAAGGCAACACCGATGCCCCCTGCTTGGAAGGTTGTCACCACCGCCATAACGGCCCCAAATAGCATTTGTGGTTTCATTGAAGGTATGGTGATATAAAATATTTCTTGAGCTCTGTTTTTGATACCATCCATATAAGCTGCTTCATATAATGTTTGATCAATATTCAATACCCCAGCAAGCATTGCTAAAAATCCAACACCCATGCTACTCCATAGTGATACGACGATCATGATGGTCATTAAGTATTGAGGTGATTGTAAAAATTGTATAGGTTCTAAGATGACACCCCAGTTAAGGAGCAAGCTATTCAAATAACCTTGTGAGTCATCAGAAAAGATGATTCTCCACATCGATGCCATTGCAACTCCCATTGTCAACGATGGAGAATATAAGATAATTGCCAAAACCGTTCTAGCTTTTGCTGGAATTTGTGCAAGCATCCAAGCAAGCAAGAAAGATAATAGATAACCAAATGGTCCGACGATTAAGGCAAATTTTAAGGTATTGGATAAAACAAACTGCATGAAAACTGTATCCATTGTAATCAATTCAATATAATTGGTTATACCAATGAATGTTGGTGCTTGAATAGCGTTGAAATAAGTAAATGATAAAAAGATAGCGGCCAATACTGGTACGACAACAAAAACGAAGAATAATGTCCAGTATGGAACAATAAACCAAGCGGGACGGTTCATTTTACTAATCATGTTCCACCTCCGTTAACCATTGGTCAATATTATAGATACTTGGCACAATATATTCTTTTAAAATCTCACCTTGATATGTATAACCAAATTCAGCCATCTTGTAGATGATTTCACGATTTGATATTCGCACTGCTTCATCAAGTGCTTGTCTTGGGTTGATACCATCAAATACGATTTTGGTCCATGCATTACTGATTTCTCGTTCAACCATGTAAGCTCCAGGTATGCGAGATGCTTCAAGTGCATATGTCCATTGTTCTAAAACAATATCCTTATATTCTCGAGGCATTGATAATGTCTCAAATGCATCAAGATTTGCTGTATTCCAGAAATAAGCTTGACCATAAGTGCTTTGAACCAAGAAAGCAAAATCACTTTGTACATCAGTAGACATCCACCATTTCAAGAAATCCCAAGATTGTTCCGGATATTCTGTATTGCTCATAATCATTGAGGCTTGAGCTCCAACCGCACTATAACGATTGATCTCTCCAGTATCAGGATCTAAAACACCTGGATGAAGATCCATCCCCCATAAGCCATCCAATTCTACTGCAGCTGTATCAAGTAAGATATAAGTTGATAAATCAGATATACCAATTGGAAGCAGTCCATATCTGAAATGATTATAGAACGATCCAACATATTTAGGCATATTGTATAAAGTAAATAATTCAGACATCAACGTAATACCCTTTAGGGTTGCTTCACTATTGATATTTGTTTGCATACCATCAGCTGAGTATAAATCTCCACCAAACTGATAGATGAATGGTAGGGTTGCTACAAAGGGTTTAAGTCCACTATATTGAGCTAAAGGAACAAAGTAATTCATTCCATAACTTTGTAATAAGGGTAAAATTTCAATAATCTCATCCCAAGTTTGAGGGATTTCAGTAATGCCTATACTTTCTAATATATCTCTACGATAGTAGGTAACCCAGAAATTTTGTGTTTCAGGTAACCCATAAACTCCTTGTTCAAACACGTAAGGAATCATTGCACCTTTGGAAAAGTGAGTAACAAGTTCTTCATATCCTGCAAACTGACGTAGGTCTAAAGATGCACTTCTCACCGCAAAATCGTAAGGAATCCAGTGATTGACACCAATGGCGATATCAGGTGATTGACCACTCGCATTTGCTAGCACCAATTTATTCTGATCTGGCATCTGTGATAGGGTTATTTTCATTGGTCCAGCATATCTCTCATCAATCATGGATTGCATAATTTCTATATATTGTCTTGGGTGATTTACCCATACAGTAATTTCATTATCTTTTCTTGTTGATGCTGAATAAGGATTGTTAACGAAAGATAATACCAATCGTTTAGTCCCCTCCCAAAAACGAACGAAAATATTCGCATACGGCTTAGCAATAGGATCTTCACCATGAAAAATGCTGCGTTCCAATTCAAGATTAGATCGCATGAGTCTTTGCATCATGTTGCCAAGCATATGATTAACTGATGAGTCACCATCGGAGAATTGAACCATTAAGCTAGGTAATTTGTTAATGTCATTTGCAATATTAGTCAGTCTGGTTGCAGCAACTTTCATATTCCCTATTTCAGATGGCTGATCAATGCTTGTTAATCCCAAAAGTCTCGTATACGCTTGATTGAGTAATTCTGCCCAATCCAAAATATCCGAGGATGCTGAAGGGAAATAGGTCTCAATATCCCAGTCACGATAACGATCGGTTCCACCACTCGTATATCGTTTAATATTTAAGGCTAAATTCTGAATTTCATTCATGATGTATTGAATCGTTTCAATCGTCTGACGATAAGGATAATTGACTGCTTCTAAAGTCAATTCATGAGTACCAACCTCAAGATAGATTTTTAAGTTCTCATTGTTTTCATCTACCAAACTGCGATTGATAAAACTAACTGTATATGGAAAGGCATAATTTTCTAATAAATCAAAAGGAACATCGCCATCGATTTTAATCTTTCTAAAAACGGGCATATCTTTAATCATGTATTGTCTATACTTGAAAGACAGGTAGTAATAACCAGATGTTTTTACATCGACACTGTAAGAAACTGCTTGTCCGCTATTTTGCCATGAATCACCAAAAATAACGTTTAATCTTAAAAATTGCGTATCGTAATATAGGTTTGAAGGATCATATTCTGATCTTAGTCGAATAGATGCATCATTGCGAGATGACATATCACGAGCAGCGATTGTTATTGAATCATCGATTACGTTTGAATTGCCATGAGTTGCTAGATACGATTCATAGGTAGGAATTTGATCTTCAAGTACATAGTAGAATTGTCCAATCAGTAATTGACCATTGACATATTCAATCTCAATGACATCATTTTCTTTGAGTTCAAATGCAAAAAGACCGGGGTGCATACCACGGTAGTCGTTGATTTTATGATGATACCAATCTTTGATTTTATCTGAGCTTGGTTGAATTTCATTGTGATATCTGTCAAGTGTAAATTCCTGAGTGGTTAACTCCCATTTCGATGGTAATACAATGGTTTGACTTTCATAAAAAGGAGTTACTCCATTGATTTTTATGCTAATTTGAGTATTATCAATACTTTCTTCAAGTTCATAATAATCCAAAGCAAAATAATATAACCCTGATTCAGTACTTGTATTGACAAAAGTGATGTGATGCGTTCTATCTAATAAATAGACATCTTGAGTTGTACCTATTTGATTGATATAGCTACTAACAATATCCCCATATTCAAGATCGTTTTCATCAATAGGTTGACTAGAAACCATATCACCTGTTAAAATTGTTTTCACTACATCAGTTTCATGTAGATTTGAGGAAATATAACTTTGCTTAACCTCTGTATATAATCGCGTGCTAAAAACAGAACTTAAAGCTTGATTTTGATAATCGTTAGCTAAAACTGAAGTTTCAAAGAAAGTATCATTTGATGATTGCTTAAAAAAAGATAGTGCAACTACGAGAACTAAAACAAAAGCCAAGAAAATGGAAATAATTCGCTTAGCACTAAATCCGCTGATGGCTGATTTAAATTTTAGATATCCTTTTTTAAAAAATAATTTTGCTTTCTTCATGATTTCTCCCTATTATAATGGATTCAAGAGGGGAAAAAATTCCCCTCTCATCCATTTTATTTAATCAATCAGCGCCTAAAGTTATTAATTGTCCTTGAACGATTTCGTTTGCTTTAGCTTCCCATTGTTCTGCATAAGTAGGTACTGCAGTTGGTCCAGCAATAACCAAACTTTCCCAATTATAGGCATTTTCTGGATCATTGACCCATGCCCAGAAATCTTTATATCCTGGTAACCATTTGTCAAGGTCAGGTTTTGAATATTCGATACGATCTAAAATATAATTGATACCTTCAATATCGTCTACTAAATCATAAACTCTATCCCAAACATCTGGATAATCAGCGACTGGAAAACGATCTAAATGAACAGGTAATTCTCCTGCTGCAAGAGCGTCGTTTCGATCAGATTCCAATAGATCAAGACGTGCTTCCCATCCTTCTTGTCCAAATGTCATCCATTTGGCTAATAGATAAGCTTCTTCTGGATGTGCAGTTTGTGAAGAAATTGCTTGATAGTCAAGAATTGTTGGTGGGAATAAGCCTGCAGAACCGCTTGGATATGGCCAGAATCCCAAGTTGATATTGCTATCTTCTTTTGCAGCATTGATAATACCAAGCTGCCATGATCCTTCGATATCCATTGCTGCATAACCCATTTGAATAAGGTATTGCTGCAATACAGGATTGTTATCATATACTTCTTGTGTGAATCTAGTTGTTGTACCATTTGTTAATTGGTGCAGAGCTACTTTTTGTTGCATCGCATAAATCCAATCAGCTGAAGTATAATGAAATGCTGATCCGTCCCATGTATCATATTGAACATTAGCATCATCCATCATAGGCCATACCTGCTGGAAATCTGGAGAACCATACCAAGTATCCATACCAACAACAAGATTTTCAGTATCGACTAAATCAAAGTTTGTAATAGCCTTAGCTATTTCAACAAATTCACTATGTGTCCAATCCTTAACAGGATAGCCATCATTATCGATTCTGTATTTACCTTCAACGGTAACTAAATTTGCATCAGCAAAGATGTCGAGATTAATCATAATTCCCTTTAAAAATTGGAATGATGGTACCGCAAATCTCTTACCATTGTAAACACCTGTAAGTGCAACGTTATCATAAACAAGATCAGTATCAGGATCAGCATCCCAAAGGTCTGCTAAATCATAAGTCAATCCTGCATTGATAACTGTTGGAACATTATCAGTTGCAAAAACGTCTGGTAATAAACCAGCTTGTGCTGCAGTTACAAGGTTACCTGTAAATTCTGCACCACTACCAGCGATATCTTGACGTAATGAAACACGAATGTCAGGATATTTTGCCATAAAGGCATCAATCAT
>CAZPLF010000026.1:0-24319 GCA_964587475.1 uncultured Mariniplasma sp.
TGTTTGCCAAAACACCAAGCAATACCAGCGTAACTATTGGGATCTCTTCCATCAATAAAATACTTATTGTTCAAATATTTTATTGTTTGATATGCATCTATAAAAGATGATGACCATTCTATAATTTTCTTGGCCCAATACATTCTCATATAACTATGCATAAATCCTGTGAAATACATTTCTTTCATTGCAGCATTAAAATAAGGATCGTGTGTTTGACTCATTTCTAACTGTTTGAGCGTATAGATATATGGTTTGATATCAAATTCATGCGCATTCATTGTCATGTAAGCCCATGATTCCGTCATTTTTTCAAATTCATCATAACCATCTTGATAATAAACATAATTAAATGCAAGTTCTCTTCTAACAATAAGTTGCTCTACAAAAGCATCATAAGCTAAACCATCAATTTGGTTTTTCTCTACAGCTAGTGTCATTCTCTCATACACTTCTAGGGCTGAAATTTGTCCAAAATGAAGATACATAGACAATTTTGATGTATAGTCATGACTTGGATCATTACTTTCTAAATACTGGTTTGCTTTATTCATGATGAATAGAGAACATAATTTGGAGGCTTCCAAATATCCTCCTTTAAAAGGTACCTTTGGCATTTGTTCATGATTTAATTTGAGACGATTCATGACATGATCCACATCGTCTAAATTGTCATCACTTGCTACCTCAACTGGATATTGATTTTTAAGCACGCTCAATTTCGTGAAATCACGGAACTCATTTACTAATTTTCTTATTTTAGGTCTTAATGTATACGCTCCATATTCGACTTTTTGAGATGCTACTAAAACAGGAACAATCAAATCGGTATCAACACAAAATATGGATAAATGAGAATGATTCATCTTTGCATAATCAACAACATCACTTCTCCACTGTCTTTGATGTCTTAAATATCCATGATCCATCACAAGACAATGTGCTTGTTCAAGATATGGTAAAATTCCGACTTCTGGTGATGCTATTTTAACAACATGTGAAATATTAAAATTCTTCAACAAAGAAAAAACTTCTTTTAAACCCTCAAGCATGAATTGATAATGTCTTCGATTTGCTTCAGGATAATTTGCAGATAAACCAAAATATACCAAAACAGGCAAATCGTTTTGGTTTGCTACTTGAATGGCATATTCTAATGCGTGGTTATAATGAACGCGCTGAGCTTGTTGCATCCAATATAAAACATATTTCCCTTTTTGATTAAAGTTACCCTTTTTAAGAAGTAAAATTCTTTTAAAATTCATAATGACCTCTATTTCATCTTTTAACTCCTTAATTTTATCACAAATCATCGATTTCTCCAGTATTTGAACAATCAATAGTGCATCTTACTAGAACTCTTAAAAATAAATGTTATACTTAAGATATATTATTTTAAAGGAGAAAAAAATGGAAAACGAAAAATTTATAAAACTTAGAAAATTTAACATGCTTATGGGAGGACTTCATTTAGTTCAGGGGATATTGATGTTGTTTCTAGCAACTACTGTCATACAGAACATCGCACAATTCAAACCTGCAATTACTCAGAACTTCCTTCAGTTTAATCAGATGACTCAATCACTAGAACTTAGTTCTTCAACTATCTTTGAATTACCCTTTGGCATCCTTGTAGCCGTATTCTTATTGCTATCAGCTGCTGCTCATGCTTTAATCTCATTACCAAAGAAATTCAATAACATCTATAATGAGGATTTAAAGTTGGGTATCAATAAATTCAGATGGTTTGAATATGCATTAAGCTCATCAGTCATGATTGTGTTGATCTCAACTTTATTTGGTATCTATGATATTGCATCATTAATTCTTATCTTTGTAGTTAATGCAAGTATGAATTTATTTGGATTAGTCATGGAACAACTTAATGCAAGAAGAAAAGAAGGCGAAAAAGTCATTTGGGGACCATTTGTTTGGGGTTCATTTGCTGGTCTTGCACCTTGGGTAGCTATCTTGCTTTACATGTTTGGAACTGGAAACTATGATATGGTTCCTTGGTTCGTATGGGCTATTGTTGGTACTTATTTCGTAGCTTTCAATACATTCCCAGTCAATATGATTCTTCAATATAAGAAAACTGGTAAATGGAAAGACTATTTATATGGAGAACGTACGTATATCGTACTCAGTCTTGTAGCAAAATCAATTTTAGCTTGGCTTGTTCTATTTGGAGCAATGCAACCATAAAAAATTAAGCTAGGTCATCCTAGCTTTTTTATTAGGGAGTCACTATGTGGATTAAAAAATTGGTTCATCCAGAATATTTTCAAGGAAATAAAAAGAAAGACAACTACTTTGAAGGTTGGTATTATAAATTTGTAAGTAGTGATGAAAAAGATACCATTGCAATCATTCCTGGAGTGAGCATCAATCTCGAAGACCAACACGCCTTCATTCAAATCTTCATATCACATAACAATGGTATGGACATTTCGCTTTCTACGCACTATTTTAAGTATGCATATGAAAATTTTTCATATAGTCAGCAAGATTTCTGGATAAGAATCGGTCAAAATTATTTTTCTAATGATCGCATTGAAATTCAATTACAAAATCAAGACATCTCTTTATCTGGTCAATTGACCATGCACCAACTGATACCCCTAAAAAAATCAGTTCTCGAACCCAATATCATGGGTATATTTGGTTATCTTGGATTTATGGAGTGTTATCATGGCGTCGTGAGTATGTCTCATGAGCTCAAAGGAAAATTAATTCTTAATCAGAATGATATTCACTTTACTAAAGGCAAAGGATATATAGAAAAAGATTGGGGAAAATCATTTCCTAACTCATATGTATGGATACAATCCAACCATTTCAAGAATCCTAATACATCATTCATGTTTTCTTATGCTTCTATTCCTTTTATGGGATTGCATTTTAATGGTTTGATAGTTAACTTGGTCTATCAAGGTAAAGAATATAGGTTTGCAACTTATAATGGCGCTAAAGTAAAGCATGAACTTATTGACAACAACTCTGCCCATTATGAAATCAAAAAGGGGAAATATCGTTTAGAAATCGAAGCAAATTCAACCACACAAACAGAGCTTGCTTCACCTAAAAATGGTCGAATGGTTGAACAAATTAAAGAAGGCCTGTCTGGCTATGTAAAACTTAAATTGTACATTAAGAATCAATTGATTTATGAAGATACTGGAGTTCACGCTGGCATCGAAGTGATGAAAAAATAAGTTGCACCCATTCGGGTACAACTTTTTTATTCGTATTTGATGATTGTTCCACTTAATTGATTAAAGGCTTCAGATGCATGTTCCAATGATGCAATGACTGCTGGTTTCTTTGTTGCACGAACAAAGGCCATACAGGCTTCTATTTTTGGTAACATTGAGCCTTTTTTAAAGTGATTTTCCTTAATTAACTCTTCGAGTTCTTTGAGCGTTGCTGTTTTTAAGGTTCTTTGATCTTTCGTATTAAAATCTAAGAAAACATAATCAACAGCGGTCAAGATGATGAGTTCATCAGCATCAATGATTTCAGCCATTTTCGCGCTGGCATGATCTTTATCAATTACTGCATCAACACCTATCAATCTTCCGTTTTCCAGTATAACAGGTATTCCACCACCACCTGCAGCAATCACGATCTGTTTTTGATTTAGCAGGGCAAGAATGCTTTCTTTTTCAATGACATCCAAAGGTTTGGGACTTGCAACAACTCTTCTATAACCTCTACCTGCATCTTCTACCATGGTATAGCCTTGAGTTTTAATTTGCTCATCAGCTTCTTCTTTTGAGTAGAAACTTCCGATAGGTTTTGTTGGATGTTGAAAAGCTGTATCGTTGATATCAACTAAGACTTGACTGACAATTGTTGAAATGGGTCTTTGATGTTTCTTAGACTGCATAATATTGTATAAGGCATTTTGAATATGGAACCCAATATAGCCTTGACTCATGGCACCACATTCTGCAAATGGCATTAAAGGTGTCGATGAACTCTCACTAAAAGCAAGATTAATCATCCCAACTTGAGGACCATTTCCATGAACAATCACGATGTCGTGATTCTCTTCAATTAAAGGATAAATAGCTTCAGCAACGTGTTTAAGCAATGATTTTTGTTCGGTTGCATTTTTTCCAAGTGCATTGCCGCCTAATGAAATAACATATCTAGACATATAAATCACTCAATGTGGCAAGCATGACTGCTTTGATGGTATGCATGCGATTTTCAGCTTCTTCAAAAACAACACTTTGACTTGATTCAATGACATCATCAGTCACTTCAAGTTCACCAAATTGAACTTGAGGATATTGTGCACCAAATTCGCTTGCAATTTGTGTGCCAATTTCCGTATTATTTCCATGAAATGCTGGTAAGCAGTGCATGAAGATAGCTGTTGGTTTTGCATTTTTTAATAATTTCATATTGACCTGATATTTATGAAGATCATGAATTCTTGATTCCCATACTTCTTTAGGTTCACCCATGGATACCCAAACATCAGTATAAAGAACATCTGCATGATAGGTTGCAGTAATTGGATCTGTTGTAAAGTTTAAAGTCGCACCTGTTTCTTCTGCTATTAAGTTACATTGATCAATTAATTCCTGTTTTGGCCATAACGCTTCAGGTGCTGCCGCATAAAAATGCATACCCATTTTGGCACATCCAATCATGAGTGAATTCCCCATGTTGTTTCGAGCATCTCCCAAATAAGTGAATTTAAGCCCCTTGAGTGGGCCAATCTTTTCTTGTATCGTTAAAAAGTCAGCTAATATCTGGGTTGGATGATATTGATCCGTCAATCCGTTCCATACTGGAACTCCAGCATATTCGGCTAAGGTTTCAACATCTTGATGCAAATAGCCTCTAAATTCGATGCCGTCATACATTTTGCCAAGGACACGTGCAGTATCTTTAACGGATTCTTTTTTTCCCATTTGTGATCCTGTAGGTCCTAAATAAGTAGATCCCATACCTAAATCCATTGCTCCAACTTCAAATGCACATCGAGTTCTTGTTGAATCTTTTTGAAAAAGTAAAACAACATTTTTATCGGTAAGGTGTTTATGAGGTATGCTTTCATATTTCTCATATTTGAGTTTTGCTGCTAAATTGATGAGATCTTGAATTTCTTGTGTTGTAAAATCCAAGAGTGTGATGAAGTTTCTTCCTTTTAAGTTCATATGGGTCTCCTTTATATTTCTTCTCTTTCTAGTGGCATGCTCATACATCTTGGACCGCCTCTACCACGAGAAAGCTCACTTGATTCTATTTCTAATACTTCAACGCCTGCTTGTCTAAGCATTTTGTTTGTGACATGATTTCTATCATAAACAATAACCTTACCTGGAGCAATTGCCAATGTGTTTGCTGCGTCATTCCATTGTTCTCTAATGCTTGTGATTTGGTCTTTACCACCACAACGAATGAGTGTAATTGGCATACCTAAGTGTTTTTCTAAAACTTTTTCTAAAGATTCTACAACCTTGTAAACGTCAAACTTTGTTTTGTTTTTTACGATTTCAAAAACTGTAAGTTTGTTTTCAATTTCTGGATGAATGGTGAACATACCATAATCAATTTGCGTAAATACTGTATCTAAATGCATAAATGCTCTGCTCTTTGGAATATTGAATGCTAAAACAGTTGTAAACTCATTTTCTTCTTCAAAAAGTTTTTCTGCAAAATATTCAATTGCTCTTGGATCTGTTCTAGATGATATACCAACAGCAACGATATTCTTATTAAGAACAAGAACATCTCCACCTTCAAATCGATACCTATTCAGTCTATCATAATAAATGGGCATTTTTATTTTATTAAATCTTGGATGGTATGTCAAAATATATTCAGAGAACAATGTTTCTCTTTGTCTAGCTTGCATTGACATTTTTCCAATAGCAACACCACATCCGACACTAGAAAAAGGATCCCTCTGAAATAAAATATTGGGAAGAGGATCCGTGAAAAATGGATACTCATCTTCAAGCATATCCATAATTGTGACTTGTTTGCCTAAAACAATTTCTTGTGTTCTAATCCCTTCAATCATCTTATGAATCATATCATCGATAGGAAGATTGATGAGATACTGATAAAGCGCTGTTTTGATCGTCAGAGAATTAATTTTCGATTCTTCAATAAAGCCATTGACAAAATTGCTAATCACCTCTGGATGAGCTTCAAGTGCTTCTGTGATCATATCGGTAAGATAAAGAACCTCAACCCCTTCATTTCTTAAGGTTTGTGCAAATAAATCGTGTTCTTCTTGAGCTATCTTTAAATAGGGGATATCATCAAACAATAATTTCTCCAAAAGATCTGGTGTAAGATTTTCTAGTTCTTTACCAGGCCTATGCAGTAATACTGATTTGAGCTTCCCAATTTCAGAATTTACTTTAATCATGTTTTCCTCCTCTTATCATAACTCGTGGCACACGATATGATAATGATGTGCAAACTTCATAATTGATTGTCTGCAATCTTTTAGCAACGTCGTCAATTGAGATGAGTCCACCATAGAGCGTTGCAACATCTCCAAGTTGTACTTGTTCATCTATTTTTATGAAACAAGCATCCATGCAGATGATACCAACAATCTTATATTTCTTTTCTCTAATTTCTACGTATCCTGTTTTATTTTTTCTAATGAATCCATCAGCATAACCGATGGGCAGAATGGCAATTCTTTCTTGTTCTTTTGCACAATAGGATGCACCATAACCAACACAATCCCTACGATTCAATTCTTTGATTTGGACAACTTTTGATTTCAAACTCATCACAGGTTTTAAATCTGGTTTTGGATCATCTAATGACAATCCATATAAAGATATACCCAGTCGAACATGCGTCGTGAAATCATAATCTTTTTCGTATTTAAAAGTTGATGAGGAATTAGAAATATGAATCATTGGTGGTAAATTCTTGATTGAGCTTAAGATGTCTTTAAACCGACTTAATTGTAGCTGATAAAATGTTTGATCTTCATTTGCTGTAGCAAAATGGGTATAGATTCCCTTAAGTGTTATGTGGTTTAATACAGATAATTCATCAACAATATTTATTATATTATTTGTCTCTGTTAAGCCATATCTTGACATTCCAGTATCTATTTTTAAATGACATGATAATGCATGTTCAAACGATTTTACAGCTTGATAAATTTCTTGATCATAGATGGTAATATCAATGTTATGCAGTGAGGCTATTTCTAAATCTTTTGCTAAGATTGGCCCCAACATCATAATTTCTATATCCTTAAACTCATCTCTTAATTCAAGTGCTTCTTCAAGTAAAGAGACTGCTGCAATTCTAACGCCTTTAGCATATAAATGCTTCATGACACCGATTGCTCCATGTCCGTATGCATTCGCTTTAATCACTGGAATAATCGTCTTTTGCTTGAGTTCTTTTTGCGCTTTTTGGTAGTTATGCCAAAGAGCATCTAAGTCAATTTCTGCCCAAGTAGGTCTATAAATTGTTTTCATAAACCCTCCTTACATAAGGCGAAGTCATCAACCTCAGTATACCTGCATAAGTTAATTTGAAGGTGAGCACATTACCTACAGCATATTGATTCGTCTTGAGTTCTACAATTAAATGATCACTACTGCAACCTAAGATATTTGTATCAGGTCCATCAATTAAATTTTCACAATCCACGTCTTGTCTACCAATGCCAAGAATTGCTCTATTCATGTTTCCTCGATCAGTAAAATTTGCAGGTTTCCCAAAAGCGTCAAATCCTAACAATCCCTCTGGCATTGAAGGCTTTTCTTTGAGTTCAACAATTTCCGCTTTTAAAGTAAACACGTCATCAAACATGTTTTCAATCTGTTTTCCATAAGCTGTTTCTCTTCCTAAAACAAATGCTTCGCCTATGCGAAGATTATTGATGAATGAGGGTAGTTTTTCATCTTTTAACATCTGAATTGCTGATGAATTTCCACCACTGATCATATTCAGTGAAATTGAAAAATGCTTTTCAATATCTTCTTTAATTATTTGAAGTTTATTTAAAGTTTCTGCTGTTGGTATCACACCACCAAAGCAAGTGAGATTGGTTCCAATTCCAAAAAGTTCGATGTGCTCAAGTGTTAATATCTTGCTGATCATTGGTAGATAATCCGACTTATAGAAAATACCTTCTCTTAAGTCACCTATATCAAACATTAATAAAATACGATGTTTTTGATTGATGTTTTTTGCTGCAAGATCCAATGCTTCAATGACTTTCAATTCTGAATTTAATGAAAGATCAGAATACTTTACGACCTCATTGACTTGACTTAATTGAGGGATACGCAATAAGACTTTCATCTTTTCTGTTTTGATCTTTTTAAGATTTTCAATTTTTGAATCTGCAATATACTCTATAGCTGTTGTGTTAATGACATCTATCAGTTTACGATCCGCACAAAAAACCTTGGTAACAACCATCACAGATTGACCGTGTTCCTTAGCTAGATGATGAAGGTAATTAAGATTGTGACGATATTTTTCAAGATTGATGTGGATGCTAGGATACATCGCTTTCACCTCTATAACGAATCGTATGCTTTAATAACTCTTTGGCTTGATTTGGGTATCTATGAGATAAGACACCAATGGATGCAAATATATAGTCAAAATCTTTATAGATGCTTACATTTTGATCTGGGGCAAGCTTATTGTGCTGTTTGGATAAATAGGATAAAATGATATCTTCTGCTTGAGAGCAATACAGTAAGGCCCCACCCGTCAAGAAGATGGCTTTGACCAAGGAAGTATCTTTGCCATCGGGTATGACTTTCATCCCATTGGTTGTGAAAACTCTTCTTAGGTCACCAATATGGCGGTCTAATGCCTGAAAGACACACTGCTTAGTCAGCAAATCATTCAATTTTTTTCCTTGACTGGAAAGTGGAATGAATGGTTCTTCTTTAGCTAATGAGTTGATGTCATCTAAATTCATTTCCATAGCTCTTTCTAGTTCACCTTGCTTGTAAGTATTCATTACCAGTTTCCGATTGATATAAACTCCTAAATCGCCTTCAACAGTTCTTTTAAACCGAGGCTCACCATCACTGTATTTGGCATAGATCATTTTAGGATCGCATACTGAATGCACATCTGTGGTTGCTCCACCGACATCAATGGTCATGACACCATTAAATATCTCATCTAAAATCAAAGTGGCATCCATGACAGCTCCAGGTGTAGGAATGATGGTTCCAGTGACCATTTTAAAGATATCTTTCATGCCTTTGGCATGGATGATATTTTCTTCAAATGTCTCATAGATTGCTTTTCTTAACGGAAGGATATTGAAGTCATCAACTCTTGGATACACATTTTCAACAATGCGAACCTGAGGATGATTTAATTTTTTGATGCGATCATGATTGGCAATGTTGCCTGTATAGATGATTGGAATATTGAGTGGTAATACAGAAATTAAGTTTTGATAGGCAACTTCTTTTTCACCATAATCTGTTCCCCCAGCGATGATAATCATATTGGGATGAATTGCCTTAATCTGCTCTATATGTTCAGGTTCAAGGAGATTTGCTGTAATTAAATGAATGTTAGCTCCTGCATTGAGTGCGGCTTCTTTTGCTGCTCTTGCAGTCATTTCATAGACAAGACCATGAACCGTGATTTTTAGTCCACCTGCTGCACTTGAGGATGCAAAAAGTTCATCATAAATCAGTTCTTCTACACCAAGATTCTTTTGCAAATCAAAAATTGCAAGTTTTAATCCTTCATTTACATCGGTATCAACTGTTGTTTGATGCATGCCTCTACCGAGGAATTTAATAGGACTATGATGCAGATTAAAAGCATTGACGACAGTCGTTGTACTGCCTATTTCTGCAACCAAACAATCAACTCTCATAAATCTCACGATGTTTCTTGACAATATAACTTGCTACTTCCTTACCATGGGTTCCTCTTGAGAAGCCTTGGTCCATGCCATATTTTTTAGCAAGTTCTGGTGTAACCTGAGTTCCTCCAGCTAAAAGTATTAACTTATGTCTAACGCCTTTTTCAATGGCATAATCATTTAATTTTTGCATGTTCTTATAATGGATATCATCATGTGAGATGATTAAAGAAATCATGACACACGCTGCATTGGTTTCTATAGCAGCATCAATGAACTTTTCGATAGGAACACTAGTTCCAAGATAAGTGTATTTGATGCCGTATTTCTCAATGCCTCCGTGTTTGATATCTAGAATTTCTCGCATACCTACGCTGTGCTCATCAGATCCACCTGTACCAGCAACAACTTTTATCTCATGTTTTTTGACATAATCTAAAATTTCTTCTTCAGGAAGCGTTTCTTCTTTTTTCCGTAGTACAAGCTTTGTCTTGTCAATATCAAAATTGACGGTGCCTTTTAACTGAATTCTCGTTCCTTCACTTGGATGTAAGACTTCTCTATGAATAACTTCCACAGCCGAAAGATTCATTTGCTTACCCGTTTCTAGAGCAGCAGCCTCAGCTGTTAGAACATCTGTAGGAAAGAATAAATCAACAGTTACCACGCCATCACCTAACCATTGAACTTCTGGCTTAAGCAAAGATGTACTGCGATATTTTTCATTTTCGTCTAAACGAATGTTCACATTGTCTTCATCGTCAAGTTCATCAATATATTGGATTAAATCAGGATTTTCAAAAGTTGATCCACCGATGATTGATGCTGGGTCATTGATATATGATGCGCCATATTGTTCTAAATTGTTATATCCGTAATGTGCTGTGACTGGAGCCATGTATTTTTTATTTCTCTTAATGATGGTATTGGCACCAATGCCACCATCTATTTGTCTTGTAATACCGTCTCCTGAACGTTCAGGATATTTACCGCTATCGACAAACATACCCGCTTCTACAGCTTTGAAATAACCGCCCATTTCATCAATTTCTTCAAGCATTAAGATCGCACGTTCTTGAATTTCTCTTTTGGTCTTCATCAAATATCCATCTTGTCTAAAATCGAGCATGCCCATTAAGTCATCCATACCCATCATAGCTTGTTTTGCAGTATCCAATGCTTCAATATTATAAACATGCCATGGGACATTTCTTCCTTCATCTGGTGTAATGGTTGATTGAATGTCAGCAGATGTCAATCGAGAAATCAAAAGATTCAAGACATGGGTTACCGTAGCTTCTCTAGTTGATGAATCCATATATTTCGTATTCATTTGAGCACGCATTTTATAATCAGAAAAAAACTCACGGAGTGCAAGTGCATAGGGCAAATTTAATTTGAGATCCGGACTAGGTGGTGCAGCTGGAGGTACAGTTGATAAACAGATTAAATCAGGCTTAATCCCAATTCTTTCACTCATTCTACTGTTGATGGCATGCTGTACTAATAATTCGGGCATAACCTTCCACGCATCTCTTGCTGTTGCATTGGCATTATGAGCACCATCGATTTGTGCCATACCACCATATGCCATAATCTTTTTGCTTTCAGCAGCATCAACAAAGCTTCTAACCATATTGATGTTGCGATATAAAACGTTATATTGAGGATCCTGGTGTGCGCCGTTGACGCCTTCTTCAGCAAACATCACTGCAATTTCAGGACCAGCAACACCAGAGACATAGGAATGATAATTGATAGGTCTGCCGACTTCTTCTTCAATCAAATCCAGTGCTTTTCTTTGAGCTCGAACCTGTTTTCTGGTGATAGGAACTCCGCCAACACCTTGAGGTGTTCCCTCGAGGAGTCCATCCATGTGCGATTGTCCAGCTGTTCTGATGACCATGATATGGTCAGCGCCATGATAAGCTGCCATGCGCATTCTTCTAATATCATCTTCAAATCTTCCAGATGCTATTTCTGTTGTTATGGTTGAATCGGGTTGAGGATCAATTCCGTTAAGGTTTCTAGCACTTGGCAAAGCGATATAGTTTTTTAATGATGGACTGGCTTGAACATAGTGAAACGGACCTAAATCAATAGGACCTTTCTCACGCCAAACCCATCCTTTTCTTTTTGGACGATAATGTTCAAGATCTTTGAGAATGTTTCTGATATCTAGCTTTTCATTAGGATTCATGCTTGAACACCTCCACCATTTCTTCGATGGTCTTGCCGTCAAGCAACATGAGTCCAACTTCTCTAATCGTCACATTCTTACGTTGATATAGCAGGTATACGATATGGCCAGCACCATATTCAAGTAATCCATGATCAAAAAGACGATCTGTAATTGCTTTTGCTTCAATGCTGGAAAAACCCATACGTAATAGTACACTGCGTTCGATTGCGGGCGACGTATAGTCATAAGCTAAATCTAATAAAGGATCAATGATTTTATCGGTCAATTGATAAAAATATGCTTTGAGCTCTTGATCGGTATAAGATTCTAAATGTTTTCTTCTTTCGTTGTAATCATCATTTCTTGCTTTCATCAATGCCCTCCTTGAGTTCTAAAATTCGAGTGCTAGTTGTATTTAATTCCTCAGCTAAAAAGGATATGTCGTGATCACTTAAGGGCTGATCTATAAAATGTTTGATGTAAGAAACTCTCAATTGATCCAAAGGTAAATCTTTATGCTTCAATAGAGCTCCTGATGAGGGAAAAATAATATTTTTTCCTGGTTTTTCATTCAGTGGATCACCCAACATAATCTTGATACCGCGATCAAAAGCAAATGACACTTGAGCTTTCATGTGTTTTCCAGCGCCTGTGTACTCACTTTCTTGAACAACGATGATCTGATCTTTTTTCATGGTTTGTGCAAGACTGAATGCCGCTGCTAGACTGATATTACCAGCAGGTCCACGTTCAAGCCCTTCCAATAAGGCTAATGTTTCCGTAATAAAGAAGACACTTCCTTGATTCACTAGTACATATTGATCCATATAGCGCATGGGTCTTGCTGCACTGCGTGGCACATCACTTCGATCAGGGAAAGTTGAAAATGGTATGCCAAAACCTGTATGTCCTGTTGTAAAGGATTTTTGATTGAAATCGTGATCACTTGCCATATGTAATCCTGACAGATCTACACTCGCAGCTACGATAGTTGTTTGTTTTGCCCCTGCCTTAATCAAACCTCTTGCAGTTCCTGTCAAGTTTCCACCACCAGCATTGGTACAAATCACCATATCTGGATATTTATGTTCTCTATTCATCATCTCAGATGCAATCTCGTATCCTAATGTCTCAATACCCATAATGCCATATGGAGAATAAAGGGATGCATTGAAATATTTTGTTTCTTCCAATATCTTTAAAAACTCATAAAATAGTTCAGGTCCAACAGATAATTGAATGACTTCTGCGCCATAGGCTTCGCATGCTCTTGCTTTTTCTATAATCTCAGGCTGACCTATACCACCAGAATCATAGCACTCTTGAACGATAATACATTTAAGTCCAGCTCTTGCTGCCAAAGCTGCAACTGCTGCACCATAATTTCCACTGGTTGCTGCAGCAACACCCTTGTATCCTAATTTTTTTGCTTGATGGATACTCATAGCTGCGCGTCTCGCTTTGAAGGACCCGCTTATATTTGCTGCTTCATCCTTTAAAAATATACGAGCACCATAGCCTTCTGCTGAAAACTTTCTCGCATATGCAGATAATCTAGTCAATTCTATCAATGGCGTGTTACCCACACTGTTTTCCATTTGTATCTTTCTCACGTCATCTAATGAATATCCTGAATCCTGCATCATTTTTTCATAATCAAACGCAATACCTTCAAGCTCGTATTGGTCGTAATCTAGTTTCAAAGCCTCTTTCATAATGTCTGATTTTCTCGACATAACATCAAGATAGGAGTCACTCATAACAGTTCCTCCGTCTCTTTTAAAATAATTTCTTTGATATTTTCTAAAACTTGAATATGGTGTCCAAAGCTATGTCTATAATACGGTTTTTCAGCAATTAAAACACCCGATTCAATCCGGTGGCTTGCAGTTGTTATTTCAACCATATCTCCAAGATTTGCAGATTTTAGCAATTTGCCTTTAACGCGCATTTCAAAAGGAACATCCCTTGTATCAGATGGAAGATTTGTCGCTCTATTTTTATATGGTAGAACAACTTTATAAATTTGAACCAATGTGTTTTTTTCAATCATAGAATCAACCTCTTTTCATAGAAAAAAGACAACCTTCTGTAAGCGCTTACCCTATAATAATCATACCATTTTTGTATAATCTTGTATAGTCATTTAGATGCAATCTAAAAAGAATAGGAAATCTTGTTTGATTTCCTATACGTCGTATTAATCAATTAAATCTCTCATATCTCCAAGTATGGCACGAGGTACTGGTAAATCGATCATTGTCTTTAACCCTGGTTTTGAATTGAGAACATGAGGAATCATATTAACACACATGGCAATTGTTCCAATGCCACCTTGAATTTCAGGTGTTATCGCCATATGAATATTGGGTGTTCCTTCAATATCGATGAAGTCACCGGTCATGGTGCCTTCTAACTCTGGTTCAATTTGTTGTGGATGAATCATATCAATGAAAACATCTCCATTGATAAGACCTTGTCCCGTCATATTGATTCCGGCTAGATTTCCAGCCAGTGCTTCTCCATATGTGCTCTTTCGATCAATGTTGGTAATGATAGGTTTCATCTGTTGTTTAAAACCATCTAATTTGATGCCCAAAGCATCAGATATCATATAAACACTTTCTTTAAATCCAACATGACCTGCTAGCTTATGATCCATTATGCGTTTGTGATATTCACCAACGGTAATTCCAACGCCTTGTTCATGCATAACAGTTGGTCCAAATGGACTTAAACTATTAATTCTCTTGGCTTCAATATGTTTGACATCTATCATGGTTCCAGTCAATGCAATCACAAGTAAATCCATGATAAATCCTGGATTGATTCCAGTGCCTAAAACAGTAACACCATATGCCTTTGCAAGATGATCTATTTGAGCAGAAAGAATGGGTTCGTTCGCATAGGGATATGCCATTTCTTCAGCTGTTGAAATGCAGTTTACACCACTCAGAACAACTTTTTTGATCTTTTCAAAAGCATCTTTAACAAAACTGTCCGTGCATAATAAAACAACGTCAGCTTTGGTGGTGCCTAAAATTTGATCAATATTGCTCGTAATAATGACCGGTTCATGATCTGTTTTGATGTCAAGTGCATCTAAAAAATTCATTTTTTCATATTTTGGGTTTAGATCGCAGACACCAACAATTTGAACGCCCTTCTTGTCAAGAAGCATTTCAGCCATGCCTCTGCCCATTGCTCCAAATCCCCAAATAACTACTCTTATTTTTTCCATGTGAGATACCTCCACGTTAATTCTTATAACTCGTCAAATACTCTTCCTAGAGTAAATAGATAATCAGATAATCGGTTAACATACGAAAGTGTCAAAGGATTGATTTCATCTTTTGATGCAAGCAAAACCAATTCTCTTTCAGCTCTCCTAATCGTTACTCTTGCGAGGTTCAACCACGATGCAGCCTTCGTTTGATCTAATTTTATGAATTTTGATAATGGTTGTAGCAACTGATCATAATAATCTATTCTAGATTCCAACCAATCTGTATCTTTTTTTATCGTTTTAAACTTAGTTTTGTCATTCAAAGCAATTTCATAACAAATAGAAAATAGGTGGTCATGAATTTGATCTAAATCTTTTTTGATTTCTTGATTATCAATTTCATGTTTTGACATTAAAATAAATGCCATTGCCTCATCGATTGCTCCGTTGACTGAAATGTGCAAATCAGCCTTACTTACACGTTTGAACACGAGATCTGTTTGACCTGCATCTCCTTTTTTTGTATAAATTTTCATCAGCAACCTCCTTATTTTTACTCTTCTATTCTACCATATTAAAGTCATTAAATCTTAAGCTTAAGTTTCTTCCCTTTTTCTTTCATGACCTGAATTGCATAGCTTGCTACATCATAAGCATATTTTTTTGTTCCAAATCCAGCATCATATCCTAACTCTTTAGCAAGTCCATGATTAATTCTGGCTCCACCGATAATGACAATGAACTGATCTCTTTTATTTTCAGCTTCTAATAATTCAATGAAGCTTGTTAGGTTTTGTATATGAATATCTTTTTGTGTCACCGTTTGACTGATGAGAATGACATCAGCTTGATATTCAATTGCTTTTTCAAGAAGGGTTTCATTGTCAACCTGCCCACCTAAATTGATGGCTTTGATTCCCTTATATCTTTCCAATCCGTAATTGCCGTTATAACCCTTCATATTCATAATTGCATCGATGCCAACAGTATGTGCATCAGTTCCTGTTGATGCGCCAATAAATACCAAAGGTGTTTCAAAGTATTCATCGATGTAATGTTCGACTTCTTCTTTATTCATCGATTGTGATTCAACTTGAACGACTGTTATATCGTTGATATCAATTTGATGCTCAACCGTTCCATAGACGACATAAAAGCTAAATTCGTCACTGAGAGGCGCACTATGTACAACAGACGGATTGTGTATACCCATTTTTGTTGCCATTTTTTTAGCAGCTTCTTCACCAAGTGTATTGCATGGAACTGGTAGTGAAAAACTCAATTGAACTTTACCATCATTTAATGTATCACCATATGGACGAATCAATTTCATTTTATTTGACATTGTTCTTCTCCTTCAATGATTTTAAGAAATAATCAATGATTGGGTTCTGATAGTCTTCATGCTTGACAAATACTCCATCGAGCCCCTTACCGCCAAGTTCATGTCGAGAAATGCCAGCAAACACACCTTTTTCTAGTGTACTAAACATACCATCCTTTTGAATTTGAGAAAGTAGCTGATGTGCTTTGTCCAAGACATCATAAGCTCTTTTTACGATGATACCATCTGAACGATAGCTGATTTCATTCCCAAAATCCTTGAATGCTTTTTCAATGTATGATGCATTATCGATTGCTAATGCACGATCACTCATAAAAGGCGTATGGATAGCTTCAGTCATCATCCCCAAAAGATGAATGGATTGGTGTGACGTGACTGCAGCAATATTGAATAAAGCATTTTGAACTGATCCCTTGAAGATGTCGCCAGTCATATGTTTTGTTGGTGGCATGTACTTAAGTGGTGCTAAAGGAAAAATTTCTCTAGACATTTCAGCTTGAGCCAATTCAAATAGAAAACTATTCTCAATTTCAGGGCTTATCTCATAGGCATGACCCAGACCCATCAGTGATTCATCCATCAAAGCTTTTTTAGCAAATTGCTCATTGATGAATTGTGAAGCCAAAACAGTATGTGCGTGCTCAACGGCATCGGATGTCGTTAAGTAATTATCCTCGCCTGTATTAATGACAATATCGGAGTACGCGCTTAAAACTCTTGAAAAATACTGATCTATAAAAGTTCTCTTCATATTGATATCTCTAAAAATAATGCCATAAAGAGAATCATTGAGCATCATGTCTAGGCGTTCAATTGCTCCCATTGCAGCAATTTCTGGCATACACAAACCTGATGCATAATTAACCAATTTAATATATCTTTTTTCTTCCCTAGATACCTGATCCAATGCTTGCCGCATCAATCTGAAATTTTCTTGAGTGGCATATGTTCCGCCAAAGCCTTCCGTAGTTGCTCCAAATGGAACAAAGTCTAGCAAAGACTGACCAGTACTTCTAATCACTGCAATTATCTCTGCACCTCTTTTTGCCGCAGAGACAGCTTGCTTGATATCTTCATAGATGTTTCCTGTAGCAACAATAACATATTTACTAGGTGTACTCTTTTTTGGTGTTTGTTCAATCTGTTGTTTGCGTATCTTTTTCATCTGTTCAATGCGATTTAGAACTTCATCAAAATAAGGTGTCAAATCCTTTAAGTAAGGGCTTTTCTTATGCTTGGTATATATTGATAAATCTAATTTATTTTGTGATATCAGCACAGCAATTGCCTGTGGAGATAGCTGATGTTCATGGATTCCATAAGATAGATAATGACAAACTCCAAGTGATAAATCCGCCTTGTTTTTGAGATGATCAACAACGACATTCACCAAAGGAACACCAAAATCATTGATGCCATCCACACCGAGCAAACGTAAAATTGAACGTTCAACTGAGACCGTCGTATGTTGATCAATGAAAGATTGAACTTGAGTTGCAATATCAATTGCATAAGCTCTACATTCCTTAATGGTTGTTTGATTTAAGTTGAGTTTAGACATATTTTCCCTCCAATTTCAGCACATTAAATACAGGTATATCAATAGCATCCATCATCGCTTTTTTAAATAGTTCTTCATCGTAATGTTGCCCATTTGGACTGTATGGATTAATCGTTACAAAAAGTAGTGGACATGCATGAATGATGCTCAACTCTATATTGAGTTTATGCAAACTACTAAAGTCGCGTTCAGATAGCAACAACTTCGTAGGATCATCACAAATTAAAGTGAATTGCATCAACATTTTCTCGATGAAATAGTTAATGATTCGAGGTGTAATTGCTCCTTTGATATAGATGAGATCAATCTTGTCATTGATCTGTGATAAGGCATGTTTGAATGTTTCAATCTTCTTATCAAAGAATGCATAGCGATGAAAAGTAGTTTGAATAATCATGGATTCACTTGGTATCTGTTCAATCCGATAGGATTTCTTGATATTAAAAGAGTCGACAATCATCTTAGTTTTTTCTATTGTCTTGCTCATGATTGGGCTTACTGCAGCTCCAGAAGCCAAGACAATCGCATCAATTAATTCGATATTTGCGAAGGTCATACGATTAAAGGCACCATCAATCAGAATTTTATCGACGTGTTTTTTCATGATCTTGATGACTTGATTGAGTTCGCTATTGGTCGTAGGACCAGCAATGACCATATGCCCATCCGATAAAATTTCTACGATCTCAATATGTCCAATCGGCGTCATCATCTTTGTTTTAGATAAAACTTGATATTTGACTAGAGATGCTTCAAGACATCCACATGCAGTAGCAACCACCATACCGCGTTTGACATAGATTTTTGGCTTGGGTAAAAAATTGACCTGATCTAAAGCTTCTCCGTCAAGACCTATTGATGTGATACCAAGTTTTAAATTGTCATACATACTGATAATCGCATTAAGCGTTGTGGTCTTCCCGCTATTTTTGGAAAGTCCAATAATGCCTAATGTGTCAACATTATCAATAAGATTTTTCACGATTAATCCGTTCTTTTCTCTTTAAATGCTCTGGTTCTAAAGAAATTCTATTACCTTCTAAAAGTCCACTGATACCATCAAGTTTTTTATTTTGACAATCTTCACAAGTACAAGAAGATACATAATTTTGAGGTTCACTATAGGTTGTTATAACACCTTCAAAGTTTCGAAGCACAATTTTACCTGGAGCATGAGAGATGACGTAATTAGGCATCACAGGAATCTTTCCACCTCCACCGGGAGCATCAATAACAAAAGTAGGGACTGCAAAGCCACTGATATGCCCACGTAAGCCTTCAATAATTTCAATACCTTTAGATATAGAAGTTCTGAAGTGTTCAATACCAACTGACAAATCACATTGATAAAGGTAATACGGTCTGACGCGAATTGCTATTAAGCCTTTGACAAGTTTTCTCATGATGTGTACACAATCGTTAACTCCACTAAGTAAAACACTTTGATTACCTACAGGTATTCCTGCATCAGCAAGCAAATCAATCGCTTTTTTGCTTTCAGGTGTCAATTCATTTGGATGATTAAAATGTGTGTTAACCCAAATTGGATGATATTTTTTAAGCATATTAACCAATTTTTCAGTAACTCTTTGTGGCATAACAACAGGTGTTCTTGTCCCAAAACGGATGACTTGAACATGATCGATTTCTCTAAGTTTCTTTAAGATATATTCGATTCTTTCATCGCTTACCATAAAGGCATCGCCACCGCTTAATAAAACATCATTGACTTCCTCGTGTTCGCGAATATATTCAATAGCTTTATTAATCTGTTCTAATTTAAGTTCAGCATCCTTTGTTCCTGCAAATCTTCTTCTCGTGCAATGTCTGCAATATACTGAACACATATCAGTAATTAAGAATAACACACGATCCGGATAACGATGCGTAAGTCCAGGAACAGGTGAATCATGATCTTCTGCCAAAGGATCATATAAATCATTTTTGCCAACAATCAATTCACTGCCAAAAGGAATTGCCTGTTGTCTAATTGGGCAATCAGGATTTGAGGGATCAATCAAAGTCAAATAGTATGGCGTAATCGCCATACGCAGATGACCAAGAATGTTGAGTATCGTTTCCTCTTCGTCTTTTGTCAAATTGATATATTTTTTCAAATCCTTTGCAGTCTTGATACGATTAGAAGTTTGCCATTTCCAATCATTCCAGTTTTCATCTGATACAGAGCCAAACAACTGTTTTCGTCTTTCAAGATGGCTCTCATTTAAAATTGGTTTCATATGTGCCTCCTAGGCGTAGCGTGACATGAACAATTCAAATAATTGTTGATTTCCTCTTAAGATTTCTAATGTGATTTTTGCATGGTCTTTTGTATAACCATTTCCAATAATCATTGTAATGTCTTTACCAATACCTTCTGCACCAAGTGCGGCTTTGGTAAATGATGTTGCCATTGAAAAGAAATAAACAGTACCCAACTCTTTAGTGCATAAAATAGATGTCATTTCAGTATTTTCTGTATTCACAACATTAATGGTTAAATCAGCAAGTTCGCCATTCGTAACTGCAGATAGCGCTTCATAGACTTCGATGCTATTGGTTGCACTTTCGACGATAATTGTGTCAAACAAATTAAGTGATTCCAAAAGTTCAACTTGATTTTGCTTACGAACAAGTCCAATCACTTTTCCATTAGGCCCAACTTGATTTTTAGCTTCAAGAGCGCATAACATACCGCTCTTTCCGTTAGCACCAATGATAAATACTGTATTATTTAGCTTTGCTAATTTTCTAACTTGAGCAGGTGCTCCTGCGACATCTAATGCTGCAAGTACGAATTTTTCATCAAGATCATCAGGAATAACAGCATAGATACCTGAATCAAACAGAACTGCTTGACCCTTAATTTTGACTTGTTCATTCGTAATATTGATCGAAATGATTTCTTCAATATGAAGAGGGGTGAGCGATAAAGAGACTAGAGTAGCCAATTTAACACCTGGCTTTAAATCTTTACCAGAAAAATCTTTGCCAACTTCTTTAACAGTTCCTATGAGCATACCACCGCTTTTAGTGACTGGATTTTGCATCTTTCCTTGTTTTTTAACAATACCTAAAATCATTTCTTTCATCAAGTCTACGTCTTGATTACACGCTTCCTTGATCTGATGAAATGATGCGGAATCGATATTGAGTGTGTCAACTTCAATTAAACATTCATTGTCATAACAAACAGGTGTTGAATCAATCTTAAAAGCTGCCTGTGGCAAAATGCCTACAGGTTCGATAACGCGGTGTGTTCCATACTTACATAGTTTTTTCATTCATTTTTCTCCTTGAAATTTAGTATTTGTCTAGCTTCTTGTGGGGTAGCTATTTCCCTTTTGTACATGTTAGCCATTTCTACAATCTTTGTTACGAGTTCTTTATTTCCTTTAGCAAGAACACCTTTAGATAAATAGATGTTATCTTCTAATCCCACACGAACATGTCCCCCATGTTTGATTGATAGTTCTGCGAGTGGAAATTCATATCTCCCAATGCCAGCAACGCTAAACGTTGCATCCTTAGGAATACTTTCTCTTAAAAAGTGAAAATCTCTTTCTTCTCCAGTCATTCCACCATTGACACCTAAGACAAAACTGAAATGAAGTGGTTCATGGATAAATCCTTTTTTATGTAATCTGAGAACCATATCAATATGGCCCTTTTCAAAACATTCCAATTCTGGTGTGATTCCCTTTTCTTTCATGATTTTAGCAAAATACTTGATGTCATTTTCAGTATTCACGAAAATGTCATCACCACCAAAATTAAGTGTTCCACAATCCAAAGTAGCCATTTCAATGGGAAGCTGTGTAGGCTGCAATCTTTCATCTCTTGACATGCCTAGAGCTCCACCCGTTGATGGTTGAATAATGACACCTGGACATTTCTTTTTAATGGCCTCAATGGCCTGTTGATATCTATTTTTATCCTGAGTAGGTGAGCCATCATCATTTCTAACGTGCAAATGAATGATTGCAGCACCTGCTAAATAAGCCTGATAGGCTTCTTCAGCTGTTTCTTCAATTGTATAGGGCACATAACTGTTAGCTTGTTTCGTGACTTCTGCACCTGATATAGCGCAGGTAATAATCAGTTTATTCATGATGTACTCTCATTTTATCTTTAGGCACTATGCATGTTCCGATGGCTTCTGTTGTTAAAATCTTTTGATCTAGAACATCAGCAGCACTTGGATTGATATCAGGACGCGCAGTAATAACCTTATGACATGTAAAATGCATCTTCCGTGAAGTAGTCCCTATTTGAATCATTTCACCAGTAATCTCGATAAAATCCCCTGCGTAAAGCGGTGCTAGAAAATCAATCTTTTCGTATGCTCTGAATAATCCTTCATCTCCATCATGAATAATTAACAGCTCAGTTGCTACATCACCAAATAAAGCAACTACCTTTGCTCCATCAACAAGATTTCCTCCATAATGAGCATCTTGATGACTCAATCTCAATCTGTGTATGACTTTTTGCATTTTATACCTCCATAATTTTCACTTTATAAATCCATTTATTCGTGAAATTTTTCCTTTCTAGGCATGAGCATCGCTTCACCTGTCAGCAAACATTCATCCTGATCATTAAAAACTTCAGTTGTAAATATCACTCTATTTTTTTCAATAATGATTTCTTTTACGGTAACAACAACATGCAATAAAGTATCCGGGTAGACCGGTTTTAGAAATTTTAAGGATTGTGAGCAATAAATGGTTCCAACACCTGGATACTCCATGCCAAAGATCTTACTAAAAAGCGATCCAACAAGCATGCCATGAACGATTGGTTTTTTAAAAATGGTCGTACTTGCATAACTCTCATTAAAATGAGCATCATTCATATCCCATGTCAGTTCACCAAATTTGTGAACATCTTCTTTTGAGATCACTCTATCATAAAATTTTTGATCTCCGATATGCATTGTTTTTATCATTTTGTTTTCCTTTCTACATAAAAATAAAGAGACCTGTTATCATAACAGCTCTCCATTATCGTTTTAATGGCAATAATTGAAGTGTACCTTCAATTATCAAGTCTATGAATTGGACTTTCATAGTCTTTCGGCGATGTATTCATTCCTAAAGTCGTTCGAATGTCCAAATTCTCATCACGACCCAGTACCCAATAAACCGCACCTCTGTAATACTCTATATTCATTATAAACGATTTGTGAAAGCGCTGTCAATGGATTTTGAACCGATATATGAAGAAAAGAATAAAACCGCTCAAAAATGTTGAGAATTTATAAAAATAATGTATACTAATAGTATAAATATTAAGGGGTGATTCAAATGAAAGATTTAGTAAAAGGATTTGATGATTTACCTTGGATTATCAAAATCATTTTCGCGTTACCTGGATTAGATTTTCTTTGGGGAATTTACCGATTGATCAAAGGAATTGATCAAAGAGACAATGTATTGATACTTTCTGGCATCGTATGGATTGCTTGTGGATGGGCAATACTTTGGATAATCGATTTAATCACGGTACTTATGTATAAGAAAGTAACTGTGCTTGCTTAATTTAAAAAAATAAGGACTTTGAATGACATTTCTTAGTCTTTTTTTTATATTTTCAAGAAAGTTTGAATATTCGATCAAAAACGTATATAATTTAAGCAAAGACACGTTTACAAATTCCAGATCAAAGAGAGGTTTATGCATGAATAATGACACGAGAATCAAGGATGTAATGGACAAAGCTATCGCTGAAGCTACAAAGACGATGAATGATAATGTTGGCGGGCCATTCGGTGCTGCAATTATTGACAAAGATGGAAAAATAGTTTCAGTTTCTTCAAATTCAGTTCTTAGAGATCACGATCCCACAGCACATGCAGAAATTAATGCTATTAGAGCTGCTGGTGAAAAATTGGGAACTCATGATTTATCAGGTTATACACTCGTCACAACCGCTTATCCATGCCCGATGTGTTTAGGGGCTATCATTTGGTCAAATATCAATCACGTGATTTATGGATGCAGACCAAAAGATGCTGAAGCGATTGGGTTTAGAGATGATTTCATCTATCGCTTTATCAAAGATGATCATCCAGATAAAAAAATATTAGCTATTGATGAAGCATTTAGAGAACAATGTCTCATCTTATTTAAGGAATATCAAGA
>CAZPLF010000027.1:0-6430 GCA_964587475.1 uncultured Mariniplasma sp.
CTTGACGTAATGAAACACGAATGTCAGGATATTTTGCCATAAAGGCATCAATCATGCGCTGGTTAAACTCTTGATTACCCCAGTCTGCATATGTTAGTTCTATTTTTTGATTGACGATTGGATCAATTGGATCATCACCACCGCAAGCATATAAACCAACAACGAGGAATAAGGCAACAAATATAAGTAATATTTTTTTCATTCAGAACTCCTCCTATTAATAGTTTGGATAGAGCAAAATTTCATATAATGTAAATGTACCAGGTAATGATACAAGTGGATCTCCAAGTGTACCAAAGTCTAATTCAATTTTAACATTAGTTAGCATAGTTTCAACAGTAAATTCGATAGTAACTGTTACCATTTCATCAGCGTTTAGTGCAAAGTCATACTTCGTATCAGGAAGAAGTGAAGCATATCCTGCATCTGGTAATATGATATTGAATCTAAAATCACGTGCAACGCTTGATTTCATTGTGAATTTAACTGTATAATCACCTGCTAATAATTCATCAATTAGATAATAGTAATGAGGTACATAAGCTGCACCACCTAGAGTATCAACTGTAAAGATAGCACCATCAGTACTGTATGCCATTGATCCATTTCCTTCTTGGAAGAAGTTATGATATACAACTTGATCAGCTGTTCCATTTACAATAATTTCTGCAGCTTCAGCAACATTTTCTTTTAATGAAATATTGTCAAGTGTAATTGTACCTGCTGCAAAGGCTGCAGTAGCACCCATTTCAAAACTCAACAACAATGCATCAAAATCAGCTTCTGCAACTGTAAATTCATAACTGTATGTAGCCATTTCAGTTGTTAGCATAATTCCATCTTGTCTGAAATATGAAGTGTAAACACCAGGAACAAAAATTGTAGCATTTAAATCTCTAGCAACTGTAGCCATCGCATCAAATGAGAATGTGTATGTCTTACCATTTTCTAAAGCGATGTCTGCTTGGTTAAATTGTATTGCCCAACCAGCGTCTCCACCTAGATCAGTTGTCATTTCATATTGACCATTAACAATTCCTTGAGTAACAGTTGGAGCAGCACCCCAATTTTGAGTCCATAATGTCCAACCTGTATCACTGAAATCACCATTCATTATAATTGGTTCAGCGTCAAGTTCATTTAATACAACATTATAGAATGTGACAACACCATCAGCAAAACCAGCTTGTGAACCTAGTTCAAAGACAAGTTTAACATCATGAGTTGCTTGATTAACAGTAAATAAATATTCATAGGTTGCTTCTTCTGTTGTAATTGCAATACCGTTTGAACGTCCAAATTCAACCCATGGATCGCCATATCCAATAGCAACACTTAATGAACGTGCAGCTTCAGCACTAACAGTAAATTGTAGACGATAAGTTTTACCAGTTTCTAGCGTTAGATAACCATTTTGGGAAAGTTGAACTGCCCATGCGGCATCTCCACCACCAGTAATATCAAGTGCTAATGTGCCGGCAACTGTATCTAAAGTTTGAACTACAACTGGAGCAGTACCCCAATCTTGGAACCATAAACCCCATTCTGGAGTTGTTTCATCTAGTGCAGCTTCAAAACTTGGATTTGCCACAAGATTAGTATCGCTGAATAATAAACCAACGACATTAACTATTGTAGTTGCAAAATCTGAATTTCCAAGTGAATCTTCAACAGTATAAGTAACAACGTATGTACCTTCTGCACTTGTATCAACAGCAGAAACAGCAAGACCATCACCATCAACGATTGTAATTACGATTTGATCAGTAACATCGCCATCAGTTAAGTCATATGCAGTAACACCAGTAGCAGGATCATAAGATCCATCAACTAAGACATTTACAGTTTCCAAAACACCCGTGAAGACAGGAGCAAGTGTATCAACGTCTGGCGTTGATTCTTCGATTGTAATGTTATCAAACCATACTGTGGCATCAACTTTAACACCACCAAGAGCACCTAACTCAAATAAGACACCACCACGTTGGTTATCAAGATTCATGGTGAACTTATATGAATATGTAGCCCATTCAGTTGTAATTGTGCGATGTTCTACTTGATTAGGTTTGAAATCTGTAAAATATGGTGCACCTGACAACAATTCACCAACTTGTAAATTGATTGTCTTTTCAACGCTTGATTTTGCTTCAAAGCTAACTTGATAAGTTACACCTTGTTCAAATGGTACATTCATCTGTCCAAATCTAGGTGTATAAACATTTGCACCAGCTACTACTTCAGCTTTTAGTGCGCCATCTTCAACAGACATAGTCATTGATGAACCGTCTGCGTTATAAACTACACTTGGATCATCCCAACCAGCAGTTCCATTAGAAAAGTCTGGATTCACAAGCATTTCGCCTTCTACCGCTTGTGGTGGGTTAACATTTATGTAGCGCCAATGTTGAGCAACAATTTGGTCTACTGCAACTTCATAACGAATAGCATGAGCACCAGTTTTCGTGGTATCAAGCATATCCCCATCTAAAATCACTGATGTCGTTACATAGGTAATTTCCGCCGTATAATCAACACCATCATTTCCTAACGCTGTAACGCCAGTTAAGATGTTAAAATCAGCTTCAAAAGCTAAAGTTTCATCAGTCGCGCCACTAATGACAATACTTGTTAATGCTGTAGTTTCGGGTGTTTTTTCACATGAAGCTACAAAAAATCCAAACAACATTACAAGTGCAAATACAATAATACGTTTTTTCATTTATTTTCCTCCTCTTATATAGACATTTATTTTTAAGACTTGACCATTTCGGATGTCTTTTGTCCACTTTCCTTGTACTTTACTACCTTCTACTTCACAAATTTCATCTTTTTTGTGTAGTGTTATTTTCTCGATATATGCTTTTGAATCATAAGTATCGATTTCATCAACTAGATGATAGACAATTGTTGTGTGATTAAATAATCTAACTTCAACAATGCCATCCTTAAAGAATGACTTAGGGAGTTTAGGTTTGAGTTCGAATACGAGTTGTCCCTGGTCTAGTGTGAATAGGTGATCTCCGAAAAACATATAACGCCACATCGATAATAATTCAGCTGTTGATCCGGATAATCTTGATACAAATCCTTGACCATGTTTTTTTGAATCAGGATTGGATGAGGTACCTAAGAAAGATGAATTTTCTATTGGCGATCTACCATAAACCTTGGGATCCATGAAACATGTGTAATTTGTTTTTATTTCTTCAAAAAATTCTTCATACAACCCGGATTTCAACATACCTAATAAATATTTGTAGGTCATATGTAAGAAATTTGATTCTCTTTCTAACCATCCTGGTGTAAATGCACGAATGCGCCCTACTTCATTACTGAGAGCATCCAATGATTTGCTCGTTTGATAAAACTTAAGCTTTTTATCATATAACTCAGTTTGTTTAACTTCATCGTAAATTTCTTTTGCCTCAGTATATGAACTTAAAGATTTTAAATACCTTGCTGGAGCTTCCAAGAAACTTGGCAAAGTTTTAACTTTAAATTTTGTGACCTTTACAACAGGTAATCCATATTCACCGATAACAGGCTCCGACTTATTGAATATCTGTTCAAAATCCTCAACTTCATAGGTTAAATATGTTGGATATATAGAATCGAGTGATTTTGCTCTATTCAATGCTTCAGATAATTGTTTTTCCATGATTTCTAGAACTACATCATAATATTGAACATTATGCTCAGAGATGGCTTGTTCTTCTAGCAATGCTTTCCGATATGCTTCAAGATAATTCATGCGCTCATCCCATGATTGAAAAGATTCATGATAATCAATGTTTTTGTATTGTTGCGCGAGTTGATCTGTAGTTTTTAATAAGGTTACCTTTTGATTGGGATGTTCTTTTGCTATCTTGACTAATAGATTAACTATTTTTTTCAATTCTATCGTCTCTGATACACCTGATCCAAATAGTCCAGGAACCCCGTTCATGGCATCATTCCATCCCGGTTTGTTACCTTCATATGACAATCCAATGCCATATGGATCCAAATGCCCAAATTTATTCAATGCAAGTGTTAATAGTTTCCCAAAAAGATTGATGGTAATGATTCCATCGCGATTCTCCATCCAACCATCTTTTTGATCATGAAAGTGTTTGATTGCTCCATATTGTCTAACTTGTCCGTCTTTGCGTAGTACATATTTTTGATTTCTAGGCAGAACATAAACAGGGGAAACAAAGAATGGAACATTTAGATGAAACATCAAGTCTTCTAGTTGATCTGGGAAAATGGATAAATATGAATCGATTAAATCATAAAGGTATGTGAAGTGATCTTCCCAGTATCCTTCTCCAAATGCTGCTTTAACGACAACTTTGCTATTTTTCAATATCTCGTTCAATGTAGATTCTATATCAAGTTCATGATGAAATAACTTGGTTGCTATCATACCTGGTGTAAATTCATTTTTTAAAATATCTTGCAACAGTGTTGGTGCTTTATCAACATTACCTTGATATTTAAATGTGACTCCGCCAATGCTTAATGGGTTATATCCATCAGCTTGGATAAGTGATGAAAATTGGTAAATATTAAAATTCCCAATTTCAGGTTGGAATAACAAATCATTCCGTCTATTTTGTAAAACATCTCTAAAGTTACCATTACCTTGTGAATAGAAAGTGGGATCGATGCTAAAGAAATTGTAGTCTCTTTCCAAATCTCCATGTTTTCTCGAATAAAGATGATAAGCGACAACACCATCTGAAGTATTCACCATCATTGGTGTTCCACCTCTTAAGACATTATCTAGGTAGCTTTGTTTTAAATATGCATCAAATATGGGATAATTGGTCTTCGTTTCAATGGCTGATACCAAAGACTCATGTATTTGCATATTTTCATTTTCTTTATCTGCAAAATACTGAAGATCTAATCGCTTAGAAATTTCATCTAAGATATTTTTGTCTTTTACATAGCCAATGACACTAACAAATGATACTTGTTCTGTATTCTCAAACTTGAATCCACTCATTGCACAAGGTACTTGATTGACATGTACTTGACTAATCTTTGAGAGTTCATCAATTGAATATTTTTCAAATAAATATGGTGTTTCTAGCGACGTATCCTCATCAAAAATTAATTTATAATCACTGATAAGAAGTGGTTCTTTTATCGATTTCGTCAAATAAAAATTTCCATCATGAACCTCATTCACTTCTGCTCCATCATCTGTAGAAGCACGAAGTGTGTAAAAGATATACTGTTTTTCATGAATACTAGCCATCCAACTTTGCATCAGATTGGATACTGCTTTATATGTGTTATAGTCGATTCCTGATGGAATAATCTGAGCTAATCCATCAATGATTTCTATACTTGATTTTCCTTTATAATTATCAATTTCAACTTTTCTTACTAGACCTGCAATGGGTTCATTGGGAAGTGTGAAATAAGTTACTCTGACCTTGATACCCAAATCTTTTTGATCTTCTTCAATGACGACTTGATCTTGTCTAACAATTAAGCGTTGATTTAAATTCTTTTCCTTAAAAAACTCATAAACTTGACCATCTCTTTTAATAAATGTTCTAAATCCAATTCTTGAAACATAATGGTATGCATTATTTGCTGGGAAGAATTCCATGACGGCGCTATTTTTGTCTCTAATACCAAATGAAGCTATCAATTGTCCTCTATTCACATAAAATGCCCATAGAGGAATTCCCATCTTTCCAGCAATACCACTTAAAAAGCTTGAAAAAGGTTTTTGTTTTTGATAGTCATCAATTGTATAGCTGAAAATTGAATCATTCATATATTTCCTCCAAGGAAACCGGTTTCCTAATGGTACATTATTATAATATCACAAAATGATACCGTTTTCAACCATTTTATTTGAATTTTTATCTTTTTGTTGATTCTCTTTCTATTAAGTGAACAGGTAGCGTAATAATCTCTTCGATTTCATCTTCGGGAAATTCAATAAGGTGGATCAACATTTTTGCTGCAGTCTCACCGAGAAGCTTTCTATCTTGAGCGATTGTAGTCAATGATGGTGTGAAATGTCTAGAAAATGCAATGTCGTCAAAACCGATAACTTGAACTTCTTCTGGTATTTTAATACCCATACTGGTTAAACCCTTGATTACACCCAACGCGATGTCATCACTTGCTGCAAGAATGACTTCAGGCCGTGAATTCGTCTGTTTCATCAATTGGTGAACTGCATTAAATCCTCCAGTAAATCCAAAACTTTCAGATAGTACAATATCTCTTTCAGTTGTTTCAAAATTAAATTCTGACATATACTTTTGAAAAGAGATCAATCTTTCCACAAATGCTTTAGAAGTTACCGGACCCGCTACCATTGCTACGTGTTTTTTCTTAAGCACATCACGTATAAATTCCATACTAATCTTGATTCCTTGGTCATTATCACTAACAACAGTATGTAGTCCAGGTAAAA
>CAZPLF010000027.1:6530-22953 GCA_964587475.1 uncultured Mariniplasma sp.
CTAATCTTGATTCCTTGGTCATTATCACTAACAACAGTATGTAGTCCAGGTAAAAACATGTCTGTAGATACTGCTGGGATTCCACTTTCAAGTATTTCATGTAATCCTTGGTCATTAAAATCACCAACAACAATATAAACACCATCAACACGTTTATTCATGCACCATTCATAATAGGTTAAGTGATTTTTACCTAATTTGCGAACTATAAAAGATAATTCATACCCCTCATTTTCAACATAGCTCTTAAAAGATTGCAAAATACTCGAGAAAAAGGAATGTTCGAGTCCGATATCTGATTCTTCAGTGAAAACTACACCGATTGTATAGGTTCTTTTTGATTTAAGCATACGTGCACTTGAAGTTGGTACATATCCAACTTGTTTGATATATGCTAGAACTCTTTCTCTGGTTTTATCACTGACATTTCCTGTGTGATTCAAAACTTTCGAAATTGTTCCTGGTGCCAATTCTAATTCAGCAGCAATATCATAAATCGTTCTTTTTTTAACCAATTAAATCACTTCTCTCATATATTTTTACAGACTTTATTTGAAAGGTTACTGGAAAGATCGAATCGTCAATCTCGCCTCCCCATGTTCCACCTAATGCCAAATTCAAAATAAGATAAAACCCTTGATTAAATGGCCATTGCTCTTCTGATGCATCATGAGGTTTAGTAAAAGTCTCTTGTTCAATTCCATCAAGATAAAATGTAATCTCATCTTCTTTCCAATCCATGGCAAATTCGTGAAAATGATTGACAAAATTTTCAAGTTTAACAACTTTTGTTGGTTGGTTTTTGATGTGAAAATAATTTGTTTTTGAGTGCAGTGAGAAATGAAGAACATTTGGATTGTGTCCTACATGTTCCATGAGATCAATTTCACCACAAGATGGCCAACTGATGCTTCTGAACTGATTACCTAAAAGCCATATAGCTGGCCAAGTGCCTGCTCCACTGGGTACTTTAGCAACAATTTCAACACGTCCATTTTGAATGCTTTTTTTACCCTCAGTAGTTAATTTTGCAGACGTATAATTTTTGTTTTCATATTTCTCTTTTTGAGCAACTATATTTAAAAGTCCATCTTTAACAAAAACATTTTTTTCTTGATTCGTGTAAAATTGCTGTTCACCATTCCCAAAACCATGACCACCTGTTTCAATAGTCCAAAACTCTGGATTAGGTGCACCATCTACACTAAATAGATCTTCCCATAATAATTTATACTTCATTGATTTTCTCCATATATAATTGCTTAAGCAATAATTTTTGCTCAACATTTAAAGAAATCTTCGGTGAGTTGGATTCACATGTACTTTCTTCTTCAACGATGAGAAGTTTGGCATCTTTTGACAATGTATGTGTATGAAACGTACCTATGTGGATATTATAGACCTTATATTTTTCCAATTTTAAAGCTGATAATTCCAAAATTTGCTGATTTTCAATTTTAGCAAAAAACATCGTACAAGATCCTTCAAGTAGAACAAATGCTTCATCTGTATGCAGATGAGATTCGACATATGAAATTTTGTCAAGTTCCAATTCTTCAATATAGTTTAAAATAGAAACTCGCCAATTTTGATGGTTAAATAATTTTTTATAACCTTTGCCATCAAAATCATAGATATCATAGTTTTTCATCAAGAAATACCTCTAAATTTCCATCAAGATGCCTAAATTCATTTTGAACAATTAAATCATTCATCATTATTTTCGAAATTTGATATTTTCCATAATCTAAATTTTTTGGGTTATGGTAAGTAATGGTTCTAAGTTGGTTGAATAAATAAGTCTTAATGATTGCTTTCCCATCAATAAAATCGTCTTTTTTAAGTTTAGGAATTAGATGTAAAGTACCCACTTTTAGTGAAATACCAAAAATCTCGCTTCTAAGTAGTCTCAGCATCCAACTTGCTGAACCTGTCAGATAAGGATATTTACCGATGCCATCATTGGTAAAGTATTCTGGAATTCCTAGAAGTACTTTACTCGATAAATTTCTTGCTTGCTTGAGTAAAGTAAACATCGCATCATGCCCTAGGTTTACCAAATTATATTGATATAATCCATAGGCGTACATAATGACCATATGAGAGAATACTGCACCATTTTCTTTATTTCCATAAGCAAATCCATAAGCTCTTCCCATATTGGTTAGTACTTGATGATAATTGCTATTTAGATGATAACCACCAATTTTTTTGTCAAATAATAGTTGTTTGGTGATTCTTGATAGTTCTTTGGCTTGTTTCTTAGTGGGAGTTTGACTTAAAAGAGCAATTGCTTGTCCTGTCAGTGAAATTGTACCGTTCTCATCGGGATTGTTTCCTTCATTATCATAATAGCTTTGATATTGATGATTGATAAATGCATGCTTACGTAAAAAGGAAATACGCACTTTTGCAAGTTCATCTAACTTGTTAGCTAAATCAAATTGATCAATCCATATCTTATTACCTTTAAAGTCTGCTACTAGATCAAAATAATCCTGAATGTGGACATCCTGATTAAGCAACATTAATAATTCTTCAAATAAAACGATATTTCTTGTTGGCAACAATCTGATCAGGTCAGCAAGTTCGCTCAGATTTCTAGCATACATATGCGTGAAAGCGATGGTTTCACCTAGATGATGTGCCATATCCAAACCGTCATTCCAATCAGCATCTTCAAGTTTTACAAATCCGTGATTTCCAATATTATGATGACCTACGAGGTTTTGAAGTAATAAATGCTCAAGAATTGTTCCTGAATAAAGTTCATTATCTTGATTCAAAACTTTATTTTGGATTGGTTTATTCTTAGTTTTCTTCGTATAATGAGTAAATTGATCATTAAAATATAACTGATTTTTCAGCAAAAATTCTAAGTCGCCAGTTTCATCGATATACATTTTTGTCGTTAATAAGGGCCAAGCACCATGATCAGACCAAACTCGAGTAATTAAATTTCTATCTGCTTTAAATTCACCCGATTGATCACCAATGATGGTTGCATTTGATCCATCGATGCGAACACCTTGAAAATTGCTGTATAGAAGTTCATAAACACTGTCATCATTCATCATGATAAGTGCTAATAAATCCTGCCATAAATCTCTCCATCCTCTGCCACCATGACCATAGTCATGGTGGGGAAGATAAGAGTTCCCAAAAAATCTACGCAACAAAGGTTGAAGAACAACCCAAGATAAGTGTTCACTTGTTTCTTGATTTACAATACCAAATTCTAAACCATCAACATATTTTTTGAAAAACTCATGTGATTTCTGGAGACCTTGATTGAATGTATTTTCATTCAAATACTTAAGATTTTCTTTGATAGATTGCTCTTTATTCTCATGAATGCCTATTGAAAGATAAATAGTCAATAAATGATTCGGTGCTAAGATTATTTTTTCAAATTGAATACCACCCATAGCTTCGTATCCTTCAGCATGATATCCAACATTATTAATCTTCTTCAGTCCTTTTGGAAAATGTAATGATCCACCATCAATGAAGCTGTCCAATGTACAAATATACCCTAAAATGTTCAGGTCCGCTGAATCTGCAAAAACGCCATAAAGAGTTGAGTTTACTGTATGTCCTCTTTCATCGAAAGATAATGTGGGTTTAACCAAAATTCCTTTATCTACAACATCAATTTGGTTTAAGAGTGAAGTCACTTGGCGATGATCTCTTAAATTGTCTGCACTTCTGGCGTAAATAGGTATGGCTGTAGTAACCTGTAAGGATAAATCTTTTTGACAGATATTTTTAAAGACGATTTTGTGTACTTCCACCTGATCATCCAAAGGTACATAAGATGTAGTTTCAATACTAAACTTTTTATTTGATCTGGTAACTTTTTGATAGAGTAAGTCAGTTTCATAGATGATTTCATCACGTTGCTGCAAATTGGTTTGACCATTTAAAAAATAAAATTTGTTATCAACGTTAAATATGACATTTCGTGATGAGATATTATGATACATGTCAACTTCTGAAGTAGGTTCAAGTGCATAGTGATGATAATCAACCTTTAAATCACCACCAAAAAAAGGAGATATTGAAGATCTTATACCGTGCAGATTAAACAATGGAAAATAATATCCGTCATTTTTTTTGATTGAAATTGTTTTTTTTGTTGACATATTTTACCTCTTGGAAATCGGTTTCCTATTTTTATTATAAGTCCCAATTTAAAAAAAGTAAAGGGCTTTCATAAAAAAATAAAAAAAAGGACCATGAGCTATTCACGGTCCAGCCTATAAAATGGTTTTTAAATGATGATTGTTGAAATGCTGTGAGCATCCACAGTGATTTTAATTTCATTTTTCAGTCTTTTGATTAATATATTATAGTCTTGTTCATTTTCATTTTGAATGACTATCACCTGTTCTTTATTTGGATTGATAAATGAAACATAGAGCAATTTATCTGTTCCTTTTGATGACATCTGAATAGCTCCCGGGCGAATAAATTTAGAGAAATGCCCAATATAGTAATATGCAGGCATATAGATTAGTTCTTCATGAAATATCTTTATCATGATGGGTGAGGAGCATAGATTATTGACATGATTGGGTCCACCGGTCTCATCTAAAAATAAATTCCAATCGATATATCCTTCAGTATAATTTTTAAGATCATTGATGATATTTCTTCCATATCTTTCACCTACCTGATATTCACCAAAATGAGGTCCATTTTCTTGACATCCTTCAGTAAACAATAAATGCTTTTCAGGATATAGGTCATGAAGCTTCTTAACATTTAAAAATTGCTCATTTTCATACCAGTGAAATGCTGTCCCCCAAACATATTGATATGCTTCAGGGTCATTGAGTACCGCTTGAGCTCGTTCAACCATGATATCTCGATTGTGATCCCATATCAAAATATGCTTATCACCTAAACCGGCTTGGTTCAATGTCGGTCCCAATACTTTAACAAAAGCACATTCATCTTCTCCAGTATAGATGCATGAATCCCATCTTTGAACAGCAGCAGGTTCATTTTGTACGGATACTGCAAATATATCAACACCCTTTGTCTGATAGGCGTTGATGAATTTTACGAAATAATCAGCCCATGTTTGATAATACTGTGGCATCAATTTTCCACCACGAATCGGAGATTGATTGTCTTTCATCCAAAATGGAGGAGTCCAAGGTGATCCAAGTATTTTGATTGGTTGTTGAGCTATTTTTTCAGCATCTTTGATTAAATCGATGATGATTTGATCTCTTGAAATATCAAATGATTCCAAAGAATCATCATAGTCTTTTATGTACAGATAACTTCCCAATGAAAAATCACAACCATGGATGGATACTCGACCAATGGTATAACCTAATCCTTTGATTGGATCAAAATAAGCTTCAATTGCTTTTTTTCTTTTGCTGGTATCGATTCTTGATAGATTATAAGCTGAAGCTTCCGTAAAAGCACCACCAAATCCGATGATTGTTTGTCCCAGTTCTAATGGATTAATGATGATTGTTTCGAAAGGAGCTGTTGATTTAACTTCAATTTTGGTTTCTTCTAACCACTGCGAAGCGTCTTTTTTTGTGCGATAGTGTTTCATATAATTCACCTGTTAAAGAATCTTTCTTTTTAAAATGAAATGAATAATACCACCAACAAGAATATCAGCCACTAAAAACATAGCAATATTTTTAAGTAAAGCAGGTTGAATGTATGTTGGCAAATCGAGCATAACTTCTATTTCTTGATTTGTGAAACCCGGAATCAAGTTTCCAAGATTATTTTCATCATAGACGATATGTGTGAATATGATGTTCTCAGACAATATCACCTGTCCGTCATAATCTACTAAGGATAAATCTATTGAATAATTCTCATCTAATACGATAGCATAGTAATAAAACCCTATCTTCTTAATGCCATAACTCACGGCATACTCAGTATAATCATCATCGCTTGAAGTCTGATAAATCACCTCACTCGTATCATGATTGATGAGTGAAATTCCAGTTTGATCACTGGTGTCATTCAAAACCTCTGCGTAATTAACATTTTGTTTTGGTATGACAAATACAGAAAACTGGTTTTTATACTCGCCATCAATTTGAGCAATGACTTGATAAATATGGAAATCATAAGCATCCGTAAATATAACATGCTTGTTTTGATATGCAACAGATTGGTATCTGACAAATTCATCTAAATCATTTGTAGCTAGAGCTTCCTCAGAAAGTTCATAAAAAAGATCAAGCGACCGAGCATTGGATTCTTGAATCAAAGTTATAAAATAGACAAAAGCCAACATGATGAAACTGAAAATTGCATACATTATTATAAATTTTCTCACAAGGTTTTTACAACGCCTTTCTTGTTATAAATTTTTTCAGCCGGAAATACACATTTGATTCCTTCACTTGTAACAATTAAAGCACCCATATCGGGAATTGCATAAATTTCATGATGAAAAGCACGATTGACTTTTCTCAATGCTGCTTTTTGCTTTTTTCTTCTTCGATAATGGACTTCAATTGAAAAACCTTTTAATAAATCTAAGCCTTTTTCATATCTGAATGCGGGATAATCGAAATCAGGCGATATATGATAGGACGCCATTTGAATCATTGCTCCAGCGGATGAACCAATCATTAAACCTTGATGGTCTTCTAGAATATCTTTGATACCAAAAGCTTCAATTCTTAACATGAATAAATCCGGAGATCCTCCTGGTAAATAGATGATATCAGCATTTTTTATTTTTTGAATAGCTGTTTTTTGATTATCTTTAAAATAATGAATCCATTCTATTTGTGATTCTTTAATGCCATAAGGAAAAAAGCTATCTATCATTTTTTGATAGTACTCCCCACCTTTGCCGTAATACTGATTATAAGTATCTTCATTATCTATATGTTTAGAAAAATGAGATAAGGCAACAATTAAAACCTTATCATTTTTATGGATATAAGGTTTGAAATAAGGAATCATTTTTGGCGAGGCTAAAATGCCTCTGCTTAATAAAATGTGGTTCATTTTTATATCCTTTCCAAAAATTGAATAGCTAAATTGATCCAGTTTGAAAGATAACTATATTTCTCTACATAAACCAATGGATCCATATCAGAAAATGTTACCTCTCGAGTCGCAATAGATACGCCATGTCTGCCTGTTGGATATAAGTGAGATTCAACAAGAACGTGATTTTTCTTCAGTGCATCAATTAAGAAAAGCGAATTTTCAACTGGTACTGTAGCGTCATCAAGCGTATGCATAATAAAGACAGGGCTAACACGTTCATGTACTTGTTGTTCCATTGAAATTTCTTTGATTTTCTCTGGTGTCTGTTGATTGCCTAACAATTTATTTTCGAGCTCTTTATATTTGTAAAGCGGATGGGTTGAAATGACTGGATATGCCAAGATGGTTCCTTGAACAAATTGATAATAACTCGTCATAAGCATCGCTGCTAAATGGCCTCCTGCAGAAAATCCAATGAGAAAAATGCGTTTAACCATTTTATTTTTTTGAAGTGACTTGAGAGCCTCATAACCTTCTTCTTTAACTTGAGGATACATTAATAATGTCTCCCGATAGTAATAAATTGCAGTATGAAATCCCGCATTATGAAATACCTGAGCAACCGGTTTGCTTTCTCTAGGTGATGTGACTGTATAACCGCCACCAGGTAAAATTAAGACAAGATCTCTTTGCACATTATCCAATAAATCAAGTTCGATATAATTTCTAGAATTCATTTTGATTCTCACAAAATCACCACATTGATTATAGCATAATTTAGTTCTTGCACGGCAAACATAAAAAAAGGAGCTAACATTTATATGTGAGTTCCTTAATGCCATATGACGTATTCGTTATTTGATATATGCAAACAAATTTGATCACTTAACGGTTTTAGATTCAAGAAAATCAGTAATTTCTGAAAGGGTAGGTAATGCACTTATCGCACCAAATTTAGTAGTCGTCAGTGCTGCAGCTGCATTAGCAAATTTTAAGTATTCGATGAGCTTAGCATCTTGAATAGCATATGTTAATTCTGCTTTGGATAATTGATAAAGAAAAGCTCCAATCAATGCATCACCAGCACCTGTTGTATCAATAGCATGTACCTTGATACCAGGAACTACTAAGTGTGTTGATTTAGTAAACAGTTCAACACCTTGTGATCCCTTGGTTAAAATGATTAATTCAATATCGCCTATAAATAATGATTGAATCGCTTGATGTATATCTTTGATTCCTGTAATAAATTCGAGTTCATCATCAGCTATCTTTAGTAAATTTGCATATGGTAAAAACTCAAGAATCACTTGACGATATGCTTGATGATCCTTAAATAAAGAGAGTCTAATATTGGGATCAAAACTAATGAACCCATTTTGAGCTTTTACAATCCGAATAGCTTCCAGGTGAGCTTGCTTAATTGGGTAATCCGATAAGCTAACCGAACAAAAATGAAGAATAACCTGATCCAAAGCAATTGGATTGATTTGAGATGACTGAAAAAGTTGATCAGCACTTGGTTCCCGGTAAAAAATAAAATCCCGTTGTCCATCAAGTTTCAATGAAACAAATGCCAATGCCGTTTTCGCTTGATCTGTTTGGTACAGATATGACGTATCCACATTGACTTTTTTTAGTGTGTCAATGAGAAAATCACCAAATGCATCTTGGCCTACTTGTCCAATAAAACCACTCAACCCACCAAGTTTAGCAACAGTTGCTGCAACATTTGCTGGTGCGCCACCCGGCATTTTTGTAAATTCATAAACTTCTGCTAATGGTACACCTTTCTGTTTAGGTATAAAATCAATAAGCAGTTCTCCCATAGCTATCACTTTTTTCATATCATAACGCTCCATGTTCCTTTATTCATATTTGTTATCTACATAGATGGCATACAAAAAAATCGTTACCTTTATTATAACTTAATTTTGATTTCTTCAATCAAGTTCAAACAAAAGAGGGTATAAAAATACACCCTCAATGTTAAACTTTTTTGAATAATGGTTTAAGCTAAATCGTTAATTTCTTGAGTAATCTGTGCAATAAATTCAGCTCTTGTAATACTTCCAGCTGCGTATAAAGAATAGATAGGTCCTAAAACTTCCATACCAAATCCACTTGGCATGTCATTTTGCCACCAAGCATATGCTTTACCTGCTTGATTCCATTCCATAACTGCTGCACTAAGTGGAGTAGAAGGAACTAAAGTTACGCTATTAAAAGCAGGAACCATGTGTGCTTGATTAACCATGTAATCATGACCTTCTGGAGTTGATGCTAAGTCATTTAAGAATTGCTTAGCTTCGTCAGCCATCTTAGTATCTTTGTTAACAACATAATATGAAGGTGCTCCAATAAAGATTGAATCATTGCCAGTAGTCATTGTAGCATGTGGTAAATATCCCATGTTGAAGTCTGAATCAGCATAAGAGCTGTCAGTCCAGTTTCCTTGATGTAAGAAAGCTGCTTCGCCACTTGCAAATTTACCAACTTGTTCGTCATATCCACCAGTAGTTAGAATTGTTTGATCTGCATATTCAAATAATACATCTACCCAACCAACATATTGGTTAAGACGATCTGTATTAACGATACCTGCATTTAAATCATCAATAACTGATGAATCTGAATAAGCAAGACCTGCTGATAGATAACCATTGAAGTTATGAAGACCAGTAACCCATTCCATACCAGGACCAGCTGCCATAGAAACGACTGCATAATCTGCATATGCTGCATGAGTGTCATAGAAGTCTTGAACTCTTTGGAAAGCTGCTGCATATTCTGCTTGAGAGACATCCTTAAGAGCATCAATTTCAGCTAGAGTGAATCCAACTTCAAGTAGAAGATCTTCATTATATGCCATACCCCAACCTTCAACAGCAACTGGGAAACCATAAGTAACTCCACCAACCTTGAATTCTAGGTCAGTATCTGCAGCCCATGCTTCGCCTGTTAAATCTAAAATCTTGTCTTGATAGACATTGTATCCGCCCATACCTTCAATAACGAAGATATCAGGTTGTTTATCTGCTTGGAATTCAGCTAGAATTTGTGTGCCATAGGCGCAAGTATCCCCACCGCAAGTTTTAACTTCTACTGGAATACCAGTTTCTTCTGACCAAGCCTGTGCATAAGTGTTTAGCACTTCATCAATTTCCACTTTATTTTGGAAAATAACTAATGCTTCTGTTTTTGGTGTACATGCAGCTAAAGATAAAGCTACTATACCAACAGCTAATAATAATACTAATTTTTTCAATTTTTTCTCCTCCTTATTTGTAAAAAATTGAATTTCCCTATATAGTCAATTCTTTGACTCCAATTTGAAATGCCTTGTCAACCGTGATGATTTCGTCATAAACCTTGAGTTTGATCGGCGAATCGGTAACGAGGTGTAAAATTTGATTTTCAAGTTTCATCTGAATCTTAACTCCTTGATAATAAATAACAAGTTCAACTTTCTCAATCTGATGTTGAAAAGCCGGGCTGATTGATAAAATTTCATTCATTCTGATACCAAATAACCCATAAGTTAACATCATGTAACTTCCACCAAGATTTGCAGCATGAAGCCCATGTTGAGTGTGTTTTTGATAATTTTCTAAGTCTAACAATGCAACCTGCTTAAAATATCGATAAGCAAGTTCATCATGACCCAAATGATAAGCAGCTATACCATAAATGCATTTGGACAAACTTGAATCATGTGTCGTTCTTTTTAAATAGTAGTCAAAAGTATTGTGATAGATTTCAGAATTGCTTTCTCCAAGAATAACCATTGATAGAACAGCATCTGCTTGTTTTAACACCTGATGTCTGTAAATAAATAATGGGTGAAAATTTAGTAATAATGGAAATAAATTTTTAGGTATTGAGTCAATATCCAATTCACTCTTTTCCATGAAAGATGCATCTTGTTTAATGATCTTTTTATCCTCATCAATTAGCAAGGTCATCCCTTGAGCAGCTAACCTCAAATCTTCAAGCGTTAGATGATCAATTTTTAGTCTATTGAGAAGATTTTGAAGCTTTTTTTGATGATTTTTCACATAATCATGGGTAAATTCAAAGTGCATCTTGGCCATCGAATTGGTATAGTAATTGTCATTGATAACAGCTGTATACTCATCGGGACCAGTAACTGCATCTAAATGAAATTTACCTTCCTTAAAATGCCCATAATCCAAAAGAAATACCGCAGTTTCTAATAATAATTCAACGCCATAATTAATCATGAAATCGTCATCTAATGTTGCATGATAATAGTTTATGATTGCCAAAGCAATATCACTATTAATATGAATTTGTGCACTGCCTGCTGGATAGTAAGGTGAGGATTCATTCCCATTAATCGTTCGCCATGCTATTTTTGCACCACGATTGACTCCTAGATTTTTAGCTTCCAGTCTAGAAGCATTTAATGTGTCATATCGATAAAGTAAAAGTTCTTTTGCTTTCTTAGGTTGTGTCAGTATGAAATAAGGAAGCATGTATGCTTCAGTATCCCAGAAATAATGCCCTTCATAGCCTTCGCCACTTATACCTTTAGCTGCAATATGCATCTTCCGATTGATTCCAGCACTATTATTGAGCTGATATGTATTATAAAGCAAAGCTTTTTCTAAATCCTTATCAGACATTTCTAGATAGCAATTTTCCCAAAATTGACTTCTTTTGTCTTTCTCAATTTCAAGATAATCATCAAATGGAGAAAGCGTATCTAACATGCTGTTAATGGCACGACTTAAATCTAGATCCGTCAGAGTAGTTGCATAAATTTGATATTTTGTAAATTCTAATGGTTTACCATTAGTAATAAATGTTTGATAAACTCCAATAGCAGTTTGATCTTCCTGATGATAATCAAATGGTAGATCATGTGTCATCGCAGATTGGACAAATAGTTGAGTTTTCGTTGTTTTAGCTCTTAAAATCGCACAACTTTCTCTTGTTTCAATATCTATGAAATCAAGATGTTTTCTTGATTGAGGAAGTCTAGGATCACTGACTTCAACTGTCTTTGTCAATGGCATTCGAAGATATGATGAAAGTTTTAAATTTCCTGAATAATTAGTCGTTTCGATAGATAGTTTGACAACGATGATTTGTTGATCACTTATGATCATCTTATCTTCATGAATGGTGAACTCATAACCTAAAGCAGTACGATAAAGTGCTTTTCTTGATGAAGTTCCTTGTAACATATCGAAGGTTCTTTCCAATTCAAGCAAAACGCTGTGTTTCAAATCAATGATTTCTTCGTCTGTTTCTATCCTAACCAAAGATGCATCAGGCAATAACACAATGGTTTGACCTTCTTGAGGAAATTGCTTATAGTTTTCCTCATATTTAAAAGGATATGTATTATAAAATCCATTTTCCAGCGTTTGAGGATAATCTTCAACACCGTAGCCTTCTGTAAAATGCCCGCGTGTACCTAAAACACCATTCGCTAATGAAAAGATTGTTTCATCTTCATGAAGTTCATCCAAAGATGTTCTACCATTTCTTTTCAATATGAAATTTTCATGTCTACTATATAACTCGAATCTATTCATAATCTACCTCGTAGTTGTCATACTTCACTAATGATTATTTAATCGCTCCAGAAGTCATACCTTTAATAATATGCTTTTGAGCAAAGAAGAATAAAATCAAAACTGGAAGTGCAGCCATGAGCACACTTGTTAAAATGAGTCCCCATTGCTTATCATAGAATCCTGCAAGATTTGCAACAGCAAGTGGCAATGTCTTTGTGGAGCCTCCAAGACCAATGACGAGCACTGGCAATAGATAGTCATTCCAAATCCACATACCATTAAGAACAAGTAATGTTACAAAAATTGGCTTTAAGATTGGAAGTACGATTTTGAAAAATACTTGAGCTTTAGTACAACCATCAATGATTGCTGCTTCTTCAATATCTGTTGGAATGGATTTAATGAATCCATGAAATAGAAAAATACTTAATGGTGCTCCAAATCCAATGTAGGCAAGAACAACCCCATAATAGGTATCTTTGAATGGAATACCAGTTGCATTGTATAATAACTGTAATAATCTAACAAGAGGTAACATAACAACCTGGAATGGAATAACCATACCTGCTAAAAACAACATAAAGATCCAAAATGAATACTTAGTTTTTGTTCTTACTAGAACCCATGCAGCCATTGCACTGAAAACACCGATAGCCAATAAGCTTGACGTTGTAATGACAACTGAATTAAAGAAAGATTTGAAATAATCGATATTTCTTCTCGTTAAAATTTCAATGATATTATGCCAAAGATTGATCCAGTTTTGTGGTAAAGAAAGTGGGGTTAAAATGATTTCAGCTTGAGGTTTAGCAGCATTCATGACAACCATCAAAAATGGAAAGAGAAATAATGCTAATAATAAAATTGCAAATAATTCTAGAAGTATAAGACCAAAACGACGTTTTTGCATTATAGTTCAACCTCCTTCTTCTTGTTAAAATAAACTTGAATTAGAGATATGATTAGTAAAAACGCAAAGAACACAATTGCCTTCGATTGTCCTATACCTAGTTCATAACTACTAAATGCCGTATTATAAATATTAATAGCCACCAAATTGGTTGATTGTACCACCGGTAAATTTTCTAATCCCAATAGACTACCAAACCATTCTGGAAGTACCAAAGAAGGTCCGCCCTGTGTCAAACTCACAACAGTATCGAACTGCTTAAATGATGTAACCAAAGTTAAGAACATCGCAACAGTAAATGCTTGAGCAACAAGTGGAAAGGTAATTGTTTTCAATCTCTGTAAAGCATTAGCACCATCAATTGTTGCTGCCTCAACCAAATCTTGTGGAATATTCTGGATAGCTGCGATATAAATCATCATGATATATCCTGCATATTGCCATGTTACAACGATCAGTAACCCATAAAGAGCTGATTGTCCACCAATCAAAATGCTGGTTGCAAATACTCCTCCAAGCGATGTAATTGCTTTATTATAAATAAATTGCCAAATATATCCAAGGACCAAACCACCAATAAGATTGGGCATGAAGAATCCAGCACGATAAACATTCTTACCTTTTAAATTTTGAGTAACCAATAACGCCATTGCAAATGCAACAACATTAATAACCAGTATATTTAATATTGAATAAACTATTGTCCGCCAAAACGAGAATAAAAATCTTGTTTCCGAAAAGATGACTCTATAATTATCTAGACCAACAAAGCTTTCTCTACCCGTATTGAGACCATCCCAATCCGTAAATGAAAGGTATACGCCTTGCACAAAAGGTGTGATAACAAATAAAAGAAACGCACCCAATGACGGAAAGAGAAAATAGACAAAAACTCGATGATTTTGAGCCTTTTCGAACGGTCCAAGCCATTCATAAACAACAAAATCAAGAACAAAATTTGTCCTTTTATAGTTTTTGAATGTCATGAAACTCTTATTCATTAATCGACCTATTTTTTGAACAACAAAAATCACTGGTAGAGTGATTACAATGATTAAGGATATGATTGTAAGCACTAAATATTTGATTATTGTTTTAACATATTTACCAAGATTCTTTTTGGTTTCTTGCATAAATCCACCTCGATAATTTGTGATGGAAAGGTTTTCATATAGATATAGGCGAAAAATAAATCATAGCTATAGGAGAAAGAAGAGATTTGTGAAAACCTTTCCACTTGTTGTTATTTTGATTATATCATTACTTGTAAGCGCTGTCAACAAGGTTTAGACTTTTTTCGTGAAAAACAGATTAAGCTGTGTCTCCCTCTTCAAAGTAAACCGGTACCACAATATTTTTAACTGTTTTTTTGTTATAGAAGCCTTGAATGATCTCTCTCATGGCTTGAGCAATTAATTTTGGTGATTGTCCTATTGATGTTATTCTTTTACCCAAATTGATGAAACTTCTTCCTCCATCAAATCCAATAACTCTAACATCTTCTGGTACTTTTCTACCATGTTTTTCTAGATTTTTGATGACTTCTGCTGCTACTGAATCACTGACACAAAATATACCATCAACTTCTGGATGAGATTGAATGATTTCGTGGATATAATCCGGTATGTAAATATAGTTTCCTAAAGGGTATTCGATATTGATACTATCTTTAAATCCATGTTTTTTTAACTCATTAAAAAACGCAATTCTACGCTTGGTCACTTCGGTAGTCACAGTGGTATGAGTTCCTTGTGCATCGTCACCTATATACATCATACGCTTGCATCCTTTTTTAATTAAATGCTGTGCAGCAAGCTTCCCACCTGTTGCATTATCTGATGTGACGTATGCGACGCCTTGAAAGGTTCTATCAAATGAAATAATTGGTAGTTTTTTATCTAAGTACTCCTCGACATCATTATTGGTAAGTAGAATGATGGCATCAACTCTATTCTTCTTAAGTAAATTGATATATGCAATTTCTTTTTCTTTTTTCATACTGGAATTGCATATCATCAACTTATAACCATAATCAAAGAGTTCTTCCTCAACATGATATAGCAATTCACCAAAAAATAGATGTGTACTATTGGGAAGAATAAACGCTACAATATTATTTTTCTGCAATGTCATACTACGAGCAATTTCGTTAGGTACATATCCAACTTCTTTGATCACAGCTTCTATTTTTTCTCTCGTCTCTTTTTTTACATAACCCGAGTTATTAATTACTCTTGATACGGTTGCAATTCCGACGCCAGCTTTCTTAGCGACTTCTATTATGCTTGCCATTTACATCACACTACTTTCAAGCCTATTATATATCAGCGATATGGAAACATCAAGTTTTCCATATGAAAATAAGCAAAAAAAAAGGACCGCAGGTCCCATATTAGCCAAATATTGCTGTAAATAGATTTTGTCCAAGTTCGATGAGATTGATCCCAAACAAGCGCAGAAATAATGCTATTGCCGAATATTTCACGAGCCTTCCGGATGCTACAGCAATTAAAAACCAGTTTCTCTGAAGTCGAACAGCCCCAGCCGTATAGATTGCAAGTGTAAATGGTAAAGGTGTGCACGAGAAGAAAAACATACCAAGATTACCATATTTTTGAAGTTTCTCATTAGATTTTTGAATATCGCTTTTTTTAGCTTTTCTAGCAAATAATCTTCTTAATGTTTTGGTAAATCGATATCCTATAAAAGCAAATAGAGTATCAGAGAAAACTGCGAATATGATAACAAAGACAACGTACCAGTTTGTATACATTTCAATGGATGAAAAAATACGAATTAATTCCACATCAAAGACCGAAATAGGAAGTATGAGCAAGGTAGCTGTTGCAGATAAACTCATCCACCCAACCAATCTTCTCATAAAGGTCATAGCCTCAGGAATCATTGAATCGAAAATGGATATTGGAAATATAATGATCATAGCTAATAAAAAGATGATGAATGTCAC
>CAZPLF010000028.1:0-17958 GCA_964587475.1 uncultured Mariniplasma sp.
CTTGGAGATCCAATAGACATCGAACTGAGAGGATATGAGCTATGTCTCCGTAAATTCGATATGTCCTTGATTGAAGTCGAGGTGATTTCATGAGAGTAGCATTAATAGGCAATCAAAATTCAGGTAAAACAACACTTTTCAATCTCTTAACTGGAACCAATCAAAAGGTTGGTAACTGGCCAGGTGTAACCATAGAAAAAAAATTAGGTGTCATTCGTGGCACTGATTTTGAAATTGTAGATCTTCCAGGTGTTTATTCGCTGAGTCCTTATAGCGTAGAAGAAGAAATTTCAAGAAAATTCCTTTTTGAAGAACAGATAGATTTGATACTGAATATTGTCGATTCAACTTCAATGGAAAGAAGTTTGTATTTAACCACTCAATTATTGGAATTAGGCATTCCAATGATTATCGCTTTAAATATGAAAGATATTGCTGATAAAAGAGGGATTCATATCGATTTGAAGACCTTAGAAGAAAGATTGGATACAACAATTCTTTCTATTTCAGCGTTAAAGAAAACCAATGTTTTCAACCTTATTCAATACATTAAAATGGGTGATTATAGGAAGAACCTCTATCATCACATTTATGATCATGAATTAGAAGATGCCATCGAATCGATTAAACTATTGACCCATACAAAACATCCTCAGTTTTTAGCTGTGAAATTGATTGAAGAGGATCCTGTATTTGTTGGTTTTCACACAGATGAAACAAAAAAAATAGTTGATGGATTAGCAAAAGATTATTTGCGTGATATGGAGCAAGTTATTGCTGATGAGCGATATCGTTATATTGAAAATATAAGGGATGAAGCAGTAACTGCAAATCGAGATCAAATGACATGGACCGATCGATTGGATAATATCTTATTGCATCGGGTTTTTGCAATACCGATTTTCATGATCATTATGTTTGGTATCTATTATTTAGCAGCTGGACCTATTGGTGCCTTTACTGCTCAGTTGGTTGGAAAGTACATGTCTAGTTTTAGTGATTGGACAAGATCAATGTTGGTCGATTTTGGAGCTTCACCCTGGTCAGTAAGTCTTGTTGTTGATGGGATGATTGCTGGCGTTGGAGCTATTTTGAATTTCTTGCCGCAATTAGCAATCTTGTTCTTATTGATCTCTCTTTTGGAAACAACCGGTTATATGGCAAGAATTGCATTCTTTTTGGATCGGATATTTCAAAAAGTTGGACTGTCTGGTAAATCACTGATTCCCTTTATTATTGGTAGTGGTTGTAGCATACCCGCTATTATGTCAGCAAGAACCATCAATGATGAGACAGAAAAAAGAATGACCATCATGTTGACGCCGTTTATTCCATGCAGTGCTAAATTACCAATTATTACACTGTTCGCAGGTTATTTCTTCAAAAACAATTCTGGATTGGTTAGCGCATCTTTGTATTTCTTCGCTATTGGTGTAATCTTCTTATCAGCATTTATCATGAAAAAGTTTTGGTTTAAAGGGAAACATTCCAGTTTTATTTTAGAGTTACCAGATTATAAAATTCCTAATATCAAGTTTATATTGTTTGATGTATTTGAGAAAGTCAAGGCATTCATCCAACAAGCTGGATCCATCATTCTACTTGCCTCAATTATTGTTTGGTTTTTAATTAGTTTTTCTTGGACACTACAATATGGTATTGATCCAAATCAAAGCATCTTAGCATCAATAGGGAAAGTATTGGGTTGGATTTTTTATCCAATGTTGGGAACATATAGTTGGGGTGCAGCTGTATCAGCTATCCAAGGGCTAGTTGCCAAAGAACAGATTATTGCCTCTATGGCAATCATAGCGGGTCATTCAGAAACAACATCTGAAGGCATGCTCATCTTTGGAAGTTCTGTCTTTTCATTCTTCACACCGGCATCAGCATACGCATTTATGGTTTTCAATCTATTTAGTGCACCATGTTTTGGATCAATTGGTGCAATGAATAAGGAACTGGGGTCTACCAAACGTATGTGGCAAGCAGTCATATTCCAAACAGGTATCGCTTGGGTTCTAGCAGTTCTTGTTTATCAAATCGGACATTTAATTGAGGTGATCTTATGAACTTTGCAGATATAGTGATCTTAGTAATCGTTGTCACCATCGTTTTCTTGATTGTCTATCGGATGATCAAAAAGAAAGATGAAAGCATTTGTGCAAATTGTGCCTATGCTAAAGGGTGTAATGATGATTGCTCACCCAAGAAAAAAACGATATCGAGCTGATATCGTTTTTATTTTTATTCTTCTTTTGGATAATGCACAACAACTTGTGGGAACGGAATCTCAATGCCATTTTCATCTAGAATCTGCTTAATTCGTTTTCTTAATTCTCTTTCGATGATATAGTGTTGTTCACTTTCTGTTTTGCAGATGACACGCATATTGACACCACTATTAGCTAATTCTATGACACCTAATACTTGTGGGTCATCGATAATCACAGGAAATAAAGGTCTAATCTTTGGAAGTTCTGCTGTAAGAAGATCAATAGTGGTTTGAACATCTTCACGATATGCAATACTGAATTCTGCAACAGCAACAGAGAAATTTCTAGAAAAGTTAATCAATGTAGAAATCTCACCATTGGATACGATTTTTGTATCGCCTTTCCAATTTCTGATTTTAGTCGTCTTAAGTCCAATATCGGTAACTTCGCCTTTGAATCCTTGAACTTCAATTTTATCGCCGACATCAAAATGATGTTCGAAGACAATAAAGAAACCACTGATTAAATCATTAATGAATTTCTGAGCGCCAAGACCAATGACAAGTCCTAAAATACCTAAACCTGCAAGAGCTGGAGCAACATTGATGCCCCATAATGATAAAACTACGAGAATAGCTATGATAGTAACGACATATTTGATGATACTATTAATAACTTTAGTGAGTGTTTGTTTACGCTTTTTTAATGGACCATCTTTGGTACTGATGTGAGTGAATGTGACTTTGGCGATTTTTAGAATTGTCATCGATATGAAAATCACAATCGCACTATTGATTAATGGGCCAATACTTTCATTTAAAAACAGTTTTGCATTTGCTAAGATTGTTTGAATGTGCGTAGCTAAATCGAAATTCCATATGAATAAAATAAAGACAGCTGATGCGATAAGAAGTATAAAAGAAATGAGGTAAAGGATGATTATGATCCATTTACTCATCGATAATTCTTTCAGTTTTAGCCATTTTCTTTCAAAAATAAAGAGAATGAGTAAAATTGCTAAAGCACCAACGGTTATACCCACATTTAAAGCGATAGATGCATAAAATATATTAAATTGCATAAAAAGTCTCCTTTCGCTTATTTATTTTATTATATCATGAATACTGATTAAGCGTGTGAAGTATGCTATTCAGTAAAATATTGAAAAAAATATCATTTATTATTATTAATTAATAATGAAAAGTGTTAAAATAGATTTGCATTTTGAAAGGTGAATGATACATGGAAAAAGATCATCGACTCACTCCTTTTTACACCAAACTATTAGAATATGCCAATTCAAATACTGTCGCTCATGATGTTCCAGGACATAAACTTGGACAAGTTCATAACGATATGATGCAATTTACTGGTCAACAGATGTATAAGCTTGATGCTAATGCACCAAGAGGACTTGATAATTTGAATCGTCCAACAGGCGTCATCAATGAAGCAGCCGAATTAATGGCTGATGCTTTTGGTGCCGAAAAAGCGTATTTCTTAACTGGTGGAACGACAATGGGTATTTTATCGATGATTATGTCTGTTTGTCGTGCGAAAGAAAAAATCATTTTACCTAGAAATGTTCATAAATCAGCGATCAATGCCTTGATATTAAGTGGTGCTATTCCAATCTTTGTCAAACCCGATATAGATAATGAATTAGGCATTGCCAATAACATGGCATTTGAAGACGTAAAACAAGCCATTTTAGACAATCCTGACGCTAAAGCCGTATTTGTTATCAACCCGACATATTTTGGTGTTACAGGCGATTTAAAGCGCATTGTTGAGTTTGCTCATGAGAATGAAATGATGGTTATTGTTGATGAAGCTCATGGATCACATTTTCCTTTTTCGGATTTATTGCCTATCGGATCTATGGAATCAGGAGCCGATATGAGTTCGTGCTCTCTACATAAAACAGTTGGATCACTCACTCAAAGCTCAATTTTGATTACACAAGGATCCATGGTTGATCATATTCGATTACGATCTACGATTAATATGATTCAAAGCACATCTCCAAGTAGCCTACTCATGGCTAGCCTTGATGTTGCAAGAAAAACAATCTATTTTGAAGGACCAAGTGAAATCCCTAAAATTATTCATATGGCTGAAGATAGTAGAAATAGGATTAATCTCATTCCAGGACTTGAAGCTATCGGAAAAACGCATTTTTTAGCGCGAAACGCATTTAACTATGATGAGACAAAAATTATTGTTAAGGTATCAGGATTGGGAATTACTGGATTTGATGTCTATAAAGAATTATTTGACGAGCATCATATTCAATTAGAATTAGCTGAAACACAAATTATTCTCGCGGTTTTATCCATAGGAACTACCCAAAAGGATTTGAACGCTTTAGTTGATGCACTCAAGGTTGTATCAGATAAATATATGGCGATGAATTTAACACCCATCAAATCTAGAGTTAAGTATAGTTTTCCTGAAGCGTATACAAGACCTAGAGAAGCCTATCATGCACCAAAGAAGTACGTGCCTTTGAATCAAGCGGTTGATGAGATTGCTGCTGAATCAGTCATGATTTATCCACCAGGTATTCCAATTGTAATTCCTGGTGAAATTATCAGTCAGGATATTTTAGATGACCTAGATTTCTATCAAAGAAGCGGTTCAGTCATTTTAAGTGATACTGAAGGCGGATATATAAAAATAATCGATAAAGAATATTGGGAAAAGTGGAGTGAATTATATGCAGATGAATAAAGTAGATTTATCTTTTCAAAGCTGTAAAAGTACATATGAAGAAGCAGATGTCGTTATCTTTAGCGTCCCAATGGATGCTACGACGTCTTTTAGACCAGGCACAAGATTTGCAGGCAATGCAATTCGTGTTGATTCCATTGGTGTAGAATGGTACTCACCCTATCGTGAAAGAGATTTAAATGAATTTAAAACTGCCGATATTGGTGATTTGGATCTGCCGATTGGCGCTGTTGATGATGCGTTAGAAATCATCTATGATACAACCAAACAAATACTAAATGATGGAAAAACACCCATGATGGTTGGTGGTGAACATTTGGTTAGTTATCCTGTTATTAAAGCAGTTTATGAGAAATATCCTAATTTGCACATCATTCATTTAGATGCTCACACCGATTTAAGAGAAAAGTTTTTTGGTAGAACATTATCTCATGCAACTTTCATGAGACACGTTCATCAATTTGTTGGTGATGGCAAGATCTATCAGTTTGGTATCAGAAGTGGTGAAAAACCTGAGTTTGATTGGGCAGCTAGCGGACACGTGAAAATGCGCAAATTTGATTTTGAAGGCTTAGATAAGGTTGTTGAAAAGTTGAAAGATGTTCCTGTCTATATCACCATTGATTTAGACGTGTTAGATCCTTCGGTATTTCCCGGTACTGGCACCCCAGAACCAGGTGGTATGCAGTATAAGGATTTACTTTGGGCATTTGATCAATTTCAAAAATTGAACCAACTGGTTGCTGCTGATTTTGTTGAACTTGCACCAATGCTTGACCCAAGTGGCGCTTCAACAGCTGTCGCTGCTAAGACTCTAAGAGAAATGGTTTTACTGCTACAAATGAATCTGGAAAAAAGATAAAAATTATACCAAATTAAACCAAAAAGAGAAAGTTGATATTTTCTCTTTTTTTAATATTTTTATTTTAGAATTCATCAATAAAATATTAATTATAAATAATATTTAATTGCTTTATTAAGCCATAAATGATTGAAAAAATATGAATCTTTGATGATTACTCTCCCTCTTAAGCAAAGCCTTTGAATTCATCTTCATGCTTTAGTATAATAAGAGTGCTGAAGTGAAGGAGGAATTTACTCATGTTATTTAACGATTATGACCCACTTAAGAAAAAACAATTATCAATCTTAGATCCTTCTGGTGTTATTGTGGCTCCAAAATTAGAGCCTAATATAACTCAAGATGTTTTAATAAAAATGTATAAAACTATGGCACTAGGAAGAATTGCTGATATCAAAGCCATTCAGTATCAAAGACAAGGACGTATGCTCACTTATGCACCTAATCGTGGGCAGGAAGCTGCACAGGTTGGAGCAATGGCAGCTTTAGAAAAACAGGATTGGTTAGTTCCAGCTTTTAGAGAACTCAATGCGATGCTTTATAAAGGTGTTACATTAGAACAAATCTATCTTTATTGGTATGGCAACGAATGGGGAAACCATTTTGATGAAGGTGTGAAAGTTTTACCCATAGATGTTATTATTGGTTCACAAATCAATCATGCTGCTGGCATAGCTTATGCTAGTAAAATTCTTAAAAAGAATGAAGTTGCATTAGCAACAATCGGTGATGGTGGAACATCTCATGGAGAATTTTATGAGGGCATGAATTTTGCTGCAACATATGATGTGCCATTGGTTGTTGTAATTCAAAATAATCAATATGCTATATCAACACCAAGATCTAAAGCAACCAGAGCTGCAACTCTTGCTCAAAAAGCAGTTGCATTTGGTATTCCTGGAATTCAAGTTGATGGCAATGACGTTCTTGCGATGTATGTTGCTACAAAAGCAGCAACCGATTATGCTAGAGAAGGTAAAGGACCAGTTTTAATTGAAGCAGTTACTTATCGTTTAGGACCACACACAACCTCAGATGATCCAACCATTTATCGCTCCAATGAAGAAGTTGCAGAATGGGAATTAAAAGATCCAATGATTCGTTTTAAGAAATATCTAATTGATAAGGGCTATTGGGATGAAGAAAAAGATCAGCAACTTGAAGAAGAAAATCTGAAATACGTAGGCGATACTTTCAAAAAAGTTGAAACATCAGGACCATCAAAGTTGGAAGATATTTTTCAATATACATATGCAGAAATGACACCACAGTTAACAGAGCAATTGGAGAATTATAAGAAATATATAGAGCAAGGAGGTAAATAAATATGGCAGTTATCACTTTGTTAGAAGCAATCAATCAAGCATTAGATCAGAAAATGGCAGATGATTCAAGAATTGTCGTTTTTGGTGAGGATACTGGATTTGAAGGCGGTGTATTTAGAGTAACAGCCGGTCTACAAAAAAAATATGGTGTGGATCGTGTATTTGATACCCCAATTGCTGAAGCAGCGATTACTGGTGGTGCAATTGGTATGGCAATCAATGGATTAATTCCTATTGCAGAAATCCAGTTTGATGGATTTGTTTTTCCAGGATACACAGAAATCGTTACACATATGGCAAGATATAGAAATCGCACAAGAGGTGGATATTCCTTACCTTTGGTAGTCAGGTTTCCTGTTGGTGGAGGCATTAGAGCCTTAGAACACCATTCAGAAAGCATTGAAACACTTTTAGGACATATTCCAGGATTAAAGGTTGTTATTCCTTCTACACCATATGATGCGAAGGGATTATTGATCTCAGCAATCGAAGATCCAGATCCAGTGATTTTCATGGAACCTAAACGCATCTATCGCTCAGGTAAACAAGAAGTTCCGGAAGAAATGTATAGGATTCCAATTGGAAAAGCAAAGATTGTTAAAGAAGGAACTGATGTTACCGTTGTTGCTTGGGGAGCATTTGTTCGTGAAGTTGAAAAAGCAATCAAACTTGTCGAAAATGAAAACATTAGTGTTGAACTGATAGATCTTAGAACAATCAATCCAATTGATGAAGAAACCATCATTAATTCTGTTAAAAAAACTGGACGCTTCATCGTTGTTCAAGAGGCAGTTAAGACATATGGCCCAGGTGCTGAACTCATATCTATAGTCAATGAAAAAGCATTCCTATTTTTGGAAGCTGCACCAGCTAGAGTTACAGGTTTTGATATAACAGTACCACTAGCTAAAGGTGAGCATTATCATTTTATACAACCAGAAAGAATAGCAGCTGAGATTGAAAAAGTCGCTAAGTTTTAAAGGGAGGTTAAGTTATGTATGATTTTAAATTTGCCGATATCGGCGAAGGGATTCATGAAGGAAAAATTCTAGAATGGTTTTTCAAGGTTGGAGATAAAGTCAAAGAAGGTGAAACACTTGTTGTTGTTGAAACAGACAAAGTCAATGCTGAATTGCCATCACCAGTTGATGGTATTATCGAAAAACTTGGAGCAAAAGAAGGAGATACGATTGAAGTAGGGCAAACCATAGTATTAATCAATGATGGTATAGATTCAAACCCCATTGATGAAAAGAAAGAACCATTAACCGAAAGCAAAAGTGCTCCTGGTGTCATCGGAGAAATTGAAGTTTCATCGGAAGTCATGGCATCGAGTACTGAAAGTTCAAATACAACAAAGACCAATATTAATAAAGCATTAGCAACACCAGTTGCACGACAACTTGCAAAAGATTTAGGTGTTGATATCAAACAGATCAATGGTTCGGGTGAATTTGGAAGAGTCTTAAAAGAAGATATTTATAAAGCCACTGAAATCAAGAAGGCATCTCAAACTATAGCGATACCAAAGGTGTCTGTTTCTGCTCAAGGTGAAGTCGAATATGTACCGATTTCGAATTTAAGAAAAGCTGTTGTTAGAGCAATGACTCTATCTAAACAAATCATTCCACATACCGTATTAATGGATGAAGTAATTGTTGATCAACTTGTTGAATTAAGAAATAAGGTCAAAGAACAAACTGCAGCTCAAAATATTAAATTGACTTATATGGCATTCATCATGAAGGCTGCAGTGTTAGCATTAAAGAAATTCCCTCATTTTAATGCAAGTTTTGATCAAGAAAATGAGCGTATGGTCTATAAAAAATATATCAATTTGGGTATAGCCGTAGATACTCCCGTTGGGTTAATTGTTCCTAATATAAAAGATGCTGACAAAAAGAGTATATTAGAACTTGCTCAAGAATTACGTACAGTTGCAGATCAAACTGTCAATCGTACAGTTCAACTTGCACAACTTCAAAATACGACATTTACAATCACTAATTTTGGGGCTGCTGATGTTGCCTATGGCACACCAATTATCAATCATCCTGAAGTTGCTATTTTAGGTATTGGAAAGATAAATCAAAAACCGGTTGTCATCAATGGAGAAATCAAAATTGCTTACATCCTTCCTCTTTCACTAGCTGTAGATCACCGTGTTATCGATGGTGCTGATGCTGGAAGGTTTTTATCTCAAATAAAGTCTTTATTAAATGACCCAATGATGTTACTATTAAGTTGAGGTGATGATAAATGAAGACTTATGATGTCATCGTATTAGGTGGAGGACCTGGTGGTTACGTTTCTGCTATTAAATTAGCACAACTTGGTGCCAAGGTCGCTCTTATAGAAAAAGAAGTGGTTGGAGGCATTTGTTTAAATCACGGATGCATTCCTACAAAGACACTACTCAAGAATGCCAAGGTTTTTAAAACTGTTCAACATGCGCTTGATTATGGTGTTGTTGTTAACGGTGATGTAGCATTTGATTGGAGTCTGATGTTGAAAAGGAAAAATATTGTTGTTAAGAAGTTAACAATTGGTGTTGCTGGCTTGCTTAAAAAAAATGGTGTTGAAGTCTTTTCTGGATTAGGAAAAGTATTGAATGCTCATCAAGTTGAAGTCAACGGTGAAGTACTAGAGACGAAAAATCTGATTTTAGCAACAGGAGCAAGTCCAATCATTCCTCCTATTCCTGGTCTTAAAGAAGCTTATGAAGCAAAAGTAGCTGTAACAAGCAGAGAACTTCTTCAAATTGAAAACACACCAAAATCACTTGTGATCATTGGTGGTGGAGTTATTGGTATTGAGTTTGCTACGATATTTTCATCCTTAGGTTCAAAGGTCACCATCATTGAAAAATTAGATGGTATATTACCGATGATGGATGATGATATTAGAAATGCATACACTAAGATATTAAAAAGAGATGGTATTGAAATATATGCTGATTCCGAAGTTAAAAGTGTAGATAATCACGAAGTGACTTTCACAAATCAAGGTATGGAAACAAAAATTACTGCAGATACTATTTTAGTTTCTGTTGGCATGCGTCCAAATACAAGTGGATTAGAAGCATTAAAACTGAAGATGGATAGAAGTGCTATTGAAACCAATGAATATATGCAAACAAATATTCCTAACGTCTACGCAATTGGTGATGTGAATGGCAAATATATGTTGGCTCATGTAGCTTCAGCAGAAGGATTGGTTGCAGCAGAACATATCATGGGACATAAGACATCGATGAGATATGATCGAGTGCCCAATGCAGTTTACGGATCTCCTGAAATAGCAACCATAGGTTTGACTGAAAAAGAAGTGAAAGCCAAAGGTTTGGCATATAAAGTCTCAACTTTCCCACTTCTTGCAAGTGGTAAAGCAATGGCTGACAATGAAAAAGATGGATTTATCAAATTGATTGTCAGTGAAAAATATAAAGAAATACTTGGAGCGCATATCTTTTCATATCATGCATCAGATTTGATTGCTGAATTTGGAGTAACGATGGAATTAGAAGGCACGGCACATGAAATTGCACATACCATTCATCCGCATCCAACACTTTCTGAAATTATTTTGGAAGCTGCACATGGCGCAGTGGATAAACCTATTCATATGTAAACTTTAAAGACTGTCGTTTTGACGGTCTTTTTTATTTTTAGAAACACAGGTTTGAGAAAATGTAAGCGTTGACATCTAGCATTATATCATGATATAATATTTACTGTAAACGGTGTACGTATATATAGACGATAAGAGGATAACCATGAGACGTTTGATATCTTTGATTATGTTCATACTGGTAGTATTGATGATGTCCAGTTGTTCGATAATAAAACCCGAAGATCCAGCTATACCAATTGATCCAATTGTTGTCGTTCCAAAAGAAAAACCAATCAATTATGACTTGATTGAAAGTCCATATGGATTTTCAGCTATAAGCATTACTGATCGAAGTCAAATTGATGACGGGTATTATATAGCAGAAAACGAGATCGCATTCTTAGATGCATTGATGCAAACAAACGTGAAAATCATTGAGATTACAAATGATCTCAATTTAGGATCAATAGAGATAGCTACTATGCTATCTGATGCTTCAAAAAATATGAGTATGTATTCCGATGTTTTCAGAGCTGATTCAAAACAAGCATTATTACATCCAACTTTAATTGAATCAGGTATTGGATTGGTGCGTATTATTGGTAGAGAAAATCTAACAATCTTCTCAAATACAGGAATAACTATCAAACATGCATCATTTAATATTGATAATTCCTCAAATATCGTGATTAGAAACCTTCACTTAAGCGAATTATGGGAATGGGATGAACTCAATTTAGGCACTTACAAACGTAACGATTGGGATTATTTTGAAGTTGAAAAATCTGATGGTATCTGGTTTGATCATTTAACTTTTGATCAAGCATATGATGGTATCATCGATGTTAAGGAATATAGCAGCAATCTTACTTTATCTTGGTCAAAACTTAATTTTGTGCCAAATACTTTCATTGAAGACCAGATTAATGCCTTAGAAATGAATCAAAATGAATATCCGTTTTATAAAAGTTTAAGAGATAGCGATATTTCAGTTGAGGATATCATCGAACTCGGAAGCTATCAGAAAAAAGGATTCAATTTAGGAAACACAACAGATGGTATAGGTTTCGAGTCTATTTCAATGACTTTCCATCATTTAGAAATTTTTAATTTAATGGATAGAATGCCTCGAATTCGAAAAGGCGATGTGCATGTTTATCAAATCATCCTTGATAATGAAGCTTTATATAACTTGAGACTTCGTGTATCGCATCCTAGTCTCAGTATGGTTAACCAGGGGATTGTTACGACTGAACAAGGTGCAGTCCTGATGGAAAACAGTATTTACAAATATGTATCAACACCAATAAAAAATCATCAGGATGACGATCAAGATACAAAGTATACAGGTAAATATCAAATCATCAATAGTGAATGGGTCATGCCCAATAGAACATTTTTTGGATCTTCGTCTGATAAGAACACATTATGGATTCACAGTGGACCAGATTTAGCAATTCCATTTGAATTTAGAAATCATGAGAATATTCCGTACTATTACAAACTTGAAGACCTTTATTACTTACCTGAAACTTTTGACAAATATCCAACAGGCAGTCAAGCGATTGATGGTTTCATTTGGTTATATATCAACACAAACCCTGCCAATTAAGGAGCAAATAATGAAAAAATTACTTATGATTATAACATTGATTGTTGCAGTTTCTATTCTTTCATCTTGTGGAAAGGAAACAGATGAATCTGTGATTTCATTTGCATGGTGGGGTACGTCAGACCGTAATATAGCAACCTATGCAGCAATAGACTTATTTGAACAAAAATATCCACAGTATACAGTTGAAGGGGAACAAGCACCATGGAGTGGGTATCAACAAACCTTAAACAATCGATTGAATCGTGGAACTGAAGCAGATATTTTTCAAGTGAATTATAACTGGATTTATTCCATGTATGGTTCAGACTATTTCATGGACATCAATGATCTCGGTTTAGATTTATCCAATTATCCTGCAAATGAACACACACCGCTTACTGTTGATGGTAAGGTTTTAGGATTGTCTGTCTCTGAAACCGGATATATTTTCTATTTGAACAAGAAAGTTTATGAAGATGCGGGTGTAATGACAATTCCAAGAACTTGGGACGAACTGATTGCTGCAGGCGAAGCAATCAGTGCTTTTGCTCCTGGACATTTTGCTTTAGGTAGATTAGATGCTCAACAAGTAGCGATGCTCATGTTTAGCTATTTAGCTCAAACAACGGGTAAAAATGTCATCAATAATCAGAACCAATTTAATTTCACTCAAACTGAATTAGAAAGTGGATTTGCATTCATTAGTGATTTAAGAAGCACGGGTGTCTTAATTCCATCCAATGCGATTGATACTCATATTGATGGACCAACCAATCCAAATTGGACTTCACAAAAATATGGTGGTGTCATGCAATGGAACACTGCAATATCTGAATATCAGAACACTTTAACAAACAGTGCAACTAATTTAGTCATGGCTGGTATGTTCCAACAAGAAGTTGGACAAGAACTAGGCATGTACAAAAAAGTTTCTATGGCCTACGCTGTAAGCAAGCGCGCAGAAACATCGGATACGAAAAAAGAAGCTGTAAAGACATTCTTAGAATTTATGACAACTGATCCAGAAGCGGTGGCAATTTTAGGTGTTGATAGAGGTGTCTCAAACAATACAGTAACTCAAGATATCTTAAAAGCTGTAACAACGACTGACTTTCAGGCATCACTTGAATGGCAAGGTCATAATATTGTTCAATCATTCTTTAATCACCAATTGACTTTGAGTCAAGATTTATACATTCATCCATACTATGAACATGCTACATTTAGAGCTATTTATGAATCACCAATTGAAAGCTTCTTGCTTGGTAATATCACCGCAAGAGTTGCTGCTCAAAATATCATTTCGAGATTTAATACTGAACTTACAAGAGTGATGGAAGGATAAATTATGGTAGGTGAGAAGAAATGGGTACCCTATGCTTTGCTTGTACCTTGGATCATAGGATTCTTAGTTTTCAAACTTTATCCATTTATCAACTCATTTATTATGAGTCTTTTTCAAACTGCGGGAAGAAGATCAACATTTGTTGGATTTGATAATTACAAATTACTATTTGATTCCAGTGCTTATGTTGGAGAGATGTTTCAAAACGCTCTTAAGGTCAGTTTCACATATGTCTTTGTTACAGTGCCTTTAATTCTCATTGTTTCATTATTGATTGCATATGTTTTGTCACAGAAAATTAGAGGTGTGGGATTTTTTAGAACCGGATTCTACATGCCTACAGTCTTAGGTGCGAATATCGCGATTATTATCTTATGGAGACAAATCTTCGAATACAATGGATTAATTAATCAGGGATTAACACTATTAGGTGTTGCACCCATCAGTTGGTTAGGAACAGCTGCTGGTGCGATGTCGAGCATTGTTGCACTAAGAGTTTGGCAGTTTGGGTCAACGATGCTCATTTTCTTAAATTCACTTAAAAATGTTCCAGAAACGCTTTATGAAGCAGCCACCATTGATGGAGCCAGCAAAGCAAGACAGTTTTTCTCCATTACAATACCGATGATTACACCGATTATCTTATTTAATGCAGTTATGAGACTGGTTGAAACCTTTCAGGTTTTCAATGGACCAATGCTCATCACGAATGGTGGTCCATCCAATTCAACAAGAGTGATAAATCTATTAATTTATGAGACTGCCTTTGCAGGCGGAGATTTAAATTTAGGTAGTGCCATGTCATGGATATTATTCGTGATTATCATGATATTTACAATTTTGATTTTTAGGAGCTCAAGATATTGGGTTCACTATCAGGACTGAGGTGAACCTAATGACAGACGCACAATTGACGCTTAAAAAATCAAAAATCAAAAAGAACTTAAGACATTCCGTAAAGTATATCATCATCATTGCAGCAACTTTCGTTATGCTTTACCCCTTATTATGGATTGTTGGAGCATCATTTAATTTAGGAGCCAAGGAATCGTTTTGGTTTTGGCCTGAAATATTCACTTTAGTAGGTTGGAAAGATGCATTTACAGCTCCTGGATGGGGTAGTGTTGAAGGATATTCACTATTTAGAGCTTTATGGAATACTTTGCAGTATGTCATTCCTCATGTTATCTTTGGAACATTTACAACTTTACTTACCGCTTATGTCATCACAAGAATGCATTTTAAGGGTAAGAAAATCGTATTTACTTTAATTATTGGGACACTGTTAATGCCTAATACCATATTTAGAATACCAATGTATGCATTTTGGACAAGTGCTACAATATCGCCTATATGGGAAGGATCAACCTCACCATTCATGCCTTACTTACCACTTTGGGCGGGTTCAGTATTTGCAGTTAATTCATTTTCAATCTTTATGTTCATTCAATTTTTCAGATCCATTCCAAGAGATTTAGATGAAGCAGCCTATATGGATGGAGCAAACAAATTTCAAGTTTTATTTCAAGTCTTGATGCCGATTTTAAAACCAATCGTCATCACGGTTGCCTTATTGTTATTTATTGCTCAGTTCAATGATTATCAGGGACCACTGATTTATAAAGGCGCAGTATCAACCTATCCATTAAGTTTGGTTCTACCATCTTTAGGATTGGATTCGACAAATACATATGCACATATTTATGCAAGATCCATTGTTTCAGTTTCAGTATTAATTATGGTGTTCTTTGGAGCACAAAAATATTTTGTTGGTAGTGATACCGATTCAGCAATCAAGGGATAGAAAGAGGTTGATGTGATGAAAAAGAAATTTATCGTACTCATGGTATTGATGCTAACACTCCTTTTTGGATGTGCAGATAACAAAGATCCAGAAGATATTATTATTGAGGATTACGTTTGCAAGAATACACCCTTAGCAGTAGGGTGTTATTTGCCATCTGATGATTTGAATCACATTTCATCAATTCCTGTTGAATATACAATTAAAGAAGATTTTGAAAGTGATCGAGTCGGTCAGATGCCACGCAACTGGTTGCTCTATAAGAATGAAGAATATAAAATCGATGGCGTGAGTGCCATCGTCGATGAAGTCGAAGGTAATCGTTTTGTTAAGTTATATTCAGACGGCTTGAAAGCACCCGCATATCCCCAATCCGCACCCACACCCACTTTCATCTTTACATCCAAATTTAATTTAGATATCGATCGAAAAGGTGTTGCATATGGTAGTGTTATGATACCAAGTGATGTGACATCTAATGTTATCAGTCTTGGTGTAGCTACTGGTGCAGTCAATACGATATCTGTAGTCATTGATACCGATTTAAAAGTTTCAGTCAAAGTTGGGGGACCCTATTTCTATTATTCGGGTTCTGGTGATGGTGGAGATGTTTACGTGACAAGTTATACGCTTCTTCGCGATGAATGGTATCAATTTAAATTTGAATGGGACGCATCCATAGATGTCATTAAAGCAATTTTAGTTTTAAATGATGTTGAAATTGAGTTATTTAGTGGTCCTTTCCACATTTCTTCTAGATACAATGCAGAAGCAACTGGAGCACTTTTAGTTCCTAATGTCTTTAAGGTCACAATGCCAAGATATATGTCAGGATGGGCTTATCTTGATGATGTGTTTATTGAAAGAAAGGGTGAATGAGCATGAAAAAATTAATGATTTTGTTTTTTATGGGTTTAACCATTTTTCTATCCCTTTCAAGCTTTAGTGTACAAGCCGCTACAGGTATAATATATACAGAAAGCGACTATGACAGATTGCATGCAGTAATTCAGCATGTCGATAATGTCTTAAAGTATGGGCATGAATACAATACAGATACAAATCTATTGCCTGATGCGATTAACACCTTGACAGGTGATCCAGCAAAATGGACATTTCCTAATCGTGCACAGGTACCCTATTCAGATTTAGCAAATCAGCAGAATTTCTTCAGAACACTTGTCGCCTTATCAAAGGTGACAAGTGATTCAAAATATAAAAATGAAGCAGTTTCAATTTTAGATGAGTTCATGACAAATTATCAAAATCCGAACGGACTCTTTTATTGGGGAGGTCATCGAACGATTAATCTAGACACACTTGAGGTGCAATCAACAGAAGGTCCAAATGGGCCTCATGAACTTAAGAACATGATGCCTTTCTATGAATTGATGCTTGAAGTTAATGAGGAAGCAACCTTAAGATTCATGAGACAATTATGGACAGCTCATTTCTATTTTGACACGACTGACATGAATCGTCATGGCAGTTATAGCAGTGCATACGATGTCAATGTGTTTGGTCAAACGATTCCAGGTGATGTCATTTTAATGGATGAAAATGGGTTGCCTATCATACCTGATGATTCACCAGGGTTGTTGCCATTTGTTAATGCAGCAACTGACCTTGCTTATGCGGCTTTCACATTATCAAACTATACTTATGATTCAGTACCTGCAGAGTGGGCAGAATATTTGATGAGACAATATTATCTTGCATCAAACCCAATCACTGGGATGACTGTCTATCAATTTAAATCGACACTTGTCACCAAATCACCTATCGAATGTTCAGACCCTGCATATACGAATTCAGGATGTGGAGATCGTGTTGCTAGACAATTTAGAGATTTTGGTCCGATAGCTCGAGAATCAAATGTAGCTTGGAAAAATACGCAAGCTATTTATGTCGATAACATCCTGATGTTGCTCGAAGCAGCATCCAAATATGGTGTTAATTATTTTGTTGATTGGGCAAGACAATATCTAGAAGGTTATTTGGAATATGCTTATGTACGTGTTGATGGAACAAATAAAATCATCCCGATGTTTATCGATGGAACGACAACCTACGGTTATGTTGTGCCTGAAGTTGGTTACTATGGGGCATCTAATATGAGGCTCGATTATGTCGATCTTCCTACGAGTTATTTATTACCAATTTTAAGAACAATCTTGCAGACAGAAAATGATGTAGATAAAGAAAAACTTTGGGGATTCTTTAGAGATATCGTTTATACATTTGGTCTTGGCGATATTGGAACCTTAGGTGGCGCAGCACCAAACCTTAACATTGATACATCAGTCAGCGATCCATTTGCCTTAATGACGATGGTTGAATTATATGATGATACAAAGAATCCAGCATATTTAGAAGTTGCAAGAACCATTGGCGATAACATCGTTAGAGAAAAATTCTTTAGAGGATTTTTTGTTGAAAGTGAAATCATGCTTTATAGTAGATTAGA
>CAZPLF010000028.1:18058-21290 GCA_964587475.1 uncultured Mariniplasma sp.
TTTCACGTGTGATAAATATTTAGGATAAGAGGGAGAAAAAAATGAGAAAAATATCTAGCATTTTAATTGCCCTGCTTTTCGTCTTGATGGTAGTAGGGTGTGGTAAAAGTACTTTTACTGTCACTTTTGAATCAAATGGCGGATCCGCAGTTTTAGCGATTGAAGACGTTCTTGACGCTTCAATGATTGATGAACCAACTGCTCCAACAAAATCAGGTTTTGATTTTGCAGGCTGGTTTAAAGAAAGTGCATTGACAAACGCATGGGATTTTGAAGTTGATAAAGTCTCTTCAGATATCACGTTGTATGCCAAATGGACAGTAGCAGAACCAACAGATCAGAATCTTGTTGATGCAGCTTATACATGGCTTAGTTTAGGGGATTTAAGCGCACTGACAAATGGTTCAGCAAGAATCATTATGCCTACAAGCAAGGATGATGTCTCCATTTTATGGAGTATTGATAAGTTGCAATATATAGCAGCAAACGGCTTGATTTCACAGCCTGCTTTTGAAGATGGTAATCAAACAGTTACTTTAACCGCTACTATTACACTTGGTGCTGTAAGTAGAACAAAAGTGTTCACAGCAACTGTCATCGCTTTACCTAGTCTTGAAGAAACTGAACCTTTAATTAATGAAACATTTGAAGCTTATGCTGATGGGAATATCGTTACTCAAACAGGTATTTGGGGACCAGTCAGTGGTAAATCTGGCAATTCTGAATTTACTGTTGTCGGCACAATTTCTGGCATGAGTATTCCTAAAGGATCTAATGCGTTAAAGATTCAAGCGCTTCTTGAACTTCAGATAGAAGCACCAATCGTTCATGCTTATGACTTGGTTGTTATTGAAGTTGATTTGATGCAGTCAGCATCAAGCAATGGATCTTCAATTAATATTCAATCTTCATCAAGCAGTCCAGTTGTTGGATTTGGTCTTGATGGTGCAGGTTTATTCTATCGAACAGACAACGGCACATTGATGACTACACCTATTGAAGTCAATACTTGGTATACGATGCGTGTTGAAGTCAATTTAGCAAATAAGACCATAGAAGTTTTCTATTATGCTGATGGTCAATTGATGGCACTAACACCTGGTCCAGTGACCTATGCTGGAACAACTTCACTACAAAGTCTTTTCATTCGTAGTGGTAGTAGTACTACAACATCGCTTAGAGAGCCAGCATATATTACAAATATCGTAGCAAATAGAATTGAAGCAATGCCAAGACCAGATGAAATAGTCAAATTAGGTGATGTGTCTGGTATCACTCCTACAGTTAACGTAGAATTTGGGACAACATTCACACCTGAAGTTCCAATGATTTATAACTTCTATGGCAGTCAACGTTTACTCGTAGCTGAAACTGAGTATACACTTGCAGTTACAAACCCAGTTGATGTCAATACAGCAGGAGAGTATGAAGTATTCTATGTGTTTACTAATGTTGCAGATGCGAATGATGTTGTAAGGGTTACTCAAAGTGTTATTGTTTATTCACCAGCAGAACCTAATACAATATCTAGTGTAAACACAACATATGGATTATACCCTGAGTATACAGTCGAAGTAACTGTTGTTGCAGTACAACCTTCTGGAGATTTGTTTGTATATTTAAGTAATAACGAAACAGAAAATGCAGAAACCATAAAGACAGGGACAGCGTACACAATTACTACAAGTATAACTGTAATTGAAGATATAAGTGTTGAGATGTATACATATATCCATACTATTGTTGTACTGAATGGCGATTCAAATGTTGTTAGTCATTTGATCAGCAAGCAAGCTTTAGTTGAAATTGCAACAGCTCAGGAATTCTATGATGCTTTGCATTTATCTGAAACTATACAATTGAATTCATATTTCCTTGTCACAACTGATATTGATTTTACAGGATATATTTGGGCAACACCAGCTGTTCTCACTGACTTTGTGTCAACATTTGATGGTGGAGGGCATGTCCTATCTAATCTAAATCTTGATAAAACATCTAAAGGGGGTATCTTCTCAGATATTGAAAATGCTACGCTTAAAAATATTGTCTTTGATAACGTTCACACTACTAGTACAACATCAACATCAGCACTATTGGTAGGTGAGTCACGTGGAGTATCGATTTTAGATAATATCGTTATTATGAATTCATCTAGTATTGGAAATGGTGATTATGGCGCATTTGTTGTTGGTCGTGTTCGTTCAGGATCATTAACAATGAGCAATATAGCTATCATCAGTTCCGTTGTAGAAAGTAAGAAAGATTATGCTGGTGGATTGGTAGCTGGTATGGATGTTGGTACAACCATTTCTTTCAGTGATATATATCTTAATGATTTTACAGTGCTAGAAGCAACTGAAGATACTGGACAAATGGCTGGTCTCATCATCGGAAGAATTCAAGGTAACGTCACTATGGATAGAATTGTTGCAATTGATATTTTTGTTAAAGGAATTAAAAATATAGGTGGTCTTATCGGTAAATCCGATGAAGTTGGAACAACAGTGGTATTAACTGATATTTTTGTCTCAGGATCAGTTGAAAGACTAGATTTGGCGAATAACAATTACGGTACAATTGCTGGTAATTATTCTGATCAAACTCCAACTTTGGTTAATGTCTGGGCATCGGGATTTGCAGATGTTGGAACTTTAGGATTGGATGTTACACCAGAAAACAAGATTGAGTTCTTATTGGTTCAAAATGAATCATGGTGGACATCAAATATTTCCAATATTTTAGGTAGTAATATTTGGACAGTAGATGCAACAGGAGTGCCATTATTGGTTAATGCAAATGATGCGCAGAAACCTAATATAGAAGTAACTGTAATATATAATATTATTGATGGTGAAGTTCTGCAAATAAAACAGGATAGCTTGTTTACACATGAAACTCCTACTGTTGACGGATATACCTTTATAGGATGGTATATGGATGAATTATTGACTACACCGCTTGCTCCAGGCTATCTAGTTACAGTTTCTGTAACACTTTATGGTCAATATGAAACTGCTCCAGCAAGCACAGTAAATTTTATTACCAATATCGAAGGATTATTTGACGACAATCAATCAGTTAATTATGGAGAGTTAGCAACAGAACCTATTGTAGACGATCAGATGATTGATTCAGTGATGAAAGAAGTTACTGGTTGGATGCTAGATGATGTTCCATTTGATTTTTCGACACCTATTGTTGGCAATATCACCTTGGTTGCTGTTTGGGA
>CAZPLF010000029.1:0-19816 GCA_964587475.1 uncultured Mariniplasma sp.
TTTTTATTGTAGATTATTTATTGTTTTATTAAATGCATTCTCAGATACACATAGAAGCCAATGCCTGAAGTTGCTAGCATGAGAATAATACCTAGTACAAATGAGGTTTTTACCATAGGTGCATAGGTGCTTAGGACAAATATATCACCATTGATTACACCAACAGTATTAAATTGTAGACCAAGTAAAACGGCTACAAAGATTGATGCAGATAGAAGAAATCCTTTATTTTGAAAATACCAACCTACCCATAGCAACACAACAGGAATAAACAATGCATACATTGTAGGCATCACTGCATATCCATAAGTAGAAAACCAATCAAAACTGCGGATGATTATTGATACTAAAAAAAGTATACTTGCAATCACAGCTGTTATAAAATAAAGCAAACTACGTTCTTTCATAGGCCCTCCAACGATACATACTTACATATAATATTATAAAGTTTATATTAAAATAAGTCAATGTTATAATAATAAAAGAAAAAAGATAGCCAACTGTGGTTATCTTTTGCATGTAAATGCTCTTTCACTTTTTCGTTTTGTTGGAAGGATTTCAATTTGATGCGAATCAACAAATTGCATGAATAGTTTTTGTCCTTCATCGTAGTTGCAAACTTCAAACTCAATTTCATAATCAACAATATTACAATATTCACAACGATCTAGAAATAGTGTTCCACCCTTATATGGTGTACTTACTCTATAGTTGTCTAGCAGCGCCTTAAATGTTACAAAGAAATCTAAATCTTCAAAAAATTCTTTGGTATGAAATCCATTTTTAATCATATCTTCAGCTTGGCTTTTACTTAACAAGATATGACTTTCAAAAGCACCTTTTTCACTTTGACTCTTGAGAGTAACCTTAAAACGGTTATCACTCTTTTGACGAATTCTGAGAACAATTTTATCATTGTTCAAATTAAATTCATCCGTATCAAAATAATAATTAGTTTGCTTGAAAATGTTGTTCTCTAAATTAAAAAGTTTTAGAAGCTCTTGATATTTTTCTAAAGGAATACTCGTCTTGAATTCTATCTCGATATTCTTAGTCATTGACATCACCTTCTACTAGATTGTGTGTTTATTTTCATTGCCGCTTATATTATATCAAATAGGGGGTATAAAGGGAAGAAAAAACGTTTACATAATGTAACATGTTTTCTAATTATTTGTTTTTATATAATTAAATGGTAAAATAATAGGTGATAAAAACAATCCTAGGAGGAATAAAATTATGGCTATTAATGTAGCAATCAATGGGTTTGGACGTATTGGACGTCTTGCGTACAGACTTATGGCAGACGATTCAAAATTCAATGTTGTAGGTATTAATGATTTAACAGATGCTGAAACACTTGCTTATCTTCTTAAGTATGATACAGCACAAGGTAACTTCAAATTAGATGGTGTTAGTTTTGAAGGTTCTGATTTAGTTGTAGATGGAAAAAGAATTCCTATTTTCAGTGAAAAAGATCCTAAGGCATTGCCTTGGAAAAAATTAAATGTTGATGTAGTCTTAGAATGCACTGGTTTCTTTACTGATGAAGTTAAGGCTGGATGGCATTTGGAAGCTGGCGCAAAGAAAGTTGTTGTTAGTGCACCCGCTGGTGGTAAGGTTAAGACAATTGTCTTCAATGTTAATGATGATACACTTGACGGTACAGAAGATATTATTAGTGGTGCATCATGTACGACGAACTGTTTAGCTCCAATTGCTAAAGTTCTTGATGATAATTTTGGTATTCTTGGTGGTTTCATGACAACTATTCATGCTTACACCTCTGACCAATCATTAGTTGATCAACCACATAAGAAAGGCATTTACGCAAGACGTGGACGTGCAGCAGCTTCAAGTATTATTCCAAGTTCAACTGGTGCAGCAAAAGCAATCGGACTTGTATTGCCACAACTTAAGGGCAAATTAGATGGAACTGCACTTCGTGTACCAACAGCTACAGGATCAATTGTTGACCTAACTGTTGAAGTTCAGAAACATACAACTCTTGAAGAAATTGATGCAGCATTTAGAGCAGCAGCAAATGAAACACTAGCTTATGTTTCAGATCCGATTGTCTCAAGTGATGTTATCGGTTCTACATTTGGATCACTATATGATGCTCATACAACACAAATAGTCAATTACGGTGACAGACAATTAGTCAAAGTAATGGCTTGGTATGATAATGAAATGAGTTATACAGCTCAATTGGTACGCACAGTTAGCAAGTTAGCAAGCTTAATCAAATAATACATATATTTATAATATATAAAATGCGCTTTTTAAAAAAAAGTGCATTTTTTTTGCATTAAAAATGGAATATGATAAAATAGACGTGTTAAGAAAAGATTATTTGATATATTTTAAACAAATTTCTTGACATTATATATTAAATCGTATACAATGCTAATGGACTATAGATTTACACATAATGAAAAGGGCAAACTATGAGAAATCATAGGACGCAAAACTACAGGGCCTGTCAGATGGTAGCCAGTTGTCATTAATGAATGTCGAAGAAGACATCCATTGAAGATGCTGATTATTGTTGGGCTTTTTATTTTGCACAAAGAAGCAAAAAAAATGTAGAATTTCTTAAATGGAGGAGACGAAACAATGAATAAAATAAGATTTGTTCCAATTATGATTACGATTATGCTATTGATTGCACTCGGATTTACTTCAACTGCAGCATACGCTTATTGGACAGATATTTCTCACCTTTCCAACGTCGTTATTACATTTGAGCCTGAAGACGCTAACCTTATCATTGAAGATAAACACGTGAATCTCTCTGGTGTGCTTGTTCCTCGAGGTTACATATATTTAGCAGGTGAAGTTGATCAATTAGTCTATAGTTATGATGTAAGTGTCGACAAAACATTGGTTCAAAGTTTGAATTTAGTTATCGATGCAATTGATGTAAAGATTGATGGACTTGAAGAATATGAGCATCTTGTTGATATACAGATTGGTAGTGGAGATCGACATTACGTCAATTTATTATACAATAGCAAAATAACCATTACTATTGTTGTAAGATTATTAGAGCCTATTGATGCAGCAGAAGCTGTGAAAAGAGGATTTGGTGTTGAGCGTATTAATGTGACAGATTCTAAAGCAGCATATAATGCGATTAAGGGTAAAGACATAAGTTTTACTATTAGATTTAATGTAGAACCTAGAACATAAGAAAATAAAAAATAAAAGGGAAAATAAAAGGAGATTTGAAAATGAGACAAAAGAAATTAGTTATTGGTTTATTAGTAATGTTGGCATTGGTGGTAACAAGTTTCACTTATGCATATTGGTCAAGTGTTTCACTAACTGGCAATAGTGTTGGAAACAGCGTTGTAATTGGTGAAGGTAGAACAGCAACGGTTGCAGTTACTACAGCTGGTGTTTCAGGTACATTGGTACCTGCAGGTAAAGCAACTACGAGTATTAGTACTACTCCAGTGGAATATGTGATTTTCACATTCGATACTGATTGGAATGACAATTTAGCAGCCGTAACAGGTACATTAGCTGCTACAGTATCAAACATTAAAATTGGTGGAGTTACAACAAACGCAGGTTTAGTTATAACAGCTGTGCAAATTGGTGGTACAGTAACTGCTGGTACTTTAAATGGAAATGGTTCAACAGCAATTACTCCAACAACGAACGTTAACGTTTATGTAAAAGTGACTCTTACAGAACCAACTACTCAAGCAATCTATGATGCAATTAAGAATGCAACAATTACTTTTGATGTAACATTTGTAGTTACAACTGCCTAATATTACTTTATACAAATAAAGAATTAATGAAATGAGGTGAAAAATCATGAGAATCAAGAAGAAGATATTAACATTTGCAATTGTGCTGCTCATGGTTTTTTCAACTTTATTTACAGTTCCTGAATCTTATGCTTACTGGTCTAATACAGTACTTACAAAGGTTGATTCTAGATCAGCAACTATTGGTGCTTGGACTCTAATTTTGCCGTGGAATAAATCAACTAAATACACTGTTGGTGATAAAGTAACACACTTGGGAACAACATGGGTTGCATTGAAAAGTGGAACCAAATCAAAAGAACCAAGTTTATCGAAACCAGGATCAAATTGGTGGGCTCCAGTAGCTTAGAAAATATATTAAAGTCTAAAACAATTGAATAGAAAATGCGGAAGAACAATTTTGTATGTTCCGCATTTATTTTATCTTATCGCCATTGGCTGATTAATAACCAATAAAGGAATTATTTATTTCGATTTTTATCACCAATATCAACATAAATAAACAGAAATTAACATTTATGATATAATTACATCAATGAATAGTTAATACTAATTTAAATGAGGGTGATATTGATGGAAAAACAAAAAACCAATCTGATTTGGAACAATGTAAAATCAATTTTGTTTTATGTTGTAGCGGGAATTTTACTGGCTTATATTTTGATTGAAATATTTATTCCTTCTCAAACGATAAAGATTTTTCAGTTTAAACCTTATGTTGTTGTTACAGAAAGCATGGAACCAGTCATTAACGTTAATGACTTGATTATTGTAACTAATCCCAACTTAGATGAACTTGAAATTGGAGACATTGTTACATTTAGTGCAGATATTGACTATAATGGAACCAAAGAAGTTGTTACTCATTATATCTATTCTATAGAAACCAATTCTCAGGGGAATAGAACCTATAGAACAGTTAGAAATGAATCAGATGTACCTGACGCTTGGATATTATTAGATGATGATATCTTGGGTTCCTACGCCTTTAAAATTCCTAAACTCGGTGTATTGATCAACTTTGCTAAGAGTCCTTTTGGTATTGCAGCAATTTCTGTCAATGTCATTGTAATCGTTTTAATCGTATATCTTGTCAAATCTGGTAAGAAAGAACAAATAAAGAAAAACTCAAATGAGGATCAGCAACTATAGGATGTGTTTAGTTTGGCAAATTATCTAACAACTGAAGAATTAGTAAAGCTTATCGATCAAAAAAAATCGATTACACCTTTAGCATCAATTAGAAAACCTGTTCATAATAAGATTCGCAAAAAGTTTAAAATAAATAAAAGAACCATCTTTTTTATGGCACTTATTTTAGCAATAATTCATATCTTTTATATTTCTGTTCCTTTGCTTTCAGAAGATAGAGGCATCAACACCTATAAATCAACAACCATTCTTGCTGTTCCAATGAATCAAGTATTCGATGGACAACTGGCTGCTAAAGTTGTAAGAATCAAAAAGGTTGACTTGGAGACAATAGCTGTTGGTGATGAAATCGTATTATATGGCAGGTATAATACAGAGCTTTATTGGATTGAAGAAATAGTCAGCATCGATTATGATTTAGGTATTGCTGAAACAACATTTGATGGCGTTATCTCTAACACTGTAAATTTAGAAGATTTTAAAGGTGTTTATATCGAAGATGCAAATTTGCTCGGTATAATTAGCTATATATCATCAAATCTTAAAGGGTATATATTTATGCTTGGTACATATTTTATTTTATTTTCAACGGTCTATATTTTTTACATTAGAAAAAAAGAAGATAAACCGGTCTATTAGATTTGGTTTATTTTATTCATAAAAAGGTGGACACAATGGAAAAGAAAAAAAAACATAAAATCATCAGTATTGCATTCTATTTTATCGTTTTCATGATGCTCTTTTATATCATTATCAACTCATTTTTTCCTGACCAAAGTATTAACTATATGGGGTTCAAGAGTTATGTTGTCATTTCAAACAGTATGGAACCAGATATCAACATTAATGATCTTGTTGTTGTAGTTAAGGTCAAGGAGGATAATCTTGAAGTTGGTGATATCATCTCCTTTTATACTTATTTGCCTACATATCAGGTCGATGAATTAGGAAATACCATATATCTAAAAAGTGTAGTCACTCATTATTTAGCAGCTATTATCGTTGATGGTGATGATATAGCATATAAGACACATCGTGCTGGTGTTCCAGATAACTCATATGATGATTGGAATGATATCAATGGCGACCCAACGGATATTCAATTTGATGACATCATCGGAAGAGTTTCTTTTACTGTACCTTCAATTGGTGTCGTTCTCAATATTTTTACGAATCCAATCATGGTTGTCCTGATAGTCGTTAATATTAGCATCATTGTTGCAGTCATTAAAGTGACAAAAAAAGCTTTAGGTCAAGGTAAACAGGCATGATATGGGAAGATCTGATACAATCTGAACTGAAGAAAACTTATTTTCAAAAACTTATCGCGTTTTTAAAAGAAGAAGATCAAACTAAAGTTATTCTACCTATCAAAGAAAATCGATTAGCCTGTTTGAAATTAACACCATATGATGATGTCAAAGTTGTGATTATCGGACAAGATCCATATCATAATTACCATCAAGCGCATGGACTTGCTTTCAGTGTGGAGCAAGGACAATTTCCACCTAGTTTAAAAAACATCTATAAAGAACTCGTTGATGATATGAAAGTTCCATATCCAAAAACAGGTAACTTGTCCAAATGGGCAAAGCAAGGTGTTTTATTACTCAATACAGCATTAACTGTTGAGTTGCATAAGCCATTAAGCCATCAAGGTAAGGGATGGGAAGAATTTACCCTTGAAATCGTAAAAAACTTGAATGAGAAAAATACGCCTATCGTCTTTATTCTTTGGGGTGCCCATGCTCAAAAATTTATGAAGTATATCAGCAATGATAAACATTTAATTCTGACATCAGTTCACCCTTCTCCATTATCAGCATCTCGTGGCTTTTTTGGATCAAAACCATTTTCAAAAACAAATTATTTTCTTACTCAACAGCAAATGAAACCCATTGATTGGTCTTTGTAAATTAAGAAGACCTATCAATTTTTTCTTTTTATAAGTTATTGCATCATAATTATTGTATAATGATAGTTACAGAGTGATTAGAAAGCGTTAAGTGTCTAACCGTGGGATATAGGGTTAGAACGAACACGAAAGTGGCGGTTTTCTAATACGTCCGCTGTAAGTGATTATAGTGGACCTCAAATATAGGAGGTCTTTTTTCATGAATGGAAACAAACAGCTTCAGAAAATTGTTTTGGCTGCATCTCTTGCTGCAGTATCGGTTGTAATTGATGTTTTCTTCAAGTATGCACTAGGCATTCAAAATTTCGGGTTACCTTTTTATGCGGTTCCTATTATTTTAGGTAGCATTGTTTTAGGTCCACTTTATGGTGTGATTATGGCATTTGTCGGTGATGGTGTTGGTGTCATTGTGGCTAATCAAGGTTATTTACCTATGTTTGTATTAGCACCTATTGTCTGGGGATTGATTCCTGGTTTATTATTGCACAAGAAATATACTGCAAATAAACTAGCCTACGTCATTCCATTAACTTACTTTTTAGCTTCTTTAAGCAATACATTGGCCCTTTACATTCATTTTGATGCACAAACAACACTTGCCCTTTTAGTGCTTAGAATGGGACTCATCCCATTCAATTCAGTTATCATTTACATGGTTGTTAAAGACGTGCATCAAAAATTATTACCCTTTACCGAAAGGTATACACTTGAACCACAAAAAACGTAAGATGTCTTACGTTTTTTTTATAGAATATACCTGGTTTTAAGGTATAATAAAGATGGTGATTAAATGGTAAAAATAGTCGGAGCGGGATTAGCTGGAGTTGAAGCAGCATATTATCTTGCCAATCAAAATATTTTAGTCCAACTTTATGAAATGAGACCAAAAAAAATGACACCAGCTCATCAAACTGGTCATTTTGCTGAACTGGTTTGTTCTAATTCTTTAAGATCCAATGATATTCATAATGCCGTGGGTTTATTGAAACACGAGATGACAGAGTTCAACTCGCTCGTCATGCAAGCAGCAAATGCTTCAAGTGTTCCAGCTGGCTCTAGTCTAGCTGTAGATCGGAAACTTTTTTCTGAATACATTGAAGATCGAATCAGAAATCATCCGAATATTGAAATCATCAATGAAGAATTCACACATATTGATACTGATCTTTATACAATCATTTGTGCAGGTCCTTTAGCAAGCGAACAATTATCTTTAGAAATTAGTCAGTTATTCCATCAGGATTATCTCCATTTTTATGATGCAATTGCTCCAATCATTGAAGCGAAATCTATTGATATGGATATTGCTTATTTAAAAAGTAGATATGATAAGGGTGAAGCTGCTTATATCAATTGTCCAATGACAAAAGAGGAATATGCAGCTTTTCACCATGAACTTATCAATTCCAAAAAAGTGCAAATAAAGGATTTTGAGAATAATGTATTTGAAGGTTGTATGCCATTTGAAGTCATGGCTGAAAGAGGATTTGAAACACTTCTTTATGGCCCAATGAAGCCAGTTGGACTAGAAAAAGATGGTGGAAAAAGACCTTTTGCTGTCGTTCAATTAAGACAAGATGATGCATCTAAATCGATGTACAATATCGTTGGTTTTCAAACACATCTTACTTGGAGTGAACAAAAAAGAATCATCCAAATGATACCGGGTCTAAAAGATGCTAACATCTTAAGATATGGTGTGATGCACCGAAATACATACCTTGAAAGTCCTAAAATTTTAAATAATTGTTATCAAACCACAGCATTTCCTAAAATCTTTTTTGCAGGTCAGATAAGTGGCGTAGAAGGTTATGTTGAAAGTGCTGCATCAGGTTTATATGCTGCCATTCAAATGAACCAAATTCTTAAAGATAATGAACTAAAACCACTTCCAAAAGAAACGATGATGGGTGCTATGGCGAATTATATCTCAACAACGAATCCATCATTTGTCCCAATGAATGCTAATTTGGGATTATTTCCTCAACTTGAATTTAAGCATTCAAAAAAATTACGCAAAGCATATTATGCAAAACGATCACTTGATGCTCTAAAGGCTTATAAGGAGACTCTCAAATGACCTACATAGATGATTTTAAAAATTATTTAATGATTGAAAAAAATTATGCAGATAATACCATTGTCAGCTATTTAAAAGACATTCATGATTTTCAATCGTTTATTGAAAGAGAAGAACTTGCTTCCGATTTGCTCGATGCGAAAAGAGAACGTTTGGGGAGACATTTTTTATCATATCTTGAGGAACATAAATTTGCTAAAAAATCAATTGCTAGAAAAATCTCATCACTTAGAACTTTCTATGATTATTTAATTGCAAATCAATTGATAGATATCAATATATTTACAACAATAGAAACACCAAAAGTACCAAAAAAACTTCCTCAGATTATCTCAGATGAAGAAATAGAAATGTTATTTAAATCGATTGACAGACACAAACCTTTGGGATTTAGAAACTATATCTTATTAGATCTACTTTTTAGTTGTGGTTTGAGAGCCAGTGAACTTATAGAAATGACCATCAAAGATATACAATTGGATCGTGAACAGATTCTGATTCATGGCAAGGGATCTAAGGACAGATTCGTTCCACTGACTGATAAATTGATTATTGACTTGAAACAATATTTGACCTATACGAGACCAATCCTATTATCTAAGGGATCATCATCTCATGAACTAAGAGTATTCATCAACTACAAGGGAACACCTTTAACAGTCCGTGGATTACAATTGATTCTTAAACAAATCATTCTAAACTCTGGTGAAACCTTTAAAATTCATCCTCATATGTTGCGACATGCATTTGCAACAACACTTCTGAACCATGGTGCTGATTTAAGAGTAGTGCAGGAATTATTGGGTCATGAACATTTAAAATCCACACAGATATATACGCATGTTTCTAGTGAGGTTTTAAAAGAGAAATACAAGACAGCACATCCAAGGATGGCGAAAAAATGATTCCATTAGGTACATTGATTATTGAAGAAGGATTAGTTTCCAAAGGCAACATCAAGGAAAGAAATACAATCAGAGCAATTATAGAAAATGATAAGCATCAGTTGCTCATGGTTTACTCAAAGCTCTTTGATGATTACACTTTTCCAGGTGGTGGCATCATGGATTATGAAACTCACGAAGAAGCCTTAAAACGAGAGCTTAAGGAAGAAATCGGAGCCGAAGAAGTTGAGATTATCAAACCATGCGGAACCACAAAAGAAATGCGATATGGTATCAAAGGTAGTGACAATGTCTATATGCAAACATCTGTCTATTACCAATGTAAGGTTCATAAGTTTGGAACTCAAGACTTACAAAAAAGAGAAATCATCCACGGTCTTGAACCCCAATGGGTTTCTATTGATTTTGCCATTGAAAAAAACGAAAAAGTCATGAAGGATGAAAGACATCAGACAAAAGGATTGAAGACTGTATTGATTAGAGAAAACATGGTCTTAAATAAACTTAAGGAGATAGATTTATGCGCAGATTTGAAATAGTTACAAAATATAAGGATCATGGTGTCATCATACCCAAAAGAGCAACTGAAAATAGTGCGGGTTATGATCTTGCAAGTATTGAAGAGGTCATCATTGAACCAGGTGAAATTAAAATGATTCCAACTGGACTAAAAGTTATTATGCCAAAAACTGAGGCATTGTTTATCTTTGCTAGATCATCTCTTTCAATTAAAAAAGGCTTAATGATGAGCAATAGTGTCGGTGTTGTTGATTCTGATTACTATGGAAATCCAGATAATGAAGGACACCTAATGGTGTCATTGATCAATGTAAGAGATACAAGAGCGACGATCTTGAAGGGTGAACGAGTAGCACAGGGCATTTTTCTAAGATATGAAAAAACATCGGATGATGAAACTGAAGGTATAATTCGTTTGGGAGGATTTGGCAGTAGCGGATTATAAAAATCTATTTGTCAAACAAAATTAAATATTTCCAGATGAAATAAACAATGTTTATTAAATTTAGTTAAAAATATCAGCAAAAAAGAAATGATTAACTTGCAAAAGACCTATAAATATGTTATATTTAGTAAGGCTATGAAAATAAGCATGTACCATGTTTGCAGCTCTAGTGCCTACGGGTGAGTCTGTTTAAGTGATACAGAAGAAAAAAACAAAAATGGAGGAATAAAATTTTATGGCAGTCGTTTCAATGAAACAATTATTGGAGTCTGGTGTGCATTTCGGCCACGCAACGCGTCGTTGGAATCCTAAAATGGCACCATACATCTTCACGTCTAGAAATGGTATTTATATCATTGACTTAAAAAAGACAGCTGAAGAAATCGAGAAGGCTTATCAAGCACTATTTAATATTGTGCAAGAAGGCGGTAAGGTACTATTTATTGGTACAAAAAAGCAAGCTCAAGAAGCTGTTAAGGTAGAAGCACTTCGTACAGGTCAATATTATGTTGATCAACGTTGGTTAGGTGGAACTTTAACAAACTTTAAAACCATTCGCCGTCGGATCAAGAGATTACAAGATCTCTATAAGATGGAAACAGATGGTGTTTTTGAAAAGCTTCCTAAAAAAGAAGTTCAACAATTAAAGCATGAACGCGAACGCTTAGAAAAATTCCTTGGTGGAATTAAAGACATGAAGAAAGTTCCTGAAGCTATTTTCATTGTTGATCCAAGAAAAGAAAGAAATGCAATTTTAGAAGCACGTAAACTTGGTATTGCAGTATTTGGTATCGTTGATACAAACTGTGATCCAGATGATGTTGATCATATTATCCCAGCCAATGATGATGCCATTCGCGCAGTTAAATTAATCACTTGGGTTATGGGTAATGCAGTCATTGAAGCACAAGGTGGCGTTGTAGAAAAGTTTGAGGATGAACCGATAACTTCTGCACCTCCAAAAAGAGATAGACCTTCTTATAAACCTAGAGACAATTCAAGACCAACATATCAAAAACCAGTTGTTGAAGCAGTTGTTTCTGAAACTGTCGCAGCAAAAGTAGTCAAAGAAAATATCGTTAAAGAAGCAGTTGCAGCAAAAGTAGTCAAAGAAGATGTTGTCAAAGAAGCAGTTGCAGAAAAAGTAGTTGAAAAAGTTATCGTCAAAGAAGTCGTTGCTGAAAAGAAAATTGAAACTCCAGTGGAAACTAAAGTTACTAAAGTAGAAACAAAAGTTGCTGAAGTAGAAACTGTATCAGATGAAAATCTAGAAGCAAAGACTGTTGCTGAACTACGTTCATTAGCTAAAGAACGTGGACTTACCGGTTATTCAGCCCTTAAAAAAGCAGAACTTATTGATGCACTAAAATAATGCTAAAAGGGGATATTTTATCCCCTTTATCTTTAAAAAAATCGATTAAATATAAAATTAACAGGAGGATTTATATATGGCTATAACAGCCCAATTAGTTAAAGAATTAAGAGAAAGAACTGGAGCAGGCATGATGGACTGTAAAGGTGCATTGGATCATACAAATGGCAACATTGAAGAAGCCATTGATTATTTAAGAGAAAAAGGAATTGCAAAAGCAGCTAAAAAAGCTGGAAGAATTGCAGCTGAAGGCTTATGCAGTGTCGTTGTTGAAGGCAATGAAGCAGTCATCTTCGAATTGAATTCAGAAACAGATTTTGTTGCTAAAAATGAAAAATTCTTAGATTTGCTGAATAAAGTTGGACAAACTATTTTGAGTTCAAAAGCATCATCAGCTGAAGAAGCACTCAATGCAGAAGTTGATGGGAAAACATTAAATCTCGTTTTAGCCGAAGCAATAGCTACTATTGGCGAAAAACTTTCACTAAGACGCGTATCAAGAGTCGTTAAAACTGATGAACAAGGATTTGGCGCATATAAACATATGGGCGGTCGTATTGCTGTTTTAAATGTTTTATCAATTGATAAACCAGAAGTAGCAAAGGATATCGCGATGCATATTGCAGCTCAAAAACCTTTATTCCTTGATCGTTCACAAGTTGATCAAGAATTATTGGAGCATGAAAAGCACATTTTAACTCAACAAGCGTTATTAGAAGGCAAACCAGCAAATATTGTTGAAAAAATGGTTCTTGGACGTGTTAACAAGTACTTACAAGACATTTGCTTGGTTGACCAAGGATTTGTTAAAGACCCTGAAGTTAAGGTAAGTGCATACTTGAAATCAAATCAAACATCAGTTCTTAGCTTCATCCGCTTAGAAGTTGGAGAAGGTATTGAAAAGAAAGAAGAAGATTTCGCAGCTGAAGTAGCTGCTCAAGTACGTAAATAAAAATTAAAGGGGTGTGGCATAAATGTACCAAAGAGTTATTTTAAAACTTAGTGGAGAAGCATTGAAAGGTAATGGAACATACGGAATTCATCCTACAACTGTGAAAGGCATTGCCACCGAAATTAAAGAATTATACTTGCTTGGAGTCCAGGTAGGAATTGTTGTAGGTGCTGGTAACCTATGGCGAGGCAAAACTGGAGAAGAATTAGGTATGGATCGTGCTCAAGCGGATTACATGGGAATGTTAGGCACCATCATGAATGGGCTTGCCCTTCAAGATGCACTAGAATCAGTAGAGGTTCCAACCAGAGTCATGACCGTTTTACCCGTAGCAGCAGTCGCTGAACCATACATCAGAAGAAGAGCGATGAGACATTTTGAAAAAGGACGTGTTCTTATCTTCTCGGGAGGAACAGGTTCCCCATACTTTTCGACAGATACAGCAGCAGCACTCCGTGCAGCTGAACTGAATGCGGATATCATTCTTATGGCCAAAAATGGTATTGAGGGTGTTTATGACAAAGATCCTAAAAAACATAAGGATGCAGTGATGTTTGCAGAAATATCTCAAGATCAAGTATTAGCTCAGAAGTTAGATGTTATGGATTCTACAGCAGCATCCATATGTCGCGAAAATAAAATCAATATTTTGGTATTCAACATGAACGAACATGGGAATATCAGAAAAGCCGTATTAGAAGAACCAATTGGAACTCTTGTTAAATGGGAGGTATAAATAGATGAGTGAACAAGCAGATTTAATTTTAATGGAAGTCGAAGATCATATGTCGAAAACCGTTGAAGTACTTCGTAAAGAACTTGCCGGTATTCGTACAGGGAGAGCAAATCCAGCACTTTTAGACAAAATCTCGTTGAATTATTATGGTGTTGACACACCACTCAAACAGATTTCTTCTATTGCTGCTGTCGAGGGAAGTCAGCTTTTCATCAAACCTTTTGACAAGTCAACATTGAAGGCTATAGAACACGCCATCAGTGCATCTGATTTAGGACTTAATCCGATTAACGACGGTGTTGGTATTCGACTCATTTTGCCAGTGTTAACTGAACAAAGACGTAAAGAATTAGTTAAAGACGTCGAAAGATTAGGTGAACACGGTAAGGTTGGTGTCAGAAATGTTCGCCGTGACGGCAATGAACACATGAAAAAATTGGATTTATCTGAAGACGATGAAAAAGGATATCTTGAAGATGTTCAAGAATTAACAAACACTTATATTAAGCATGTTGATGAAGTTGTCAAGGAAAAATCCGAAGAACTTCTTAAAATCTAAAATAACATTTAAAGGCCTTGTGCCTTTTTTTGTTTAAATATGTTAAAATATTGTAAATATTTAAAATAAAGAGCAAATAGAGTATAATGTATTAAGGTGAATATGAATGAGTGATAATAAAATTCCTGCACATGTTGCAATCATACTCGATGGAAATGGCAGATGGGCAAAAAAATATGGGCAACCAAGATCATTCGGTCACTATCAGGGTGGCAGAAATCTTTTTACTGTTGCCAGAGCAGCAAAAAATTTAGGCATTCAAAAACTTACTGTTTATGCATTTTCAACTGAAAATTGGAAACGTCCTGAGGATGAGGTCAATTATTTGATGACCAAGCCAATTGAAATGTTCTATCAAAATCGTGATAAATTTCTTAAAATAGATTATAAAATTACATTTGTTGGTAGACGTGATCGGTTTTCGAAGGAACTTCTTGAAGTCATTGATATCATCGAAGATGAAACAAAATCAAATGAAGGATTTGAATTGACTATTGCAGCAGATTATGGTGCTTATGATGAAATCATCACAGCAGCAAACCTATCAGAAAAACCTATAACCAGAGAATCAATAGAAAATAATCTCATGGTAAAAGAACCCGTCGATCTGCTGATTCGAACCAGTGGTGAACAAAGAATATCTAATTTTCTTTTATGGCAAATATCTTATGCTGAGTTATATTTTACCAAGGTTCATTGGCCAGCGTTCAATGAAAAAGAACTGAAGAAAGCTTTGAAAAATTATCAAGAGAGACATCGTCGTTTTGGAGGATTAGTATGAAAGAACGTTTAGTTACAGGCATTGTGCTATCTGCCATATTAATACCAGTTTTAACTATACCAGCTCTATTAGAAATGTTTCAAATTTTAATGCTAGTTTTTGTTGTGATTGCATCTTTAGAAATGATTCGAATGTATGAAACAAAAAAGAAATTTCAATTCTGGCCTAGAATTGGTATGATTTTGTTAACCTTAGGGACATTTTCAAGTGTTGGAGGCGTTTTTGGAAATATTGAACATAATCCATTGGAAGCAAATGGTGTGTTAAGTATTACAATTCCTTTGTTTACAATCATCTTGCTGAGTTTTCTTGTCTTATTCAAGGATTTCAATGGTGAAGATGTTGGGAAAGCCCTTATGGTCATTAATTATGTAGGCTTAGGAGCCGCATCCATTGTAATTTTGAGATTCTTAGGTGTACGATTTATTGTTTATTTATTGTTGATTACAGCAGCAACTGACATATTTGCCTATCTATTTGGAATGAAGTACGGTAAGCATAAGATTGCACCACATATTAGTCCCAAAAAATCATGGGAGGGTGCAATAGCTGGAACGATTTTTGCGACAATCATAGCATCTGCATTTGCATTATTTTATGGATTTGTCTTCACACCTGAATCTTGGATGGGAAGCTTTCTAAATGCTGGTGGAGAAAAAACGTTACTTGAAAACTTTTCAAGTTTAGGTGAAAAACTACCTATATGGGTCCAAGGGTTCATCATTGTTCCAATTACATTTCTATCAAGCATTCTTGCTCAAATTGGGGATTTGGTAGCATCCAGATTGAAAAGAACTTATAGCATCAAGGATTTTGGTACCATTTTGCCTGGTCATGGTGGATTATTAGATAGATTCGATTCCGCATTATTTGTTGCTATGTTTTTAACAGCAGTTTTCTTATTAATCTACCGGTTATTCCCAGCCATCGTTATTTTATGAAAAATATCTATATTTTAGGAGCTGCAGGATCCATTGGGCTCCAGACCTTAGAAGTATTAGAAGAAAACCAAAATTCATTTCAATTAATTGGAATTTCACTTGGTAGCAATCATCAATTGAATCATGAGATTTTAGATAAACTTAACATTGAATTAGTTTGTCTTAGAGATGAAGCTATCATGAGTGAATATCAAAAAGCATATCCTAAGATTATCTTTTTCAGTGGTGATGAAGGTCTGATTAAACTTGCTGAATATCCAAAACAAGGACTTTTAGTCAATGCACTATCTGGTTCAGCAGGATTGAAACCAACAATTGCTGCGATACGAAGCGGAAAAGATATTGCACTTGCTAATAAAGAAACGCTTGTCATGGCTGGAGATATTGTTAACCAATTAGTTAAAGAAAATCAAGTTAAATTATATCCAATCGATAGTGAACACAGTGCTTTATGGCAAATATTAAGTAACGAAGAGATTAAATCTGTGCAAAAAATCGTCATTACTGCTAGCGGTGGAGCTCTTAGGGGTTTATCGAGAGATCAATTAACCAAGGTCACAAAATTTGATGCACTAAAACATCCAAATTGGCGCATGGGTGATAAAATAACCATTGACAGCGCAACGATGATGAACAAAGGCCTTGAAGTTATTGAAGCACATCACTTGTTTGGATTGCCTTATGAACAAATCGATACAATCTTGCATCAAGAAAGCATAGTCCATGGACTCGTCTATTTCATTGATGGAACCATGAAAGCAAGCTTAAGTGTGTCAGACATGAAGATACCGATTGCTTATGCATTATTTTATCCAAATCGTAGATCATATGATCGACACTTGGATTTAACCACGCTGACCTTTAAGCCTATGGACTTCAAGAGGTTTCCTTTATTGAAGGTAGCTTATCAGGTTGGGCAAAAAGGTGGCTTGTTACCAACGGTAATGAATGCTGCAAATGAAGCAGCAGTCAAATTGTTTTTAACAGATCAAATTGCATTTTTAGATATTGAAAACATCATTATTGAAAACGTCAATAATTTTACAAATATTGAAGCACCAACTCTGGATCAGATCATAGAAACCGATCATCACATCCAAGAAGTAATTAGACACAAACACGAAAAGAGGTAACATATGTTTATTTTAAATCTACTCATCTTTCTCTTCGTCCTCGGAGCTATCATACTGATACATGAATTTGGTCATTTCTTTTTTGCAAAAAGAGCTGGCATTTTATGTCACGAGTTTGCAATTGGTATGGGACCTGTTATATATCAGAAGAGAAAAGGCGAAACAGTCTATTCTATTAGAAGCATTCCAATCGGTGGATTTGTATCCATGGCAGGTGAAAGTGTTAATGATGCTTTAATTAAAAAAGATCAAATCATCGGCGTCAAAATAAATGAACAAGGTCAGATCTATCAAATCATCATGAATAAAGAAATGCCTAGCGATGCCGTTGGTATTGTTAAGAGCTATGACCTGTACGGTAAGGATTTTGATCCCTTATTCATTGAATTAGAAATTGACGGTATTTCAACAAAATACCCAGCATTAAGAAATACGGTTTACATCTTTGCACCAAAGAAGGAAATGTGGATTACTCCAAGTGAAAAGAGTTTTGAAAGTAAAACATTGTGGGAAAGGTTTTTAGTAATCTTTGCAGGACCAATGATGAACTTTATTTTAGCAATTGTTTTATTTCTTTTTGTTGGATTTTTCGTTTTTAAACCTAATTTAGAAAGCAATATCGTTGATCAGGTTTCTACTGGATCAGCAGCCGATATAATCGGTTTGGTATCTGGTGATGCAATTACGGAAATCAATGGTCATTTGATTAATAATTGGAATGATTTATCGATGGTAATGAGCAACATTGATTCAGCAACTATTTCAATAGTTTACTCACGTAATGGCATTGAAACAACTGTAGATGAAGTAGATATCGCAGTGATCATTCAAATGGCTGGAATCGCCAATATTGATGAAAATCAAGTGACTTATAGCGATCAAGCAATCATTGGTCAAGCCTTCGGTAGAGCAAAATCTGATGGTGGGCTTGCTGTTGGAGACATCATCACAACATTATCAGTCAATTCTTTTGAATATGATATTAATAATTGGAATGATATTATTGAATTCTTTAATTTACACACACGAGGTGATATCACAGTTTCATATGAAAGAGCTGGAGTCGCTGGTGTAACAACCTACACACTTATCAGTGATGCAGCTTTAAGTAAATTAGGATATCAAGCCATTATTTATCAAATAGGTATAACTCCAACTTCAGAGTTTAATTTAGGATATACACTTGCTTATCCATTTAAAACCTTTTATAAGGATATGATGCAAGTATTTAATACCATAGGACTGCTATTTAATACGTCAGAAGATGTTGGCATTGGTGATCTCTCTGGACCTGTGGGTATCTTTACATTGGTCAGTAGCACAGCAAGTCAAGGGTTTGTTGCAATCGTCGGTTTCACAGGCTTTTTGAGTATTAATATTGGCTTATTAAATCTATTACCTATTCCTGCACTTGATGGAGGAAGATTGGTATTTTTGGGTATTGAAGCAGTTACGAAGAAGTCTTTGAATCGTAAAATTGAAAATACAATCAATAATGTAATGTTTCTTTTGTTGATGGGTCTGTTTATATTTGTAACATATAATGATATTATTAGATTAATTAGGGGGTAAATGCCCCTTTTTATTTCATAAAATAAAAAAAAATGGTAAAATATAGTAAATTATTGTTTTGGGGGATTACATGTGAAACAATTTTCAATCATCCTCATTTTGGTCTCTTGTGTTTTAGGAATCATAAGTCATATGGTCAACTTTATTGGGATATATGTTGGAGAGCTAGATTCTACACTCCCATTTTTAAGTGTATACACTAGATTTGGCGAACTTACTCTCATCATAGGACTTGCTGGACTTTATGTGACCTATAAGAATAATTTTATGTTAAAGACTTTATTAATGGGCACCATTCTTGCGGGATTCATTCATTTTTTAATCATTGAATATGGTTTTATTCCTAGTATTGGGATTATTTCCGCTCTCCTTTTGTTAATCAAGTTTGCTATTTTCATGTTATTTATTATGCAATTCAAAGATGTGGAAATGGATGCTTTGAGAATCAAGGGATTTGCGCTTATTTCAACAATTGGCGTTTACTGGTTGGCCTTTTTTGTAATTTCTATTCTCTCTATTTTCATCTTTCAGACTGCACCAACTTTATCAGATAGAATCTTACCTATTTTCTACATCATTTACCAGATTGGGTTATGGATCTTTTTCATAGAACTGTATCGTGAGATTTTTCATTATAATAATCAACATTATATTCAACTATAGCTTATATATATAGAAAGACGCATCAATATTCCGATTAATACAATTAAGTTTTATTGTTGAATCAATCACATATTTATTAATAAAATATCCATATAGAAGGCCTTAAAATATATATTTTATGGAATTCTTTTTTTTATATTCAAAAGTATTGACTTTATGACCCATATAAGATAGAATGATAAAGGTCGCCCTAAAAATTGCACCAAACATTCTACCAACCTTGCAATATGATTGAATTTCCTGAGAAAAGCATTGACAAGGTTATTTTATAATGATAGAATGATAAAGCGCGCAAAGATAGGCGAG
>CAZPLF010000030.1:0-18173 GCA_964587475.1 uncultured Mariniplasma sp.
CGAAGTAGAATCTGAACAATTCGGTATAAGAAATTTCTTTTTCCGAAATTCTTTATGAACATGCTTTTCTCGATTGTCTCATTGAAGAACGAGACCATATCATCGATGGATTTTGTTTTTTCTAAATACACACTGTTTTCAAAATGGAGATAAAGACTTCTGAAATCGAGGTTTGCAGTTCCAATCAGTGCTCTTTGCCCATCGACAATCATCATTTTAGAATGTATGAATCCCGGTTTGTATCTGTAGATGGAAACGCCAGCTTCCATTAGTTCTGGAACATAGGATTCAGTGACTATGAAAACGATTCGTTTATCTGGTATATAGGGGATAATGATCTTGACATCAATACCTGATTTGGCAGCATATTTCAAAGCAGTTAACAATTCATTATCGATAATCAAGTAAGGAGAAGTAATGAGAATTGATTTTTGTGCCTCAGAAATGAGCGATAAATAGATATATTTTGTTGATGTTTCCTCGTCAAGCGGTGTGTCAGTAAATGGTGTAACATATCCATCAGTTAATAACTGGTGATCAACTTGATAGATTGAATAGTCTAATTCTTGTTTACTTGAAAAACGCCAATTTTCCAAAAATCCAATAATCAAAGACCAAACTGCATCACCTTCAAGACGAATACCTGCATCATGCCAATGACCAAATGGATGTGTGATGTTAATATATTCATCACCAATATTAATACCGCCAGTATAGGCTATTTTCCCATCGATAACGACGATTTTTCTATGGTTCCGATAGTTCATAGCAAAATTGAGATGCAACCGCATGGGGTTAAAACTAATGGCTTCGATGCCATAACGCGCTAGCGTCTTTTGATAGTGATAGGGCAAGGTAGAACTACCGAAATCGTCATAAAGTATTTTAATCTCTACACCGGATGCTGCTTTTTCTTTAAGCACTTCGAGTACTTCATCCCACATTTGTCCCTTATTGATGATGAAAAATTCAAGAAAAATATAATTTTGAGCACTCTTTAAATCAGTAAGCATCGCTTTAAACATAGCTTCACCTGAAGCTAAAAAATCGGTTTGTGTATGTTGATAGGTCGGCCAATTGAGGTTGTGTAAATAGAATAAGTTTTTGGTTTTATGTTGAAGTTTGAGGTCTGTCATGTAATTAGACCGTTCATGATTGATGCTGTTGTGTCTATTTAGGACTTTTTTGCTGAAATTGATTTGTCGGTAAAGCAGATAAAACACACCACCAAATAATGGAAATATCAGAATAGGAATAATCCAACTCAACTTGTAAACCGGATTTTCTTCCTTTGTAATCAAATAGATCACAATGCCTACTGAGATGATATAAAAAGCTGTGCTCAAATACGAGTATTGTGAAATCCAATCAATAAGCAGAAAAATAACACCAATTTGAATGAGTAATAGAAGTAGGATCAGTGATGTTCTAGACAGAATCATTCGTGCAATACGTTTCATTGTTGGGTCTCCTTAGTCAATAGATATAGGGAATCTGAAGATTGACTTATATCAAATAAACAATCCTCAATTGAGAAGTCTTTTAATTTCATAGTTTAGATCATAGATCATATTTCAAATGGCATGACTATCTTAGCAAATGTTTTGCAGACGATAAGAAGATGATGATTGCAAAATCCTTGCTTATTCATTACTTTATTATACCAAAAAATGATAAAAAGTGATAGAATGGTAAGTGTCTTAATGGAGGGTAATCTTAAATGGGTAATCGAAATTTATCATTATTAATGGACTTTTATGAGCTTACTATGGCCAATGGCTATTTTAAGGATCATAAGCACAATCAAATTGCTGTTTTTGATGTCTTTTTTAGGTCAATCCCAGATGATGGGGGATACGCAGTTTTTGCTGGTTTAGAACAGGTCGTCGATTACATTAAAAACCTTAAGTTTGAAGAAGATGAACTTGCCTTTCTGCGTTCAAAAGAGATTTTCGAAGAAGATTTTTTAAGCTACCTTAAGACTTTTTCATTTCATTGTGATGTTTATGCCATGAAAGAAGGTACACCTATTTTCCCTCATGAACCGATTCTTGTAGTCAAAGGACCTATTTTAGAGTGTCAATTGATTGAAACGATGGTTTTGCTCACAATCAATCATCAAAGTTTGATTGCTACAAAAGCTGCACGTATTGTTTATGCAGCTCAAGGCAGAGGTGTCCTTGAATTTGGTGCACGCAGAGCACATGGGTATGATGCATCAATTTTTGGTGCGCGTGCGGCATATATTTCTGGTGTTATAGGTTCATCAAACACCTACGTTGATTTTGCTTATCAAATTCCTGCTTTAGGTACGATGGCTCATAGTTATGTGCAAAGCTATGCTACTGAATATGATGCATTTAAAGCATATGCTCTTACGTATCCTAAAAATGCAGTTCTATTGGTAGATACATATAATACATTGAAACAAGGCATTCCTAATGCCATTAAGATTCAAAAAGATATTTTAGCCCCTATGGGATATGAATTGAAGGGTATTAGACTTGATAGTGGAGACTTAACCTATTTGACAAAAGAAGCACGCAAAATGCTAGATGCTGCTGGGCTATCCAATACCAAAATTACTGTCAGTAATTCTCTTGATGAGTATTTGATTAAAGAGTTGATTCATCAAGGTGCTCAAATTGATTCATTTGGTGTTGGTGAACGATTGGTAACTGCTCGGTCAGAAGCGGTGTTTGGTGGTGTTTTCAAGCTTTCAGCGATAGAAGTCGATGGAGAACTCATCTCTAAGATAAAAATCAGTGACAACGTACAAAAGACGACGATTCCTGGGTTTAAGCAAGTCTACCGGTTCTATGATGAGCACTGCATGGCTGAAGCTGATGTTATGACTCTTTTTGATGAAGTCATTGATGCATCTAAACCCTATCATCTATTTGATCCAAATTTTCCTTGGAAAGACAAAGTTATTGAAAATTATACGATTAGACCTTTATTGATTCCAATTTTCGAAAAAGGTAAACTCGTTTATGAATTGCCAAGTTTGACTGAAATTAGAACATATGCAAAAGATCAACATTCAAAATTGTGGCCAGAAGTCTTAAGACTAGAAAAACCACATGAGTATTATGTGGATTTATCACAAGATTTGTGGACCTTAAAACAAAGCTTGATTAAGTTAAATAAGAAGTAATCACTGACGACAAAGCAGCTTAAATGGTATTGTCAACGAGGCAATACCCATTTTTGTGTCTAGAGTAAGAATTGAGGTATAATTTATGTTTCATGTTGTATTATATGAACCTGAAATTCCCCAGAATACAGGGAACATTATGAGAACTTGTGTTGCTATTGGCGCAAAGCTTCATTTGATTGAGCCTTTAGGATTCAAAATTGATGAAAAAAAATTAAGAAGAAGTGCACTTGATTATTATGAACATCTAGATTATGTGCTCTATCCTAATTTTGCGGATTTTCAGATAAAGAATCCTGGAACCTATTTGTTTTTAACACGTTATGGTAAGAAGAATTACGCTGATATCGATTATAAAGCACTCAAAGAGCCTTTGTATCTCATTTTCGGTAAAGAATCTACTGGTGTTGATCGCACTTTATTAGCTCAACATTTGGATCATTGCTATCGGATACCAACAACAGATAAAGTGAGATCACTCAATCTATCAAATGCTGTTGCTATCGTTGCCTATGAAGCCTTAAGACAGTTTGATTTCTTTGAATTAGAGAAAATGGAACCTGAAACGCATAAGGGCAAAGATTTTTTAGATCAATTTATTGTAAAAGAGGACAAATCATGAAGCAGACAAACATACAAACACTTGGAGAAGAAATAGCAAATGCCGTTTCACATGGTATCATGGCGATATTTGGCGTTGTAGCTTTAGTCTTGATGCTCATAAAAAGTGATACAACCATCGAAGTCATGAGTGCAATCATCTTTGGCTTTGGTATGATCAATCTTTACACGATGTCAACGATTTATCATGCATTATTTCATCCCACAGCTAAGGGTGTTTTTCAAAGATTTGACCATTTATCCATCTATATCTTAATTGGTGGAACATTTGCTCCACCACTGTTATTACTACCCTCGATGCAAGAACCAATCTTTGGTGTTACTGGATTAGGACTAGGACCAGTACTTTTTATCGTTCAATGGATTCTCATAGGTATAGGTGTCGTATTCAAATCCATATGGATTAAGAAATTTGCTAAAATACATCTCTTTCTTTATTTAGCCATGGGATGGAGTGCAGTTGTCTTTATTCAGCAATTGTTTGCCTATGAACCAGCAGCTTTTTGGTTGGTATTATCTGGTGGACTTGCCTATAGCGTTGGTGTTGCATTTTATGTGTTTCCAAAGATCAAATATTTTCATTTTGTTTGGCATATTTTTACCAGTTTGGGAACTGTCTTACAGTTCATTGCAATTTATGTATTTCTATATTAACATGAATATATATTCACATACTTGAATATTCGTGATAAATGAGTTATGATAAGATTATAAGGAGATATTAAAATATGAAAATTATGGCAGTTAACGCTGGGAGCTCATCGCTCAAATTCCAGCTTTTAGAAATGCCAAGCGAAGATGTCATCGCATCTGGTTTGGTTGAAAGAATCGGTTATTACAATGCAGTCTTTACGATGAAGAAGAATGGTGAAAAGATTTCTGTGACACAAGAAATTTTAAATCATAAAGAAGCTGTTCATTTGGTTGTCAAAGGATTGCTTGAAAATGACATAATCAAGTCACTTGATGAAATCAAAGGTGTTGGTCATCGTGTGGTACAAGGCGGAGAAATCTTTAAGAACTCAGCTGTGATCACTGATGAGATCGTTGAGCAAATCAAGAGTTTAAGCGATCTAGCTCCACTTCACAATCCAGCAAACATCACGGGTATTGAAGCTTTTAGAAAAGATTTACCCGATGTGCCTCAGGTTGCTGTTTTTGATACAACATTTCATCAGACAATGACTGAAGATGCATTTTTATATGCTACACCCTATGAATGGTATAAGAACTATGGCGTCAGAAAATATGGATTTCATGGAACCTCTCATCAATTTGTATCAGAAAGAGCCACAGAATTACTCAAAAATCCTAAAGCTAAGATTGTCGTCTGTCATTTAGGTAATGGTGCTTCATTATGTGCTGTTGATAGTGGTAAATCCGTTGATACAACGATGGGATTGACACCGCTTGAAGGTATTCCTATGGGTACACGTTCTGGCAATATCGATCCAACCGTTTTGATGCTTATTGCGGATAAGGAAAATAAAACATATCCAGAAGTTTTAGACGATTTAAATAAAAGATCTGGATTCTTAGGCGTTTCAGGTATTTCCAATGATTCACGTGATATCTTGCGTGAAATGAGAAATGGAAATCATCGTGCAGCACTTGCACATCAAATTCAGGTAAAACGTATTGCAGACTATATTGGATCATATTATGTATATATGGGTGGTCTTGATGCAATTATCTTTACAGCTGGTATCGGTGAAAATGAAGGATTTGTCAGACAAAGCATCTTGAATGCCGTAAAAGTTTTAGGCATCGAAATTGATGAAGAAGAAAATAAGAAGCATGGTGAAAGAATGATTACAACAAAAAATTCAAAAGTCAAAGCATTCATCATTCCAACCAATGAAGAAGTCATGATTGCAAGAGAAGTCATGCGTTTAAAATAGATTTTAAACAGATTTATTTCATTTTATAGAAAATTATAATGTCAATTGTATGAAAATACAGTTGACTTTTTTCTTTTTTATTAAAAGTGAGTATAATAAAAGAAAGTAGTGCTTATAAGGGAGATTGTTTATGATTAAAGCCGATACGCTTTATCAGCTTGGTCTTGATTATTATCATGGTCATGATTTGCCAAAAGACACTGATATGGCCATTGATTATTTTCTCAAGGCATCTCAACTCAATCATGTAGAATCAAAGATCTTTGGTGCGGATCTTCTTTTTAAACAAGCCAAAAATGATCGTAGCATCTATTACGAAGATGGCTATCGTCTTGGAACAGAACTGATGGTTGATGTTTATCGTTTGGGTCAACTGGAACCAACCCTTCCCTATTTATTGAACAACAAGTTGTTTAACGAAATGTGCACAACTGAAGAATTGCAGGATTATTATCAAGAGGCTTACCGATTGGGATACCGTGATACCAAATTCGAACTTGCAAAATTGTTATTTGCAAATGAAGCATATCAAAGTGCTGAACAATGGTTTTTAGAATCCATTGAAGAAGACATCTCTAAAGAAAGTCATTTGTATTTATATCATATCTATCGTTCAAAAGCATGCTATGATGAAAAGAAATCACTTTACCATCTCAAAGAAGCTTTGAAATATGGCTTTATTCCTCAAGATTATCAAGAGTTTATTAATAGCAATCAAGGTGTTCTTGTTGAAAACACAATTTATGACAGTCAATTTTCTGAAGATAAAATTAAAGCACAGGTTGCTTCAGTCATTAAAAATTGTTATTATGCAGATCAATCTTTTAAGGAGTGGTTCTCTGAACAAAAGATACTTGTTCATGTCCATTTTGAGCTTAAAACAAGATTACTGAATGCTTCATATGATTTACTGCCCTCTGAGAATCAAGTAGATTTTATGTATGAACCAGTTGAACTCAAGGATAACTATTTTTCAGAAGAAACAAATAATGATCTCGAAAGTGAAGTTGTGACTCTTTCTAATAAAGACTCTGGTTTTTATCAGTCAAAAGAGCGTGACTCCTATCTTGAGATTCAATTAGATGATTTATTCAATCGTTTCAATATTAGAGACATGACACCACATTTGAACACCTTGAATAAAGATGATGGATTGGATCAAATGATTCAATCAAAGATTAGAAAAGATATTAAAAACAAGCATAAAGAAAAATCAAAGTCACAAATGATCAGAGTGAAAAAATTTGATACCTATAAGATTTTAATCCCTTCATTTGATTTTGAATTTATTTATCAAGGCAAAGAATATATCTCTCAAAAATATGCATTTGATGATAAAGATTGGATGGCTGTTTTTCAACAAGAAATTGAAGAAATGAATTTTAAAGCGATTAAGCTTAATCTTGAATTTCCTCTTGGTGATGCTGTTTATCAGGAAATTGAACAAATCAAAGAAGAAGTTCCACGATATCAGAGATTGGTTAAGATCATCCATCTTGCGAAAAGTCTTGTTACCATTTTACTTTTATGGAGTTTGATTATTTTTATCCAAAATACATTTTTCATGAAGGATAATGAGATCAGTTCATATAACTTTCTCACTCACCTTTCAGATAATCTCATCTGGTATGTTGGTGGTGTCATCTTCTTTAGTTTACTCTACACTTTGACTCGAATTAGAATCTATGCACCAATCATTAACAATATCAGAGATAAAATTATTGAAAATCCAGCCTATGTATTGCCTGAAAATACGAATCGAAATCACTTTAAAATGCAGTACTTAGAAATCCTGCTTAAGTTACTATTCTTCATTATTTTCTTATTATTTAGCAATTTCTTAAATCTTTTTTAAGCGTTTTGATGATGGGAACTTTTTGTTCCCATTTTTCTTTGTACGTAGTAGAAAGTGCTAAAATTGTGATAAAATATAGATATTAGAAGAGGTGCCTTATGAATGAACATATCAAGGTAGACGACCAATTACATATTTCAATTAAGCGCATGGGAATCAATGGTGAAGGCATTGGCTATTTTAACAAGCTTGCTATTTTTGTTGATCAGGCTTTGCCGGATGAAGAACTTGATGTTGTTATCACCCAAGTATTTGACAATAGAGCAGTAGGACGAATCGAAAGAATCATTAAACAAAGTCCAGATAGAATAGAACCTTTTTGTCCTGTCTATGATGCTTGTGGTGGATGCCAGACACAACACTTTGATTATTTGAAGACCCTCATTCAAAAAAGAGATATTTTGATTAAGTCTTTTGATCGATATATCAGCCCCAAAGTCAGTGAAGTGCTTGTTAAGGATACCATTGGTGCTGATGAACCTAAGCATTATCGTAATAAAGCTTCATTACCTGTACAAAAAATTAGAGGAAAAAATCAATTTGGCATGTATGCTAGGGGATCTAATAAATTTATCAGTATTAAAGGATGTCCTATACAAAATGAGCTTATTGATCATATTTTAAATACCATCATCCGTTTAATGAACCAATTTGAAATGGATGGGATGGATCCCAAAACAAGAAGAGGTTATGTTCGATCACTCATCGTTAGAGTAACCGAAAAGATGGATCAAGCACAAGTCTCATTTATCATGGCAAAAAAATCAAATAGATTAGAGACAATCGTTGAAGCATTGATTAAAGCAGAACCAAAGATTGTTTCAGTTTATGAAGTGATGAATACTGATTTGAAGAAACCGGGATTTTTCACTGATGAGATGACGTTGATCTATGGAGAACCGATGATGATTGAGACACTTAATGATCTAAAGTTTATGCTAACACCAGAAGCTTTTTTCCAGCTCAATACCCCTCAGGCAAATAAATTTTACTTACAGATGAAAAAACTTGCTCATCTAAAACCTCATGAAATAGCCATAGATGCTTATGCTGGAGTTGCACCTGTAAGCCATTATATTCATCAGGATGCAAAGCATATTTATGCGGTAGAAATAGATCCTTCAGCGTGTGAAAGTGCAAGACTGAGTCTTGAAGCAAACCATATAACCAATGTTACAGTGCTTCAAAGTGATTTCAAGAGAGCTTTGAGTGGCCTAAAGGATAAACCTGTTGATGTGATGTTTTTTGATCCGCCTCGTACAGGACTGGGAGAGGAAACGATTGATTTGATTTTAAGTTTTCAACCTAAGCGTTTGATTTATGGATCATGCAATCCATCAACGCTGGCAAAAGACTTAAACCACTTACTAAAGACTTACGATTTAATTGAGACAGTTCCAATTGACATGTTTCCTTATACTTCACTCATTGAATCTGTGAGCTTACTGCATAAAAAATAGAAAATGACATATGAATCTTGATTAAATATACAAAAGAATATTCATACGTATATTATGAGTATTAAAGATTTAAATTTTGAGGTGATGACATGAAATGCTTTCTAGTTCGTCATGGGCAGACATCGTGGAATAAAATCCATCGTTTTCAGGGCTGGCTCGATATCGAGTTAGATATGATTGGTATGCTTCAAGCACAAATGCTTTCCAATTACTTCAAACAGCATGTTATTAATCATATTTACTCTAGTGATTTGTCAAGAGCACTGAAAACCGCACAGTTGATTCAGCAAAAAACTGAAAGTCCACTAACCATTTCTCGAAACTTAAGAGAAATGAATGTAGGCAATTGGGCTGGACAAACGTGGGATGAAATAACTTCTGAATTCAAAGATGATGAGAAATTTGATGAAGATCGGTTTTTTGAATTAGCAAAGTCTGGTGGTGAGACCTTATCTGAGTTTCAAACTAGAATTGTGGAGTGCTTTAAAAAGATTATTGAAAAACCCGTAGATAAGGATATCGTGATTGTTACACATGGTGGTGTCGTTCGTGTTTTATTATGTTATATTCTTAAATGTGAGTTAAGCCAAAGAAATGCATTCAAGATTGAAAATGGAAGTATCAGCATTCTTGAGATCAATGAAGCTAGAGAAGTCAGTATCATTGAACAAAATATAACTGAGCATCTCTCTTCAGCAAATCGGTAATATTGGGGGGTTCTATGAATAGTTTTTCTTCACAAATGTCTAACAATTATCAGGCACAAATAAGAAAGATAAAGACCAAAATCATTGTCTTTTGGTCTTATATGACAGGGGTTTTTGTTTTTCTTTCTGGTCTAACTTTTATTTTCTATCACTTTTCTAATGTCTTTAAGATTCTGTTTTTCATCTTTTTAGGAATCTTTGTTATTTTCTTAATTGTTTTGATTATGCTCAGCTTATTTTATGTGAGCGAGAAACCACTTTATGAAATGCTTTATCCCAAGGTGGTTGAGGATCATAATTATGAGAATAATACCATGATTACTTATCATGCATATCCCAAGGATAAAGACTTTTTCGAATTTGGTGGTTTATATCCTTTTCGTTCTACAAAAGTATTGCGTTTTAAACTGTCATTTGATAACAAGAATGGATATCATGTCGATGTTTATGATGCTTACGTAATTACTTCAAATGGTAAGACAACCAACATCCATTTGAATGGATATTATTTGCTTTTTAGAGACTACGACACCTTGAAATTTCAATTAAGAACTTATGGAAATCCTTTTGTGGACCCAAAATATGTCAAATTAGTTGATATCACGGATGTTCGTGCTTTCGTTGAATCATCTGAATTAGATTTGGATCTTAAATATATCAAGCTTTATCACCTAGTTAAAAACGAATATCGGAGTCCTGCGGTTGCCCTTGGTTGCAATGGCTGTGATCTACATTTAGGCATCACTTTAAGACCGATGAGAAGACACATCAAAGTATTAACTGAAGAAATGTATCAGGAACTCAGAAGATCACTCATTCAAATGATCGATCTTGCAAACACGATTAAATAAACACTTCCTTCTAAAATTTTTTATATGAGATGGATGTGTGTATAATGGATATGAGGTATCACATGAGAAAACAAAAAGAAGCACTCAATTTATATAATAAAAATCAAGAGAATGGTGCATTTATGATAGAAATATCATTAGAAGATTATTCTGAAATCTTTAATGGTTGGGATGCATCAAATATTAAGAAAAAAGATATTGAACCTGAATTGCTCGATTATCTTGAACAAGCGGGTTATGAAATCCCGATCCATGAATCTGTAGAGATCTATTTTTATCTACCAAAAGAAATCAACGATACGGATAAGGAAAATAAAAGTATCTCCGGTATCATTTATAATTTTAAAGCGGTTTTATTTTTTATTGATAGATCGCTTCATAAAAATTATCGACGCATTATGTCTTATGTCGTTATCGGTATCCTGTTTCTCATAGGAGCCTATGTGACAAGACATTATGCAACAACGCTTAACTTAATGTTTTCAATTTTAATTGAAGGTTTTTTTATTGGTGGTTGGTTCTTGTTATGGGAAGCATTCTCTTTATTTTTCTTTGAGAGTCATGAAACTCAACAAAGAAAAAAAGTCTACCGCAGATTTTTAAAATCACAAATTTACTTTAAAGATAACATTGAATAATTACTTTTAGCATGTGGTGGGGTTGTAATGAATATTAAAAAAGAATTTCCAATCTTAGAATTTGATTCAAATCAAGAAGCTTTGATTAATCCCAGACAAGTTACTTCTAAATACCCAGGGTTACCTAGTCATTTAGTTGTATGTTTTTTTAAGGATGTCATTTCGATTTTGCTTGAAAAAGAAGAAATTTTTCTATTGACGACAATTTATGGCGAAAATGATTTGGATATCTACCAATTTTTTAATAAGGATGTAGCAATCATTCCCGGTAAAATCGGTGCGCCTTTATGTGCTGGGTTTTTAGATGAATGTATTGCATTAGGAAGTAAATATGTGATGTTTTGTGGTGGCGGAGGTGTTCTACGATCAGATTTGACGGTTGGAAAATTGATCGTCATTGATTCAGCAATTAGAGATGAAGGCACAAGTTACCATTATATCAAGCCCAGTAGAGAGATTAAAGCGAATCAGAAAATTGTTAAAAAGATTACTCAATATTTAGAAAATGAAAAAATAGATTATATCTTAGGTAAAACCTGGACAACTGATGCTTTCTACCGTGAAACAAGAAGCAAGATTGATTTAAGAAAAGAAGAAGGTGCGATTCTCGTTGAGATGGAACAATCAGCAATGATTGCAGTCAGCCAATTTAGAGGTATCGATTATGGTGCCATCGTTTATGGTGGTGATGACTTATCCTCTGAAGAGTGGGATAGCAGAAATTGGAAACATAGAGGTGAAATCCGCTATGATTTAACGATGCTTTGCGTTGATCTGGTTTTAACCTTTGATCCTTTGGATCATTTAGTGAAAGGGGAGGGCTTATGAAACCAATTGATTGGCTATTAAAAGGAGATCCTGTCATCCAATATTTAGCTAAAAAATATCTTCTAGATGAAAAAACACCTTATCAAGACAAAGGATATATCGATCGATATTTCAAGTTGTACGATGTAAAAAAAAGGATGTGGGGTGGAGGTATCTATTCACCAAAATGGATATCAACTCATTACACTTTACTTGAACTCAAATATATGGAAGTTGATCCAATGAATCAGATATACCAAGAAGCTGTCCTTAATCTTCTTGATCATCTTTGGTTTAATAAAGGTTTAGTTGCTAAAAAAAGATATCAAGACATGTGTGTTGTAGCAATGCTTTTAGGTATGGCATGCTATGGACAAATGCAAGATGAAAGAATGAACCAAATGATTGATTATATCTTGAAGCATCAGTTTAGAGATGGTGGATGGAACTGTGAATGGTCACGCGAGAAAAAGCCTAAGAAGAGCTCACTACACACAACCATTTCTGTCTTAGAAGCCTTATTCGAATATGAAAAAAACGAGTGTGACTATAGATTTGACGATATCGCAAGAGCCGTACCCAAAGCTTGGGAATTTATATTAAGAAAAAGATTATTTCGGTCAGTTAGAACTCAGGAAGTCATCAATCACGATATGATGACATTTCATTATCCAACGAGATGGAAATATGATGCCTTTAGAGCACTAGAATACTTTCAAATGATTAAGTTGCCTTATGACATGCGCATGCAAGAAGCACTAGATTTAATCGTTGCTCAAATGGAAAAAGGCTATATAACTCCAGGAAAACAGTATTCAGGAAAGATTCATTTCAAAGTTGAGGAAACTAAAGAAAGTAGATTTAATACTTTAAGAGCATTAAAAATCATCAAATTCTATGATCCACAATCTTATCAGAAGATTATTGAAAGTGATTATGAATATTTGAGTTGATTATATTTAATAACATAGCATAGAACGTCTTAATCAGACATTTGAAGAAGGGGAATACATATGGTTAAATTTCGTTATTTAGAAGATTTGCAGGGTTATGGACATTTTGGAGAAGACTTCTTGAAAGTCAGTGAATTTCTTTTTGAAATTCAACATGATGTCTTAAGACCCATTAGTTTTCCATGGGGTAGATGGGAATGGATGTTTTCACTCCCTTATTTGGATGCTAATTATTTAGGTAACATTGGTGTTTGGGAAGTAGACGGCAAGATTGTTGCACTGCTCACTTACGAATCAAAATTTGGAGAAGCCTACTACGTCTTAAATGACCATTACAGCTATTTAAAAAGAGAAATTGCACGATATGCAATAAAAGATATGCAAGGCCCTGATGGCTTGAAAATGTTGATTCCTGACCACGATCATGAGATGCAACGCATCGCTTTATCGCTTGGTTTGTCTGCGACAGAAGAAAAAGAACAACTTGCAGCACTCGATCTCAATAAACCTTTGGTCTACGAATTGCCTGATGATTATCATATTGAAAATATGAAAGATCATTATGATTTGAAAAAATATCATCAAGTTTTATGGAGAGGGTTTAATCATCAAGGTGAACCAACCATGACTCAAACAGAACTTGAAAATAGAAGAATCAGTTTATCAGCACCTCATGCAAATTTATCTAGAAATGTTGCAATTGTTTCTCCTAATGATTTATTTGTATCTTATTGTGGTACTTGGTACCGCGAAGGATCTTTAGTTGCTTTAGTTGAACCGGTAGCAACTGATCCTCATTATCGAAAAATGGGTCTTGGCAAAGCAGCGGTTTATGAAGCGCTCAAGCGTTGCCAGTTTGCTGGTGCAAAGGTTGCTATTGTTGGATCAGGTCAACAGTTTTACTATAATATTGGATTTTACCCATATGCAACTTTTTCTTGGTGGAAATTCGGTAATGGAAAATGAAATTAGCATTAAGAATTCCTACTTTATTAGATAAAGAAAAATATATTGCCTATCTTGATGAATGGAAAAATGAAACAAAAATTATTCCTTATAGTTCACAATTACAAAATCGATCATTTGAAACTTTCATCAAGGAATTGCCACTGCGTGAACAAGGATTAATTGAGCCAGAAAAACTTGTTCCTGAATTGATTTATGTGTTAGCAGATGAAAAGAACAATATATATGGTGTCGTAAGCTTTAGATTAAGACTTAATGAGCACTTACTCGCCTATGATGGCCATATAGGATATGGTATTGCACCATCTTATCGTGGTCATGGTTATGGAAAGCTCATTTTAAAGCTCACTTTAGATATTGCTAGAAAAAAAGGTTTTGATAAGGTGCTTGTCACGTGCAATGAAGAAAACAAGAGATCAGAAGCCGTAATTTTATCCCAAGGTGGAATTCTTGAAAATCAAGTCTACAAGACAGATGGATACATTAAGCGTTATTGGATTCATCTTTGAAAGGATTTGATTGTATATGAAGAAAGTGATTATGATCACAGGGCATCTTGCTGCTCTTAAGTCCACAATAGCCTCTCAATTAGGTCATGATTTAAAGATTATAGTGTTTTGTAAAGATAAAATCAAGGAAATTTTGGGAGATACCATTGGTTTTGAAACCAGAGCAGAAAACCTTAAATTAAGTGAAGCAACGTTTAAGCTTATGGCAGATGGCATGGTCCAAACATTACTTGTTAACGATTTAGTCATACTTGAAAGCAATTTTAGACCTTATGAAGTTGAAGAGATTAAAAGAAGATGTAGTGAATTAGGTTATGAACTGATTGTTGTCTTTCTTTCAGGAAGTCCTCATGTGCTATATCAAAGATATCTTGATAGACAATCTAGAAGACATAAAGTGCATACTTCAACAGGTACGATTCAATTTGAAGCATTTCAATCAATTATGAAACCATTTGATTCATCATTATACGGTAATCAAACCATTTTGGTTGACACAACCACCTTTGATGAAAAAGATTATTTAGAACTATTCAATCAAATATTAAAACGTATCAAAGAAATACATACAAAATAAAAATATAGGAGAATTAAATTTATGAAGAAAGTCATTATTGTCACCGGTCATCATGCATCCTTAAAAACAACTGTTTCTCGTCAATTAGGAAGTGACTTAGGTATTATGGTCTACCACTTGGAAGAAATGAAAGAAATCATTAAGGGATTAGAAGTTCTTGAAAGTGAAGGTAGACACAGCTATTATCGACGTTTGGCATTGAAGTTAATCGAAAATCTGATTATTGATACATTAAATGTTCAAGATAGCGTGATGTTAGAAATGTTTTATGTTGATGCTTATTACCATCAAATCATTGAATTATGCAAAAAAATGAATTTTGAGACTGTGACACTTTTTCTAACTGGTGATCCTGAAGCTTTATATGCTAGATATAGTAAAAGAGCACCATATGGTGTCATGAATAAGAAAGCATTGCGTGTACTTGATTTGTTGGAATTCAAGGATACTATGGAAGCAATTAATCCAATCGATAGACATGGTAATACCATAGAAGTAGATACAACAAATTTTGATGATCACGATTATCGAATCTTGATGCATCAACTGATTGATAAACTAGAATGGAAATTAAATGATTTAAAACTTTAAACACTTGAGAGAAGGTAACTCATGATTTTATACCCATTAATATTTGCTTTAGTCGCACTGTGTGCATTTATGGTTTTTGAGTTAAAGAAGAAGTACTTCGTTGCAATATTCTTAAAAGGATTTGCCAGTTTAGGTTTTATCCTGACATTTGGATTTGCAGTGTTAACTCGTTTGGAAGCTTATCATGATGGTTCAATCCATAACCTGCTATATGATAGTGGACTTTATACTGCAACTATGCTTTTCTTGTTTGGACTTGTTTGTGGGTTATTAGGTGATATTTTTCTAGCCTTAAGACCACTATTAAGTCCTGAGAAAGATAAGAAAATCATTGTTGGAGGTATCGTTTATTTTGCCGTAGGTCATGTATTTTATTTAGTAGCGCTTTTATTGGTTGGATCGTTTAGTTACCTATCAGTCATCTTTGGTTTAGTCATGGTAGTAATTGTATTTTTAGGAAGCAAGATTCTAAAATTTCAGATGGGTATTGCCAAATATCCGACGCTTGCTTATACGTTCTTGATTTTCATGATGGTGGGACAAGCATTTGCTAATGGACTGGCAACTGATTTTTCAACATTTACATCCTTAGTCTTTGCTGGTGCATTGCTATTTAGTGTTTCTGATTTATTGCTTGCGCCTATTTATTATCAAGGAAATAAAAATAAATTCATCATTGGATCTAACTTGATCACTTATTATGCTGCACAGCTTTTAATTGCTATTTCCATCTTATTTATTGCATAAAGTAAAACAAAAAGATCTAAATGGTCTTTTTTTTATGCATAAATGTAATATATAGTTGACAAAATGTAATATATATTGTATATTTAGCGTATAGAGGGCATCATTATGAATTTTAAGATGAAAGCTGCGAGAGCAGCATTAGGTTTATCTCAATTGGATCTTGCTAAAAAAATCGGTGTCAGCAGACAAACGATTCTTTTGATTGAAAAGAATGAGTATAATCCTTCTTTAGTCATCTGTAGGGCTATCTGTGTAACGCTTAATTGCTCTTTAAATGATTTATTTTGGGAGGATACCAAAAATGAAAAATGAAGTAACGTATTGGAAAGTAAATGCTATGAAACGGAACATCATGATTTACCTGATGCTTTTTGCAGGGGGTTCATTGATTCTTAAAACTTTGAACCATATTTCGATTGATTTGAGATCAGGTATGATGGAAATCTATATTCTCATCTTGTCACTCATTATTTTTGTGATTCAAGCATGCAAAACAATTGGTGTACCTTCTAAAGATGAAAAACTAATCAAAGAAAGATTTGTCATCTATAAGATTGGTTTCTTAGTTGTTTTATGGGGTGGGATAGGCATGCATTTTATTTCATTGCTACTTTATGACAATCAGTTGCTTGCTGACAGCAACACATTCACATCGCTGATTATCCTATTGGGATTGATCGTTGCTATCATGAGTGCAAAGAAAAATAAATCTTATGTAAACTATAAATTCATTGAGAAAAGTACGAAACACTATTACACTTCAGTTCTAGTAAGTATCGGAAAATTATGGTTAGCCGCGATAGGTTATGCAACGATTGTCTATAGTTTATCTTTATCTACATTAATTTCATTTGACAAAGTGCTGGTTGTCTGGAGTTCAATCTTATTATCTGCTATTTTCTTTAGTATAGAATATCTAATGATTTCTATATATGAAAAGATTGACTATGATGAAGAAATACTTTCTATTGAAAAACAAAGTCAAAGGTTTTTATCTAAAAAAGTTATTTTATTGGGTTTGCCTATGATTGGGTTTTCAATCATTAGTAGTGGTGCAAATCTATTATTTTGGAATGCTAGATTGACAGGAAACCTAGAAAATGCATTGATGATTGAAGGGATTAATGGATTACTCAAAATCTTAACGGCTGATTTTGCAGTCATCGGTTTATTACTATCCTTTGTCATCTATAAATCCATTAAATCTCTGCCCATCGATAAACCTAAACTTTTTAATGCTTTCCCAGCATTAATCTGGTTAAATTTAGTATTTACATTGAACTATTCACTGATTTTAGTTTACATGTCTTTATATCCTAACAATGTTACTGCAGATTACATGATTCAGTTTACCCAAATAACTTCTTATCTATCACTATTCATTATGATGGTTACATTGTTTATCCATATCTATATGTATCCATTTATTAAGAAACATCATTTCCCAGCATCAAAGATATTCTTGATCGTCCCATTATTTGCTTTATTGTCATATGGTAGCCAACAAATCATCAGCAGATTGGGCAATCAAAACGATCAAATGATGTATCAAGAAAATCTCGTAGCATTCATCTTTACCTTGATTGCTTCATTCGCATATTATTTTATTTACTGTAGCATGAGTAATGATCTATATATTCTCAAACTTGAAAGTCCAGAACAAGAAAAAGCTAAAGTTGTTTTAAGCAAGAAACTTATCCATTAAGATTTGATTGAAGGTGGTCTAATGAATACTTATCACTATTATGACTGTATCACACATACACAATTAAAAGATAAAGAGCATTTACAAGGTCCAGTTGTTGATCTTAAGCTAATGAATTTCTATCCACA
>CAZPLF010000031.1:0-15975 GCA_964587475.1 uncultured Mariniplasma sp.
TTTCATTGCTATAATGGACTTACAATGAAAAAAAAGGGAGAAAAATATGGCAACATTAAAATTAAAAGAAATTAACAAAGTTTATCCAAATGGCGTACAAGCCGTTTTTGATTTCAGCTTGGAAATCAGAGATAAAGAATTTATTGTATTCGTTGGACCATCTGGTTGTGGTAAATCAACGACACTCAGAATGATTGCAGGACTAGAAGAAATCACTTCTGGTGAATTGTATATTGATGAAGAACTTGTCAATGACAAGGCACCAAAAGATAGAAATATCGCCATGGTTTTCCAATCCTACGCACTGTATCCACATATGACCGTTTATGATAACATGGCTTTTGGTTTGAAATTAAGAAAAATGCCAAAAGATGTTATCAATGAAAAAGTTAATAATGCAGCTGAAATTCTTGGACTTACACCATATTTAAAGCGCAAACCAAAAGCATTATCTGGTGGACAAAGACAACGTGTTGCACTTGGTAGAGCTATCGTTCGTAATGCGAAGGTTTTCTTAATGGATGAACCATTATCAAACCTTGATGCTAAATTACGTGTTCAAATGCGTGGTGAATTGATTAAACTGCATAATCAGATTGAAACAACAACTATTTATGTTACACATGACCAAATTGAAGCAATGACGATGGCAACTCGCATCGTTGTTATGAAAGATGGCTATATTATGCAAGTTGGCGCACCAAAAGATATTTATGACAATCCTAATAATTTATTTGTTGCTGGTTTCATTGGTACACCACCTATGAACTTCATCAGAGGTATCGTTGATACTAAAGGTTTATTTACAGCGGGTGTTCATACTTTGAAAGTTCCAAATGACAAGTTTGAATTGATCACTGAAAACAATATGGTTGGCAAAGAAATTATTTTAGGTATTAGACCAGAAGATATTCATGACGAACAAGTTGTTATGGACACATATCCAGGTGCAGTATTAGAAATCGTTGTTGATGTTGCTGAACTTTTAGGTTCTGAAACCAATATTTATACAAACATCAATGAAAATCATATTTGTGCAGTCATTAACGCGCGTACAGGCGTTCACATTGGCGATAAGATGAAGTTAGCATTAGATATGAATAAATGCCATTTCTTTGATGCTGCGTCAGAACAACGTCTAGTTCTTGATTTGAATAAAGTTGCGAAGAAAGCCAAAAAAGAAACTGCTAAGGAAGAAAAATAAAAAGGCCAGTTGGCCTTTTTTTATTGTAAAAATAGATGATAGAATATATTGTTAATAATGAGTATGGGTGCTTAATTTATCAAAGCGATGATATAAAGCAATCACATAAAAACAATTTAAGTCTGATTAAGAAAATGTGCTTAGAAGCCTTTTTTTCTTATGATGGGTATTTGAAGGCTGTACAAAACAAGTTTGGAAAAACTTATAGGATACCAGTATATATCAATGAAGAGCATATGTTTATACCAATTAAGAGAACTAGAGACTATGATAACATTTGGTTAAATTATGCAGCAATTATCGAAGTAAACGATTATGATAATCAAATTGAACTGGTCTTTGGAAGCAAACGAAAATTGTACATAAATATTTCATTAAAATCTCTTGCAAGACAAATAAAGTATTTAGAAGCCATAAGGAATGCAAAAGTAAAGCATTTTCATTCCTAAAATTATAGAAATAGTTTAGAAATAGTGTTATAATAGGCATGGTTAAAACAATAGACGATAACATCATATAGGAGGAAAAATGATGGCTAAAAAGACAGTTAAAGATATACAGATTAAAGGAAAAAAAGTCCTAATTCGTGTTGATTTTAATGTTCCATTAAAGGATGGAGAAATCAGCGACGAAAACAGAATCGTTCAAGCTTTACCTACAATTGAGTATGTATTAGCTCAAGGAGGAAGAGCAATTATATTCTCACATCTAGGTCGCGTCAAAGATGAATCTGATAAGGCAAGCAACAGTTTAGCAGTTGTTGCTAAAAGATTGAGTGAATTACTTAATAAGGAAGTTATCTTCATACCTGAAACAAGAGGAAAAGTTCTTGAAGATGCAATCAAGCAACTCAAAGATGGAGAAATCTTGATGTTTGAAAACACAAGATTTGAAGATTTAAATGGTAAAAAGGAAAGCAAGAATGATCCTGAATTAGGCAAATATTGGGCTTCATTGGGAGATGTTTTTGTAAACGATGCATTTGGTACTGCACATAGAGATGCTGCATCAAATGTTGGTATAGCAGCAAATATCAAAGATACAGTTGCTGGATTCTTATTAGAAAAAGAAATTAATTTTATTGGTGGAACTTTAGAAAACCCAGAAAGACCTTTCGTTGCTATTCTTGGTGGAGCCAAAGTCTCTGATAAAATTGAAGTTATAAAGAACTTACTTAAAGTAGCTGATAAAGTACTTATCGGTGGAGGTATGGCTTACACATTCTTTAAGGCACAAGGTTATGAAATTGGAAACAGTTTACTTGAAGCTGACAAAATTGATTTAGCAAAAGAGTTGTTAGAACTTGCTAATGGAAAAATAGTCTTAGGTGATGATGTAATTACCGCTAAAACGTTTGATCCTGAAAGCGAAAAAAACGTCAGAAATGTTACTGCAATTCCTGCTGATGAAATGGGTATGGATATTGGTCCAAGAACTATTGCCTTATTTGAATCTTATATTGCAACAGCTAAAACTGTTGTATGGAATGGACCACTTGGTGTCTTTGAATTTCCTAGATTTGCTGAAGGAACAAGAAGTATTGCTCAATCAATTACTGAAATCAAAGACCAAGCAACCACCATTATTGGTGGTGGAGACTCAGCAGCTGCAGTCATTCAATTTGGCTTAGCTGAAGGATTTACTCATATATCAACAGGTGGTGGAGCATCACTTGAATACCTTGAAGGCAAGTTGCTACCTGGTATTGAATGTGTAGACAATAAGTAATGGATATCGGGAAAAAGATTAGAGCTCTAAGATTGGGTAATAGTCTAACCCAGGAAGAACTAGCCAATCAATTGGAGTTAACAAAGGGTTACATCTCACAGTTGGAAAACAATCTTACATCACCTTCAATGCAAACATTATTTGCACTTCTAGAAGTTTTAGGCACTGATATTCACGAGTTTTTCTCAAAGGAAGAGGAACAAACGTATATCTATAAAAAAGAAGATTTCTATGAAAAAGAAAATGTGGATCTGAAGCATGTCATTAGTTGGATTGTACCCAATGCGTTAAAATATGAAATGGAGCCGATTTTGATTGATCTCAAACCAGGTGGGCAATCTGAGATTGGTGATCCACATCCTGGAGAAGAATTTGGTTATGTTCTTGAAGGTCAAGTTACTTTAGTTATTAATAAAAAAAGGTATATTATTCGAAAAGGTGAAACATTCTATTATTTAGCAAACAAAGAACACTACATCATAAATAACAGTCAGCAAAGTGCTAGAGTATTATGGGTAAGCACACCACCGATGTTTAAATAGAAAGAGGAAAAAATATGGAAAAAGAAATTATGATCAAAAGCACTGCTGGATTGCATGCAAGTCTCGCAGCAAAAGTTGTCCAATCTGCATCAAAATATGCAGTTGAAATTGAACTTCATTATCAAGACAAAGTTGTTGACCTTAAGTCTATCTTAGCGTTAATGTCATTATCTGTCCCACATGGACATAATGTGCGCATTGTCGCAAGAGGCGTTCGCGCAGAAGAAGCTATTAAAGACGTTTCTTCAATTTTAGGTTAATTAAGATGAGTAGAAAACCATTAATTGCTGGAAATTGGAAGATGTATAAGACGAAGGATGATGCACTGGCCTTCATTTATGCAGTGAACTTGGAAGTACCTGATAAAGAGATTGTTGAATCAGTGATTTGTGCTCCTGCAATATTCTTAAGAGATTTGGTAAAAAGAGAAGGGGAAAACCTTCGCATTGGTGCTCAAAATGTCCATTATGCACAAGAAGGTGCATTTACTGGTGAAATCTCTTTAGCTATGCTTAAATCATATGGCGTGGATTATGCTGTAATCGGCCATAGTGAAAGACGTGCTTATTTTAATGAAACCGATGAAACAGTCAACCTTAAGTTGATTGCAACAGTTAATAGTGATATAACACCTATCGTATGTGTAGGTGAATCATTAGAAATTAGAGAATTGGGAACAACCGATTCTGTTGTTGGCAAACAAATTGAGAAAGCATATTTAAATGTTGACGCTGAAGAAGCATTGAAAACTGTTGTAGCATATGAACCTATTTGGGCTATTGGTACAGGACGAACAGCAACTCCAGATCAAGCAAACGATACCATTAAAACCATTCGGGTAGTTTTAGAAAAATTATATGGCAAAGATGTTGCAGAACAAATTCGTATTCTTTATGGTGGTTCAGTCAATACGAAAAATGTAGATGACCTCCTTTCAATGTCAGATATCGATGGTGCGTTAGTTGGCGGAGCATCTTTAGATCCAAATAATTTTTTGACTTTGGTTAAAGCTGCATATAAGAAACAAACAAAATAGATTAAAATAAAAACAAGAATTGCCAAATTCTTGTTTTTTTTATTAGATAGGAAATTCTATTTACATACTTATTACTCCTATATCTAATATAAGATATGGTTAAGACAAATAACCTCCTTTTTGGTATAATTAACTTAAGAAAATATATCAAAGAAGGGAGGGGAAAACTTGAGATATAAAGCACTTAAAACGAAGCTATATCTATCACAAAATGAGAAGAAAGTTATATTAATGCTCATGCATGCAGCAAAGAACTTATACAATGAAGCCTTATATAATGTTAGGCAGCATTACTTTGAGACAAATTCGTATTTGACATATCATGAAAACTATAAAATGCTTTCTAAACAAAGCCAGAATTACCGCATCTTAAATACTCATCAGGGACAAACCATCATTAAAAAAGTTGATGAAGCAATGAAAGCATTCTTTGGTTCACTCAAATCAAAAAAGTTAGAAAAAGTTAGATTACCAAGATATCTAGAAAAAGCTGGATATTATCCATTGATTGATCGAATGGTCTATAAACCGGATCTATCATGTTATGTCATGCCTAGAGGAAACTTCATCAAGAAAGTTTCAAAATATTTCGAATCTGATAGTAAAGCACTCAGGAAACTAGAGATTCAAGGGGTATTAGATGAAATGACTTCACTTAATCTAAAGATACAAACACCTTTATGTATACAAACTAAAGTAATCAAAGAAATCACCATCAAATCAAAATATGATGGTAAGTACATAGAAGTGATCCATGTCTACGAAGATGATGAAGAAATAGAATTGAAAAATGAGAAAACAGAAACAATGTCAATTGATTTTGGATATAACAACTTAGCCTATTGTGCATTAACGAGTGGAAACCATTTACATCTTGATGGACTTAAATTAAAGAGTATGAATCAAAGATATCACAAAAGAATCGCATATCTAGCAAGCGTTAGACCAGATCAGAAAACATTGACTAAAAACATGATATCATTGATGGAAAAGCGAAACAATCAAATAACTTATGGTATTTATAAAGCAGCTAGACTCATCATAAGCCACGCAATGGATCATCATGTTAAGGAAATCATCATTGGATATAATCAAAGATTCAAAGATAGCAACTTATCTGATCAGTTTAATCAATGGACTAAGTCGATTCCGATTGCCAGACTCAGAGATAGAATTCAATACTTGGCACAAGCATATGGCATTGACACGATGATTGTTAATGAAGCATACACATCTAAAGCATCATATATTGATCAAGATGAGTTGAGCAATCAAAAAGACTCGTTTAGTGGTCATAGAACCAAACGTGGTATGTATGTGAGTAAAGAAGGTATTAGAATCAATGCAGACTTAAACGCTGCTTTAAATATTGCAAGAAAAGGTAAGCCCGATGCCATATGGATAGGGTCTAAAGGTTGGAACACGCCTAAACGAACTTATTTGTTTACAAATTAAGGGTCGTTTGAAAGAGTGATTCGTCAGAATCACTTTTGTTCTGTTCTTTTCAAAATAAAAAAGATGATTCCTAAGAGTCATCTTTCATTATTATTATCTATTGTAGAATTCAACGATTAATTGTTCATTGATTTCTTGTAGGAATTCATTGCGTTCAGGATAACGAACGAATGTTCCAACGCCATTGTCTTTATCGAAAGATACAAATTCAACTGTTGCATATTGACCTTCAAGAGCTTCTTGAACTACTTTTAAAGCCTTTGATTTTTCACGAAGTGCAAGTTGTTGACCTGGGACTAAACGATATGACGGAATATCTACTTTTTTTCCATCAACAAGGAAATGACCATGGTTTACCAATTGACGAGCTTGAGCTCTAGTCTTGGCAAGACCTAAACGATAGACAACATTGTCAAGGCGAGATTCAAGTAAACGTAAGAAGTTTTCACCATGCTTACCTTTCATTTTATCTGCTTCATCAAATGTCTTTCTAAATTGTTTTTCAGATACTCCGTAAGTAAATCTTACTTTTTGCTTTTCATGCAATTGAGTACCGTAATCACTAACTTTAGAACGACGTTGTCCATGTTGACCAGGTGCATAAGGGCGTTTTTTTAATTCAATTCCAGTTTCGGAGATTGAATAACCCAAACGACGAGAGATTTTCCATGTTGGACCAGTGTAACGTGACATAATTTTTTACCTCCTCTTTTTTTTTGGTGGTAAAAAATGCAAATACCTTAATAAAAGTGATCCCGATGTTCTTTTCACCTTAAAGCAGAAAGGTTACTAGGGGCTCCAAATGGGTAGGGATCGTTCTTTTAAAAATAGTTTGCCTGCTTTTTACCGACGCTATTCATTTTACCCTATAGGGTATTAAATGTCAATTGTTTTTACTAATAACTGTGTGAATTGTTCAAGAAATGAAACTGTTTGTGTGTCGAAACGTTTTATTATTGGACTATCGACATCAAGTACACCAAAAAGTTGGTTTTTGATGATGATAGGAATGACAACTTCTGATCGACTATTGGAATCGCAAGCAATATGATTGTCATAATTGAGTACATCCTCAACAACAACTGTCTGTCTTAGACTAGCTGCTTCACCACAAACGCCTTTTCCAAGTTCTATCGTTGAACAAGCTACCTTACCTTGAAAAGGACCGACAGTAAGTTTTTGACCGTCAAAAAGATAAAAACCTACCCAGTTAAGTTGATTCAAAGCATCCATAAGAAAAGCGGATGCATTTGATAAGATGGATGTGGTATTGGGTTGTATCTGGAACAAACCTTCAGCCGATTGCAACAATTCATTACTTTTCATGATATCACCACCGTCAATATTATATCATATATGATAAAATAGTAATGGTGATAAAACATGAAGAAAAAAATCATTATCCGATTTGGCGATATGATGCTCAAAGGCCGCAACATAGGTTTTTTTATTAAAAGAGTTAGACTGCATCTTGTAAATAAATTAAATGATTTGAATGTCAGTTACGAGTTTACTCATGATCGTATATTTATTGATTTTCAGAGTGACGATGAATTTGTGATTATTGAAAGACTACATCAGATTCCGGGATTATATTCTTTTAATGTAGCATATGTTGCTAAACCAAATTTAGATGATATCATCATCAGAGCAACACAAGTTCTAGATCTTGAAACAAATCAAGATTTGATACATATGAAGATTGAGACCAGAAGACACGATAAATCATTTCCACTAACCAGTCAGGAAATCACACAAAAAATAGCAAGTCCGATATTGAGTGCAGCAAAAAGAAAATACATCGTAGATGTCAAGAAACCTGAAGCTATCCTTTATATCGATTTAAGACAAGATGTTGCTTATATCTATTTGAATAAGACCAAAGGCATGGGTGGTTACCCATACGGTACTGGCGGCAAGGGATTAGTCATGATGAGTGGTGGTATTGATAGTCCGGTTGCTGCATATCTCTCAATAAAACAAGGTATTGAAGTTGAACTGTTCCATTTTGAATCAACACCGATGACACCATTGGAATCAGTTCAAAAAGTAATTGATTTAGCAAAAGTTCTGAGTGAATACACACCAACAGGCACTATAAATTTGCATTTGATTCCCTTTACAAAAATTCACGAAGAGATTTTAAGTAAAGTTTTTGATCCCTATATTATTACCGTTATGAGAAGAATGATGTATCGATTAGGTGAACGGTATGCAAAAAGAAACAAACTGCTATGCTTGATTAATGGTGAATCTGTAGGTCAAGTAGCTAGTCAAACACTCCAAAGCATGCAGGTCGTTGAAGGTGTCACTAGAATTCCTATTTTAAGACCACTGATTACCTATGATAAGAACGACATCATCGATATCGCTATAAAGATAAAAACTTTTGATATTTCTGTACAACCATTCAATGATTGCTGCAGTATCTATGTTCCAAAATCTCCTGTAACAAAGCCTATGGAAATTTATGCATCCAAATATGAAAACACCATGGAGTATGAACCTTTATTAGCTGAAGCAATAGAAAATACTTATACAATGAAAATTAATAAAGATATGGATTTTAAATTAGTTGATTATGGTTTCACAGTAAAAGAAGCATTACTAAATATGAAGAAGGATTAAAATATGCTGATTACATCTAAACAGAACAGTTCATTCAAATTATGGGTCAAATTAAAACAAAAAAAATACCGAGATCTCAATGGTATGTTTTTAGTCTATGGCAAACATTTGATTGATCAAGCGAAAAAGCATGATGTGATTCTCGAGATTTTAACATCTAATCCAAGTCAAGAAGGTATTCAATTGTCGACTGACCTGATGAACGATTTGCAGCAAGCAGAAACATATTTTGACCAAATAGGAATATGCAAAAAAACTAATCCGATACTTAAGAGCGACAAAATCCTTGTTTTGGATGATGTACAGGATCCTGATAATGTAGGTGCTTTAATACGCAGTGCATCAGCTTTTGGGTTTGTTCATGTGATGGTCAGTTTGAAAACTGCTGATATCTATAATGAAAAAGTGATCCGTGCTTCAAAAGGAGCGTTTTTTGATGTTTATATCGAAAGAAGACCTTTAATCGAAGCATTATTAGAACTTAAACAATCTGGTTACCAATTGATTTATGCAGATGCACATGATACTGGAACACCACAAAAAGATAAGAAAACTGTACTCATCATGGGTAATGAGGGACATGGCATCTCTGATGAAATCAAAAATCTGTGTGACAGTGCAGTCAGTATTCCAACTAAAAATGTAGAAAGTTTAAATGTCAGTGTAGCTGGCGGCATTTTAATGTATGAATGGAGGAACTTATGAAACCAATCATTACCGGTTTTTTAGATTTTGATGGCAAATCAACCTTTGCAGAGCAAATAGAACTTGCGACTAAACTTCAACTGAACTACATTTGTCTAAGAAAGTATAATCAAAGACCATTAATTGAAATAGATGATAAAGAAATTAAAACACTGCTATCAACACTTAAAGAGACTAAACTAAAGATAGCCATCATCGATACTAATATTGATTCTTACGATATCAATGATGACAAGAAACATTCAAATGCACTTGATGAATTCAATAATATGATTAGGCTCGCAGATCGACTCAAAGTTCAATATTTATACTATAGACTACCTCAATTTAACAATGTCATCAATGAATATGATAATATTAAGAAACGTCTAGAGCCTTTTGTAGAAGCCGCTATGAAAAGCAACAAAAAGATGATTCTTTTACCCACAAACAATTATAAAGCAAACGTCTACGCCTTTATTTTGAAAAAAATAAATTCCAACGCATTAAGTGTTGCTTTTGATCCTGTTTATCTCATGGAAAATGATGAATCAACAACGACAGCATATAGATTATTGAAAAACAAAATTGGTTCTTTTTCAGCAACTGATGGGGATCATCAAAAATCACCAAAGCTTATAGGATACGGTAAAACCGAAATTGTATCTATCTTCAAAAAACTAATCAGAGACCGATACGATGGATTTTTTATGATTGATAATAAATTTCATGATGAAGTTTTTAAAGAATTACCACCTAAAAAAGGCATATTTAGCAAGTTATTTAAGAATAAGAATAAGAAAAAAGAAACAATTTTATCTGATTTATCAAGCAAGATATTTCCTCGTGAAGAAACAAAAAATGTCACCATGGATGACATTTTCGAAAATCAGATTAAAGTGATTAAAATCATATTTAGATAATATCGTTTTCTGCTTCAATATGAAATGCAGGTTGAGCAAATGGCAATTCAGCAAATAGCTTAGTTGTAAACATGATGCCATTGATATGATCAAACTCATGTTGAAAAACAATTCCAACATATCCTTCTAGATGAAGTTCAACTGGAATCAGTTGATCACTTGCTATATCATATGCTAGAGCTTCAAAAGTAACAGATTTATATCTGGGTGTGATACCTTCAGTAGGGCGATCAACACTTAAACATCCCTCTCCACCAGGCACATAAATAATCTCGCTGCTTTTAGCTTTCAATACTGGATTTACAAGAGCATAAGAATAAAGTATCCCATCAAAATCAGTGACATGGGCAGCGAACATCCGTTTGGATACATTGACCTGTGGTGCCGCTATACCAACAGCTGGACGAAGATCATATTTTTCTACCATTTCTTCATCTTGTGAATTGATGATAAATTGTAGCATTTCTTTTAATAATTTTTTATCAGCGTGGGATAAGGGCAATTTAACGTCTTTTGCAACAGTTTCAAGAGTCTTATGTCCCTCGCGAATTATATTTTTCATTAGTATCATTCGACATACACCTCATAATTAATTATATCACAAGGAGTTATTTGATGCGTATTGATAAATTTTTAAGCAATTTAAAATATGGTTCAAGGAGTCAAATTAAAGATTTTTTGAGTCAACATCGGGTGACATCAGAGGGTATAAGAATCCTATCTACAAAATTTGATATCAATCCAAATCAAGATATCATCTATGTAGATGAAAACCCAATTTTCTATAAATACCCTATTTATCTTGCTATTAACAAGCCTGTTGGATATTTATCTGCAAATCGTGATGCATTTTACCCATGTGTTGTCGATTTATTAAAGGAACCCTATCATCGATTTGATTACGCCATTGCTGGAAGATTGGATATTGATTCAGAAGGACTGCTAATCTTAACAACGGACGGTTCATTTGCTCATCAGATCACGCTACCTAAGTCACATGTGCCTAAAACATACGAGGTTCTCCTTAATCGTGATTTTGACCAGCATGTAGCACTTAGCGAAGGGGTAACAGTTAAAGACGGTAGAAACCAAGAATATGTGGCACAAGCACTAACTATTTCTTCGAAGTTAAATCAAGCATGGATTACAATTGATGAAGGCAAATTTCATCAAGTGAAGCGGATGTTTGAAGCAGTTGGCTATTTGGTGTTAAAATTAAAGCGTATTCAAATAGGAAATTTAAAACTCAATGATTTACCTTATGGTGAATATCAAGAGTTTCGGAAGGAAGAATTATATGACTGACATCATCATGCAAGCTTATCATGTCCTTGATGAAATCAAAAGTGATTCAGTGTATCAATCCATTAAGACAATGGACCACTTGATCACGCAAAAGTATAAAGATGAAATTAAGAGATTTCGGGATGCAAACATTGCTTATGACAATATCATGTCAGAAGGTGGAACATATCATCCAGATTATAAAGAGACGGTCAAGATATTTATCAATGCTAAATCGGATCTTTATCAAAAACCTGAGGTTATTCAATATTTTGAATTTGAAAGACAATTCCAAGAACAATTGAATTTATTTTTGACTTCATTGAGTCAATCGGTATCAAATCATATCGCATCACCAAATAAAATGGGGATAGTCCTTAAAGGAGGAAGTTGCCATGTACACCAATAGAATGGCTTTTATAGTTTTTTATCAAGGTAAGCAAGTTTTAGAAAAACTTAAAAATTTGCCTGTTGATATATCATATATTTCTACCAAACAAAACTACGCAGTAGTCTATGCAGATATGGAACAGGAGCAAAACCTTAAAAAACAATTGAAAGATGTGAAAGGATTTAAATATTTTGGACCATCACAATTGTATGATTCAAACCTTAATTTTTAACTGTTAAGTAAAAAGACTTGACAGGACTGAATTTTTGTATATAATAGTACTGTACAATAAAAAGAAAGAGAGATAATAACAATGGCAGTTAAATTACGTTTACAGCGCTTTGGTTCAAATAAAAGACCTTTCTATCGCGTCGTTGCAAGTGAATCAAACAAGGCAAGAGATGGTAGATTTTTAGAGATTTTAGGAACATATGATCCTTTATTAGGAAAAGTTCTTGTTGATGCTGAAAAAGTTCAAAAGTGGCTTGGCGATGGCGCTCAACCTACTGATACAGTGAAAAGTTTGTTCAAGAAGTATAACGTTTTAAACAAATAAAAGGGGGTACATGTCATGGCTGTTGATTTTGAAAAACTCATAAAAAATATGATAATGCCATTAGTCGTTAACCCAGATGATGTATTAGTTAAAATCTTATCCAATGATGAGGAAACGGTCACAATTCAACTTTTAGTTAATGAAGCGGATTTAGGTCGTGTCATAGGAAAAGGCGGGAAAATCGCGAGTGCAATGCGTACAATTGTATATGCAGGTGCTTCGAAAGAAGGCAAGCGAGTACAAATCGATATTGATTCATTTTAAGGATGAAGGCTATGTATCAAATTGGCAAAATAACAAATTCACATGGAATTAAAGGCGAGGTTAAAATCCACAATCTAAGTGATTTTAACCGCTTTTTAGTTGGTGCTGAAATATTTGTAATGATTAAAGGAAATAGAGTCAATTTCATAATTGAAAGGGTAAGACCACAAGGTCATGTCTTAATTGTGAAATTCAAATCATATGATAACATCAATGACATCTTGGTCTATAAAGGCTTGGATGTTTATGCTGATGAGATCATCGAAGATGAACTTGAAGAAGATGACTTCCACTATCACTCATTGCTCAATAAAGATGTTTATACAAATTCAAATGAGTTTGTAGGAACCGTGATCAGTCTTGTTCCTGTCCCACAAGGACATTTGTTGGAAATTTTGAAACAAAATGGCAAAAAGGTGTTGGTTCCATTTGTTAAGGCATTTGTTGATGATGTTTTAGAAGATAGAATCGTGATCAATCCAATCGAGGGATTACTATGATTATTGATATTGTTACTATATTCCCTGAATTTTTTGATACATTTTTATCTACATCAATTATTAAAAGAGCTATTATGTTAAAGCAAGTTGATATTAGATTACATCAGATTAGGGACTATAGTCATAACAAACACCATAATATCGATGATACGCCATATGGCGGAGGCGTTGGGATGCTCATGACCTTTCCTCCATTCTATGATGTCATTATGAAACTTAAAACCGAGAAATCAATGGTCATTTATCTATCTCCACAAGGCAAGTTATTTAATCAAAAGATAGCAAAAAAACTTGTAAAAATGGATCATCTCATTCTATTATGTGGACATTATGAAGGTATCGATGCTAGAGTTGAATCATTAATCGATATGGAATTATCAATTGGCGACTATATTTTAACTGGTGGAGAAATTCCTGCAATGATTATCTCAGATGCAATCACAAGATTGATTCCTGATGTGATTCATGAAGACTCTGCAGAAGAGGATAGCCTACAAAATGGTTGGTTGAAGTTTCCACAATATACAAAGCCTGAAACCTATCAAGGCCACTCTGTACCTGAAATATTACTTTCAGGGCACCATCAGAAAATAGCTGAATGGCGTAAAGAGCAGCAAGTCAGAAAGACTTTTACTAAAAGACGGGATTTGATTAAAGGAATCAAATTGACTTCTGAAGAAAAAGTTATACTTGAAAAAATAAAAAATGAAGTAAAATATAAGTAGGCTTAAATATTGCAATTTGATGTATAAAGATATAAGATTAGTAAGAGATATCTTTATGATATAAAGATTTTGATTTGAAAACTCTAAATCATAAGAAATGAGGGATGATTTGATGAAAACCATAAAAAAAATAGCTCAAAATAGCAAAATCATAGAATTCCTTTTTGTGGTGTTTATTGTTTTCAGTTTTGATTTCATCTTTATTTCACGTTATGGATTCGGTGTTTCTTTAGGTCACTGGCTTATCGCATTTTTTAATGTAGCTATTGTTTTGGCAGTCCTATCCTTTATTAGAAACAATAAAGCTCGATATATTGCTTATTTGGTATATATTTTGATTATATTTACTTTTTTCTTAACAGATAGCACGCTTTATTATTTCAAACAGGATGTCACTTCGATTGCAATGCTCCTTGAATCAGGAAGAAACACGATGAAAATCGGACTAAAATACAACCCTCTATCTCCATATGGTGTTTTTGTTTGGATCTTAATCATAGGATTCCTTTTATTCAGTATTGGGGTTCTGAGAAAAATTGTTAAATTGTATCCAACGAATAAACCATACAAATATGCTAAACATACTTTATTCTTAATCTTTGCTATGCTTGGAGTCTTCTTTAGTCCATATATTGTTGAAACTAGTGATTTTTTAACTTTTAATACTCCAGCAGATAAAAGTTTATTTGTTCAAAAATTTGGATCTATCACCTATCACACAAGAGACATTGTCACTTATGCCAACAATACGATAAAACCAATATTATTTAGCGATGAATACGAAGAAATTATCAATGAAACGTTAGATCTTAAACCAGCAGAGCAATCACTTCTCTATGGAGAACTTGAAGGCCAAAATGTGATTATGATTATGTGCGAAACGTGCGAACAATATGCTTATTCACGTGAATATACACCAAATTATTATCGCTTATATGATGAAGGTATCAATTTTGAAAATTTCTATTCAGCAGCAAAAAGCAATTATACATATGATGCAGAGTTTAAGTCGTTAACTTCAATGATGTATTTTCAAGCGGATAACTTTATGTATACTTTTGGTGAAAATCAATATAACAATGCATTACCGCAGATTCTAAATGAAATAGGCTATACAACAGCTTCTTTCCATGACTATTATCGTGAATTTTTTAATCGTGATATCATTCATCCCAATATGGGATTTGAAAACTTTTATGCATTTGAGGAACTCGATATTGAGGAAACAGAAGATTGGTCACTTGACTCAGTAATGTTTGAACAAATGATCGATTTGATGGTACCTGTACAAGAAGAACCTTTCTTAAGTTTTATTATTACAGTCACACCTCATGGGTCACATACTAAATATCGTGAAAATCTTCAGGAATATTATGACATATTGTCTGAAGATCCAGCTTATGATGAGGCAGAAATTGAACTCTTAACACTGACCGCAGCTCAGATGGATTTCGATAAGGGACTTGGTATTTTACTAGATGAGCTTGAAGCTAAAGACTTATTATCAACAACAACAATCTTGATATATAGTGATCACAAGAATTATTCGGATCCTGAATTAACTATGCAATATACACCAGATAGTGACATCCCTTATGAAATAGACAAAGTACCATTCTTGATTTATAGTCAAAAACTTGGTTCATGGTCATCTGATGTTTTAACATCACATTACGATATCACACCAACAGTTTTAGACCTACTAGGTATTTCATATGTTCAATATTACTATTATGGACAAAGTGTCTTTTTAGATGATAAACTAGACCTACCGATAATCTTGTCATACTCAAGTTGGATTAGTTATGAAAATGTTGTTTTATTTGATGAGATTTTATCAGGCAATGATAATGAAGAAGATTATATTGCCAAAAAGCTATCAGTTTATGAAACTATCGATCGATTTGAAAAGATGTTTCAATCCGATTATTTCAGGGATAGACAGACCTATTATACCAATCCATAGAATTATCATCAAAGTTTCATTAAATATGTTGCATGTTTAATATAACTTTGTTATAATAATAAAGCCGTAACAAATTAGCACAATGGTCC
>CAZPLF010000032.1:0-14882 GCA_964587475.1 uncultured Mariniplasma sp.
TTATGCAATTATTTTAATGTTGAAGATAACATCCAAACGTGCTTTTCAAAACTTGCAATAGCACTAATCAACATATCAGCTGTTGTTTCTTCGCCTTTTTCTTGAGCTAGGAACAATGCTTCTTTAAATTCTGTTACAAGTAACTTCATGTCATCTAAAATATGACCAATCATATCTTCTGGTTTTTCTGTTCCTGATGCTTCCTTGAGAGAAGTAATAGCTAAGTATCCTTTAAGATTAGAAACTGGTGATCCCCCAATCATTAACAATCTTTCTGCGAATGCATCATATAGTTCATTGATTTCATCGTAGAATTCTTCGAATTTTGCATGAAGTGGATAAAAATTAGGTCCACTTACATACCAGTGAAAGTGATGTAATTTAGTGAATAGTACACTTAAATTAGCAACTTGTTTGTTTAAAGCTTGATATAGTTTTTCCATTTATTATACCTTTCCTTTCTTATTTTTCTACTTTCAGTATACCACAATCTATTCATAAATATTGGAAATACGCCTTGCAATATTCATGACGAAATCAAACATATTTTTGATGTATCAGCGCCATTCCTATGGAAAATCATAACAAAATATGGTAATATTATCTAGCAGGTGATGAATATGTATGATCGATTAGCAGTAATGGAAAAGCAATACTTAGAAATTCAAGATAAAGTGTCCTCAGGTCAACTTGAAGTCAAAGAAATGACGAGTTTACTCAAGGAATCTAGCTCGATACAAGAAGTGGTTGAGACATATCGTTTTTTTAAGAATAAATCCAATGAACTCAAAGATTTAGAAGTTATGATTGAAGATGAAACCGATCGTGAATTGATTGAAATGCTTCAGCTAGAAATTGATCGTCTTTCAGATGTGCTTGCACAAACAGAAGACAAACTTAAAATCCTTTTGTTGCCAAAAGATCCCAATGATGATAAGAACGTTATTGTTGATATCAAAGGTGCAGCAGGTGGAGATGAAGGCAATATCTTTGCTGGAGACCTCTTTAGAATGTATGCTAAATATGCAGAATCCAAAGGTTGGAAAATTGAAGTACTTAATGCCATGGATGGGGCTATGGGTGGTTATACATCCATTGAATTTGTCGTATCTGGAAAACTTGTCTATTCATTTTTGAAGTACGAATCAGGGACTCATAGAGTACAGCGTGTTCCAGAAACAGAATCTATGGGACGTGTTCACACTTCAACAGCAACAGTGCATGTCATGCCTGAAGCTGAAGAAATAGAACTCGATATCAAATGGGACGATATTCGCGTTGATACCTATAATTCAAGTGGTCCGGGTGGACAAAGTGTTAACACTACAAAATCTGCAGTACGCCTAACACATATACCCAGTGGTTTGATGGTTGCTTGTCAAATTGGAAAAAGCCAACACGAAAATAAAGCCAGCGCATTTAAACTTTTAAAAACCAGACTTTTCGATTCTATTCTTGAAGAACAAAGTTCAAAAGTTGATGCAGAAAGAAAAGCCATGATTGGTCGCGGTGATAGAAGCGAAAAAATAAGAACTTATAACTATCCTCAAAATCGCGTTTCTGATCATCGTATTGGATTAACGCTTCAAAGATTGGATGCTATTATCGAAGGTAGACTAGATCTTATCTTAGAACCACTTTTAAATGAGTTTCAAAAGCGTCAGCTCATGGGAGAAAAAGTGTGACCTACGAGGGATTACTTAAGGTAGCGTATAAAAAAGCGAAATCATTTCATAAGGAAGACGAAGCAGTCAAGCTTCTTTTGATGGAATTATCTCATCAAGATCCTCATCAATTTTATCTTCATTTAATTGATGAAGTTGATGATGATTTTCATAATGAGTTTTTTAAAAAGCTTGATTTGTACTTGTTAAAAGATATACCCGTTCAACATATCATTGGACATTCATATTTTTTTGGTCATTCGTTTATCGTCAATGGCGATGTCTTAATTCCCAGAAGTGAAACAGAACAGCTCGTTGAGCATGTTCTTTATTATTATGACAAGTATTTTTATGGTGATGAACTAGATGTACTTGATTTGGGTACTGGTAGTGGATGCATTGGATTAACTCTGGCACTTGAAGAGAAATCACTACATTTAACCATCAGTGATATTAGCCAAGATGCACTTCATGTTGCATTAGAAAATCAAGAAAAACTTGGAGCTAAAGCAAAAGTCATCAAAAGCGATTTATTTGAAAAAATCGAAGGCAAATTTAATATGATTATTTCAAACCCACCTTATATTCCTGATTCTGAGGTTGTTCAAGATATTGTTCAAAAAGAACCAAGTGTAGCTCTTTATGGTGGAAAACTTGGTGTTGAATTTTATGAAAGAATCATCAAAGAATCCAAAACGTTTATCAAAGATAAAGCACTCATTGGATTTGAACATGGCTTTCAACAAAAAGAACAAATATTAGCATTTGCTAAACACAATTATCCAGAGGCGAATATCATTCAACTCAAAGATTTAGCAGGCAAAGATCGTTTTACATTTATTGGCATTGGAGGTGTTTTAGATCGTGAATAAAGGAGATTTAATTATCATTCCTACAGATACGGTTTATGGACTTGCAGCTCAGCTATTTGATGAAGATGCCCTTTTAAAAATATACGAAATCAAAGGCAGAGAACAATCCAAACAGATTCCAATTTTATGTTATCAAATGAGTGACTTGACTGAGATTGCAGTGTTAAACGAAACAGCAAAAATTCTGATGAAAAAATTCTGGCCAGGTCCAATCACTTTTGTACTCAACACGACCAAAGAATTCTTTGAAAAAACTCAAGAAAAAACGATTGCTGCTCGTGTCCCCAATCATCAAAAAGCATTAGAAATCATCAAAAAGTACGGTGTTCTTCGTGTAACAAGTCTCAATAAAAGTGGTGAGTCCCCTCTTGTTGATATGATGCAAATTAAGCATGATTTCGGACCATTTATTTCGGAAATTTATGAACAGAATTTTGAACAAAGTCACGTTTCTTCTACAGTAGTCGATTTAACCCAAGAAACCATCAAAATCCTGCGTCATGGAACCATTACGGAAAAAGACATCAAAGATGCACTCTTATCTGAATAAACCTTTCGTGATACCAAATTAAGTCTTTTCCAAGACTTTTTTTGTTCAATTTATCAAAAATGGTATATAATAGATAAGGTTATGAAAAGAGGTAACAATGGAAATTAGAAATATAGCAATAATTGCGCATGTTGATCATGGTAAAACGACGCTTGTTAACCAATTATTAAAGCAAAGCGAACGTTACGATGAACACGCACAATTAGATGATCGAGTCATGGACTCAAATGATATTGAAAGAGAACGCGGAATAACAATTCTCGCTAAAAATACAGCCATCATTTATAGAGATTATCGTATTAACATTTTAGATACGCCAGGTCACGCTGACTTTGGTGGAGAAGTTGAAAGAATCATGCACATGGTGGATGGTGTTTTACTGTTGGTTGATGCCTTTGAAGGTGTCATGCCTCAAACAAGATTTGTCTTGAAAAAAGCACTTGAAGCTAAGCTTTTACCAATCGTTGTTGTTAATAAAATTGATAGAAAATTTGCAGATATTCAAAAGACAGTAAATGAAATCTATGACCTGTTCATCGATTTAGGCGCTGATGAACATCAGCTTGATTTTCCTGTTTTATTTGCTTCAGGAATTCAAGGGTTAGCAAATTATAAACCACACCTAGATTTAGATATCAAGATGGAACCTATTTTAGATACCATCATCAAATCTATACCAAAACCAAATCAAGACGAAACAGATCATCTTCAATTTCAACCTGCACTCATTGATTATAATGATTATGTAGGACGTATGGGTATTGGTAAAATCTATAAGGGTACTTTAAGAACAAATGATACAGTTTCATGTGTCCGTATGGATGGATCGATCGTGACATTTAGAGTTCAAAAAATCTTACAAAGTATGGGTATGGACAAATTTGAAGTTGATGAAGCTTATTCAGGTGATATCGTTTCACTTGCAGGACTTCCTGACATTCATGTTGGAGAAACCATATGTGAAGTTGGGTTTGAAGAAGCACTCCCACACCTACATATTGATGAACCAACCGTTCAGATAACATTTTTAACAAACTCATCACCTTTTGCCGGTAAAGAAGGAAAATTCGTTACCGCATCAAAAATTGATGAAAGATTGTTTAAAGAAACTCAACGCGATGTCAGTTTAAAAGTTGACAGAATTGGAACAAGCGAAGCTTGGACTGTTTCAGGTCGTGGTGAATTGCATTTGGGCATATTGATTGAAAATATGCGTCGCGAAAATTATGAGTTCCAAGTTTCACGTCCAAGAGTTATCGTCAAAGTAATTGATAACGTTAAGTGTGAACCTTATGAAGATGTACAAATAGATTGTCCTACTGAATACGTGGGAACAGTCATTGAAATGCTAGGTGATCGTAGAGGGGATCTTATCTCCATGCATCAAAATGGTGATTATAGCAGAATTCATTATATTTTGCCATCACGTGGATTGATTGGTTTCATGACACAATTTTTGACAGCTACCAAAGGATATGGTATCCTATCACACATTTTCTTGGACTATCGTCCATCGGTTAATGAAACAGTAGGTAATCGTAGAACAGGCGCATTGGTATCCCTTAATCAAGGCATGACAACAGCTTATGCAATTGGTAGACTTGAAGATCGTGGGACAATGTTTATTGATCCAAGAACTGCAGTTTATGAAGGCATGATTGTCGGCGAAGGTAATAAAGATACCGATATGGTCGTCAACGTGACCATGGAAAAACAACAAACCAATATGCGTTCAGCAGGTAAAGATAGCACAGTGGTATTGAAAAAGCCAATACTTATGAATCTAGAAGCATGTATGTCTTTTATCGACGATGATGAACTTATTGAGATTACACCCAAGAGCATTCGTTTGAGAAAAGCTTTACTGAGAGCACTTGACCGAAGAAAATCATTTTATAATGAGACCAAAGAATAAAGGTGCTTGCCATCTTTTTCTTTTACTTCAAAATCAACTTACATAGTAAAAACATGTTTTTATGTTATAATATTCTATGAGTCAAATGGAGGAGATTTTCTATGAGAATAGCAATTGGTAGTGACCATGGCGGTTACGAATTAAAAGAACAAATTAAAGCCTATTTGCAAAAAAAACCTGTTGAAGTCGTTGACTTTGGCACAAATTCTTTGTCACCTGTAGATTATCCTGATTATGGAAAAAAAGTTGGGCTTGCAGTGACTAAGAAAAACTTTGACTTTGGTATCGTATTATGTGGTACAGGTATTGGTATCAGCATTTCAGCAAATAAGATTAAAGGTGTTCGTGCAGCCTTGGTTTATGATGAACTAACCGGTAGGTTAGCAAAAGAACATAACAATGCAAATGTTATCGCTTTAGGTGGTAGAACTACAACTCAAGAAGAAGCTATTAAAATCGTGGATGCTTATATGAATTCAACATATGAACTCAGACACCAAAAACGATTAGATAAAATTAAAGATATAGAGGAGAATGAATAGCATGAGCAAAGTCGTCATACTTAATCACCCCTTGATAGATCACAAGATGGCAAAAATTAGAGACAAAAGAACGGGAACAAAAGAATTTAGAGAAAGTGTTTCAGAAGTTGGTGGGTTAATCACTTATGAAATCACCCGTGATTTCACGACACTCCCTAAAACAATTGAAACTCCAATTTGTGAAACAACTGTTTATGAATTAGAAAAACAGGTCGTTATTGTCCCAATATTGAGAGCAGGATTAGGCATGGTTGATGGTATTCATAACATCATACCAACTGCAAAAATCGGCCATATTGGTCTTTATCGTGATGAAGTGACACTTCAACCTCAAGTCTATTATTCAAAATTTCCTTCATGTATTAAAGAAAGTGTTGTCTTAGTTGTTGATCCAATGCTAGCAAGTGGTGGATCCGCATCTAAAGCAATTGACATATTAAAAGAACATGGTGCAACAGACATTAGATATGTAGGACTTGTCGGATGCCCAGAAGGTGTTGCTAGACTACAGAAGGATCATCCAGAGGTCAGTATCTATCTAGCTGCTCTTGACAGTCATTTAAATGAAGTAGGCTATATTGTACCTGGTCTTGGAGATTGTGGGGACCGGTTATTTGGAACGAAGTAAATCTAGAAAAGTACTCATGACCTACATGATGGTCATGCAGGTCATATTTTCAATCGTTGGATTATCTCTTTTAGGTATCTTTATTGGCAACAAAATAGATCCTGAAGGTGATTTATCTACGATTTTAGCAGCAACCGGATTAATTTTAGGCATCATCGTCGGATTTATGACGATTATGCAATTTGTAAAAAGTGAGGAACGCTATGAGAGACGTACATAAAATCGCACTTATCGGTATTGCTTATGCCATCGTGTTATCACTGGTTGTTTTAATATTTTTTAATGAGTATGTTTTGTGGGCTGTGTTAGGTTCTGCAGTTGCGTTACTTAACCATGGCCAGATGATCCGCTTGACGGATAAGACTAGATTTAGAACGGATCGGCTTGTCATTCATCTGGTACAAAGATATTTATTGTATTTGATTGTTATTGCATTCGTTTGGTTTGATACCAAAGAGCTTGGGTCAAATATAATGATGTATTCATATATTGTTATACTTTTAGGTATCTTTTCAGTGAAGGTTGGCATATTTATTTATTGGACACCACTATTTAAGAAACCAAAAGAAGAAAACATAAAACCTCTTGAAGAGGAGGAAGAAGACGATGATAAGTCAAATTTTGGAATACTTTAGAAATCTTCCTGGGTACTTTATCACTTCGCTAGCTATTATAACAATCTTGTCTATTATATCCGTTGTTGTCGGACTTAAAATTAAACACTTGGATGCAAGAGCAAGACCAGGAAAAATTTTAACGCTATTCATCAGTTTTGTATCATTCTTTAATAACTATGTTAAAAGCTACGTTGGAAAACATTGGACATATGTTGCACCAATCACTTTATCGATGGCAATTTATGTACTGATTTCTAACATTTCAGGTGTTATCAATATAGCGTCGCCTACTAGTTTTACAGCGATTACTTTCTCACTTTCCTTAGTCTCAGTATTTGTTGTCCAATCGACTGGAATTAGGAGTAATGGTGTTTTTAAACATTTTGGAGGTTTAACGAAACCTTTCAAATTGATGACGCCACTGAATATCATCGGTGATATTACACCAGCATTATCGATTGCATTGCGTTTATTTGGGAATATTGCCAGTGGTGCAGTCATCGTGACTTTAGCATTTAGAGGATTGATGATGTTACCATTGTATGCAAGTTGGACAGCGATTTTCGTCAAACCGGTTTTAAGTTTGTTATTTGATATTGCGTTTGGATTGATTCAAACACTTGTTATTGTTCTACTGACTATTATCTTCGCATCAACTAAGGTTGATGATGCAGATTTAGAAATAAATTAAAATAAAGGAGAAAGACTATGCATGAAATTTTAAACCAAATTTTACCATTTATTGCAGATGTTGTGCCTAATGAGTTTTTCAGAAGTGGCCTTGCTTATATTGGTGCAGGTATTGCTGTAACAACAGGTTTTGGTACTGGTATTGGACAAGGAATTGCAGCTGGTAAAGCAGTTGAAGCTGTTGCACGCCAACCAGAAGCACTTGGGAAGATTACCTCAACCATGTTAATCGGTCAAGCAGTTGCTGAAACTACCGGCATCTACGGCTTGATTATTGCATTTATTTTAACTACTAAATAAGAGAAGGATTTGATGTTGTGAACGAAATATTAGAAGAAGTCACTTTGATGATTCAAAACGGATTGAATTCAGTTTTCGATCGTCCAGATATTCTCATCTTTAATATTCTTGCTTTTATTGTCCTTGTGTTTTTCATAAAGAGATTCTTATGGAAGTACGTAACAAGCTTTGTTGATGCTAGACAAAAAGCACTCAATGAAGAACTTGATATGGCTGCTCAAGAACGCGAATTGGCAAAATCTCTTCAGGAAAAGTCACAAAAAGACTATGAATTGATGAAAGAAGAAACAAGAGTGTTAAAAGAAAAATTAACGGTTGAAGCTTATAAGCAACAAGAAGAACTTATTGTTGGTGCCAAGAAAGAAGCGAAACGTCGCTTAGATCAGGCCGATAAAGACATTGAGTTTGAAATTATTCAAGCGAATGAGCAAATCAAGCAATCCATTAAAGAGGTTGCTTTTGCTGCTGCTGAAAAAATCGTTAAGAGAGAAATAGACGAAAATGTTCATCAAGACATAATTGATGATATTGTTCGTAAGAGTGAATCTTAATGAGTGTAGCAAATTATGCAAAGGCGCTTTATGCGATTGCAGAAGAACAAAATAAAATCGATCTCATTACCGATCAATTTGGAGTATTCAGAGATACGATGGAGACCTTGACGGGTTGGATATCCATGATGGACTCTCCGATGATTACATTTGATGAGAAATGTGGACAGATTGAAGCATTGGAATATGATGCCTCGTTTTTGGCATTTTTGAAAATGTTAGCTCAAAAGAGTCATGTCCATTATTATTTAGAAATTTATGATGAGTGGCTTCACATGTCACGTAAATATCAGGGCATTGCCCATCTTCACATCTATTCTGCGATACCTATTACAAAAGAACAAGAAGCAACTTTAAGAAAAGTGATTCAACCTCGATTCCCAAAACAAAAACTCGATTTCAATATTACGATTGACGAACATTTACTTGGAGGAATCAAGATTGTGCATCAAGGACAATCACTTGATCGATCCATTGCACGAGAACTCAAAGAATTATATACAACGATTTAAGGTGGTGTAAGAATTGGCAAAACTAAAAGTCCAAGAAATGACAGAAATCATCAAGAAGCAGATTCAATCATTTGAACAGGACGTTAAACTAGAAAACATTGGTAAAGTATTAAGCGTAGGTGATGGTATTGCTATCGTTTACGGTCTTCAACAAGCCATGATGGGCGAACTCTTAGAGTTTCCTCATGATGTCAAGGGGCTTGTTTTTAATCTTGAAGAATTAAGCGTTGGCGTTATTCTTCTAGGTGAAAGCGAAAAGATTAAAGAAGGCGATTTGGTTAAGACAACCAAACGCATTTTTGAAGTACCCGTTGGAGAAGGATTATTAGGTCGTGTAGTCAATCCATTAGGTGAACCACTAGATGCTGGTGGATCAATTACTGCAACTAAGTATCTTCCTGTTGAAAGAAGAGCTCAAGGCGTTATGGCTAGAGGATCAATCAACGCATCTATGGAAACAGGGATTAAGGTTATTGATGCCCTTGTTCCAATTGGCCGTGGTCAAAGAGAATTGATTATTGGCGATAGACAAACAGGTAAGACAACACTTGCCGTTGATACGATTTTAAACCAAAAAGGTAAAAATGTTATTTGTATCTATGTTGCCATTGGACAGAAAGAATCCAGTGTATCAACACTGGTTCAACTCTTAAGTCAACATCAAGCATTAGAATATACAATCGTAGTGACTGCTGGAGCATCTCGTGAGGGCACATTACTTTATCTTGCACCATTTGCCGGAGTTACCATGGGCGAATATTTCATGGAACAAGGCAAAGACGTACTGATTGTCTATGATGATTTATCCAAACATGCTGTCGCTTATCGTGAGTTATCACTCTTGTTACGCCGTCCACCAGGACGCGAAGCATATCCAGGAGATGTTTTCTATCTTCATTCAAGACTCCTTGAAAGATCAGCGCGCTTAAATGATAAACTTGGTGGAGGATCAATAACTGCATTACCAATAATTGAAACCAAAGCTGGAGACATTTCAGCTTATATACCAACAAATGTTATTTCTATTACTGATGGACAAATCTTCCTAGAAGCTGAATTATTCTATTCAGGTATTCGTCCAGCAATCAGTGCCGGATTATCTGTTTCCCGAGTCGGCGGTGCCGCTCAGTGGAAAGGGATGAAGAAGGTTTCAGGAACTGTACGTATCAATTTGGCTAACTTTAGAGAATTGGAATCATTTGCTCAATTTGGTTCTGACCTCGATGCAAGTGCTAAACGCAGACTTGAACGTGGTAGAAAGACTGTTGAAATATTGAAACAGGATGTCCATGAATTAATTGAAATGCCTACACAGATTGTTACAATTTATGCACTTTCAACTGGATTGATGGATGATCTTGATATCAATCAAGTTAAATTATTAGAAAAAGAAATCAATCAAGGGCTTCATATGAATGACCTTGGTCAAAAATTATATAAACATTTAATGGAAACTAAAACTCTCCCAGATGCTAAGGAACTCGATGAGTTTATCAATAAGCTGAAGAGGATGATTTAGTATGAGCTTAAAGGATATTAAAATGAGAATGCAGGCCATCGAAAAGACCGCCTCCATTACTCAAGCAATGCACAATATTGCCTTATCCAAAATTAAAAAGTCATCAGTTCTTCTTAATACAACTAGAGAATTTGTCATTAAACTTCATAGTATTTTAGATTATGCAAATCAAAATATTGAAGAAGAGCATCGCTTAACATCCATCAATGAATGTAAAACTACACTCTATGTTTTAGTTACATCCGACCGTGGATTGGCAGGCAGTTATCACAATCAATTATTTAAAGCATTCCTCGACGAAGTCAAAGATATGAAAAAAGAGGATTATCGAGTCTTTGTTTTAGGTAAAAAAGGTTATTATTTCGCACAGAAAAGAAAGTTACCTATGATTAATCAGGAAATCATTTATAATCGTGACGATATTACGACCATGTACTTTAGACATTATGCAGATTTGATTAAAGATGTGTTTATGCAAAAAAGTGTTGATGAGGTGATTATATTTTATAATCATTATGTCAATACTGCGACTCAGATTGTTAAAAAGCGTACCATCTTACCGGTTATCTTCGAAGAAAATAATGAACCAAAAAGAGAATTTATTTATGATACAGCACCAGAAATTGTGCTAGATCATACGATTAACATTTATATTGAAAGTAGTATCTTTACTGCTTTGGCTGATGCCAAATTAAGTGAACATGCATCGCGTATGATTGCGATGAAAAGTGCGACTGATAATGCGAATGAAATTGTTGAAAGACTTCATACCATTTATCACAGAGCAAGACAGCAAGAAATTACAAGTGAGATCATTGATGTCATCAATGGCTCCAGCGTGTAAGAAAGGAGAAACAGGATGAAAGGTAAAATCACACAAATCATCGGACCAGTTGTTGATGTTTATTTTGAGAATGAACTTCCTTCAATTTATGATGCATTGCTCGTAGAGCGTGAAGATGGTAAAACAGTTACACTAGAAGTTGCACTTCATACAGGAGACCATGTTGTGCGCACAATCGCTTTAGAACCTACTGAAGGTTTAAGAAGAGATCTTGTCGTTACAGCAACCAATTCTTCAATTAAAGTTCCAGTCGGAAAACAAGTACTTGGACGTATGTTCAATGTGTTAGGTCAACCTATTGATGGAATGGCTGCACTAGATGATGCACCACATATGAGCATTCATAGACAATCTCCACCTTTTCATGATTTATCAAGTGAAGTTGAAATCTTGGAAACAGGAATCAAGGTCATTGATTTATTAGCACCTTATATCAAGGGTGGTAAGATTGGTTTATTTGGAGGAGCAGGCGTCGGCAAGACCGTGCTCATTCAAGAATTAATTCATAATATTGCACAGGAAAGAGCAGGTATTTCTGTTTTTGCCGGTGTTGGAGAAAGAACAAGAGAAGGTTATGAACTCTATACTGAAATGATAGAGTCAGGTGTTATCAATAAGACAGCACTCGTCTTTGGTCAGATGAATGAGCCACCAGGAGCAAGAATGAGAGTTGCTCTGACTGGTTTGACAATGGCTGAACATTTTAGAGATGAAGAAAAACAAGATGTTTTATTATTCATTGATAATATTTTTAGATTCATTCAAGCGGGTTCAGAAGTATCTGCACTGCTTGGTAGAATGCCATCAGCAGTTGGTTACCAACCAACCTTAGCGACTGAAATGGGTAGACTGCAAGAACGTATCACATCAACTAAAAATGGCTCTATCACCTCAATTCAAGCCGTTTATGTACCAGCTGATGATTATACAGATCCAGCGCCAGCAACGGTATTCTCGCATTTGGATGCTACGACCAATTTAAGTAGAAAACTAACTGAAATCGGTATTTATCCTGCTGTTGATCCACTTGCATCAACATCAAGAGCACTTTCCCCACAAATCGTTGGTAAAGAACATTATGATGTAGCAAGAAATGTGCAAAAGATGATTCAAAGATATCATGAACTTTTAGATATCATTGCTATTTTGGGTATGGATGAACTTACTGATGAAGATAAGTTGTTAGTTCATAGAGCTAGAAGAATTCAAATTTTCTTATCACAGAATACTCACGTGGCTGAACAATTTACTGGTGTACCAGGATCATTTGTTCCACTCAAGGAAACTGTACGTGGATTTAAAGAAATCATTGAAGGCAAACATGATGGGTTACCCGAAGATGCATTCATGATGGTTGGTACCATCGATGATGCAATTCAGAAGGCGAAAACATTATGATATTCAATGTGCACACACAACAAGGAACATCTTATACAGATGAGATCAGTTATGTGCTGATCCATAATGAAGATGGAGAATTGGCCATCTTGGATAACCACATTCCAATTATCCTTCAGATGAAAATAGGATTTTTGAAGTTTGTTAGAGATAAGAATGAAAGCTTTCTTGTTGTAGAACAAGGTGTTATTGAATTTAAGGATAATGTACTTACCATTTTAGCACTTGAAGCTCAGATGGGTGCAACCCTTGAAAAGGCAAGACATGCTTTTGATCTCATGAAAAAAGAAAAACTACAATTGACTAAAAAAGAGAATATAGATTTCTCTAAACAAGAACGTGAACTTAAAGAAAATATTACTAAGAGTAAGGCAGGACAAATTTAGGAGGTATTTTAAATGGATGAACTCATTTATTTTGTATCCTTGACCGTTTTCTTTGCATTAAATCTAAGGATTTTAAGAGCAATTCATATTGAAAACAAATTTGAGAAAATGAAGATTTGGGAAATCAAAGCAGCATATTTTTTGCTTGCTTTAATAGGCGGTCATATCATGGCTGAGATTATGCTCAAGTTATCGCAACTACTCACAAATAATTTATAAAAAGGCATAGGTTCTATGCTTTTTTTCTAGGAGAAGATGATGAAAAAAACGATGATAATCATTTTGTTTGTACTTACAAGTATTGGGCTAATCGGTTGTGAATCAATTGATTTCCCAGAATTGTTTGAAACAAGAGCAAAAGAAATCAAAGATGCAATCCCTACAAGTGTTAATTCAAACTTTGCTTTGCCAGTTTTTGATGATGTTGATGTGACATATGAATATAATGAGCAATACTTTACAGACGAGTTTATTTATGAGTCTCCTTTTTATGATCAAGACGTAACTCTGAATTTCACAATCAGAAGAGGAAACAAAGCAGGCGAGTTTTCTGAGCCGATTCATTTGCTTGCTGATGATTCTGGATACAATGGATATAAACTCTATATCGATTTACCTTATTCAGTGAATAATGTGACTAGAGAAGCATATACTCAAGCATCGGTTTTAGCGATTATGACCAAAAATGGTATCGCAGAAACTGAAATCGATACAAATGCTGCACAAATCAGAGGAAGAGGCAACTCAACTTGGTTTTCTTATCCTAAAAAGCCCTTTAAATTGCAATTTGATGAAAACACATCTATTTTTGGCATGCCAGAAGCAAAAGAATATGTTCTTTTAGCTGAATATGCTGATAAATCATTGATGAGAAATACGATTGTTCATAAATTAAGTAGTTTATTGGATAACTCTAGTTATACATTAGAAACGAGGTTTGTAGAGTTATATATCAATACAGTTTATATGGGTTTATATGTATTAACAGAACAAGTGGAATTCCATAAGAACAAACTTGATATTGAGTCTATTGCTGGAGTTGCCGATACTGGGTATTTATTTGAGCTTGATAAGAGATATTATGATACTTATACTGCACTTAATGATGAATGGTTTATGGTTGCTGATTATCCATATGAGATTAAAGAACCAGATAGTGATGATTTAGAGTATTCACAAATTCACGCTGATTACTTGACCAGTTATATGACAAGTGTCGAAAATGCTCTCATAGCAAAAACTGGTTATGAAGAATTATTGGATGTTGATGGATGGATTGATTTTTTTATTATCCATGAACTTATGAAGAATGTTGATGTCGGATTTTCAAGTGTTTATTATTATAAAGAAGCAGGGGGTCCTTTAAGACCAGGGCCACTTTGGGATTTTGATTTTGCTATAGGCAATGCGGATTATATTGATTATGGACCTGAAGGATTCTATGGTATGAAGGATTATAAAAATAGATTATTTAAACTGATGATGGATGTTCCGGAAATCAGATTAGAATTCAGAGAAAGATATAGTGATATCTATTTAGATATCTTGCCTGAGATTTATGAGATGATTCCAGTGCTTACACAATCTATTTTTGTGCAAGCACAAAGAAATTTTGATAAATGGGAAACGATGGATTTATATGTTTGGCCAAATCCCGATGAAGTTGTAAGAGCAAATACTTTTATGAAACAAGTGGATTATATAGAGAGTTATTTACATTTGAGATCTTATTGGATGTATCAAATAATGTATGATGAAGATTATATTGGAGGTATTTTTGAATAGCTAGTTTTTTATAGATACTAATATATTGAAGATAGGTCGTAGGTTCGCGTCCTATTTTCGGCACCATTACACCTCTAGTAAAATTGTCTATATATCCCTTAATAGAGTT
>CAZPLF010000033.1:0-14272 GCA_964587475.1 uncultured Mariniplasma sp.
GCTGTAAATTATGATGGGGGTGCTAATTTGTATCAAAATTGGTAGCCTTACACAAAATCATAACAGAGGGGTTATATTATTGTGAAAAACAAAGGATTTGTCATATTAGGATTAATATCAATACTGGTGATATTTCTAGGAATAAAATTAGTTATTAATGATTTCTACTTCATTGATGGACTGATGATTATACCAATGATAGCTTTACCAATATCATTAATATTACACTATCTTGGGGTTGTTATACAAAAGACCTTAAAGGTTAAATATACTTATTTGATAACATTCCTAGTATACATTCTTGGAGTATCCATCGTTATAGGCGTGAATAATTTTAATGATATTTTTGATGGTGGTAGTGGTTTTATACTATTATTCATATTGTATCCATCTTTTATTTGTCACTTGTCTATAGTTGCGTATTACATATATTTTAAAAAGAATACTAATATATTTGCTGTAAATAAATAGTGGATTGACCAGAATGTATATTGGATTGGTATGGTTTTTGAACAGTGGTCTTGATGCCATATGCACAGAAATAGAAGGGGTGCGTAGATTTCTCTAGAGGTGCGTAATTGTATCAAAATAGGTCACCCAACACATATTGAAAGCATAGGTTTGATACAATAAAGCGAATTACTATTCGCCCTAGTATCGAGCCTTTTTTTTGTGCAGATAGGGACATTTCTCGCTATATTCTAAAACCTTGGGTGAGTCTAAAGATTTTTAAAGGTTATCATATGAATATTTATAACTAAGCCAATAAATTTTTACACGATTACATGTTGATTAACACTATTTGACCAAAATTTCAAATGGATTTCTGGTACTTCAACAAAAATATATTCTTTTATGCTATAATTTAGTTAAAATCATTGACTTTAGGTCAGACCTAAGGTTTATAATAAGGTATTGACTACTGCTATCTTATGATAGATACATTTATGTTAGATAAAAAAAGGAGAAATAATGCTATGATAAATAAAGAAATTATTGAAATTAGACCATTTGTAATTGCTGATTATAGTAAAGTGGTAGATATCTTATTATTGTCATTTGAAAGTAAATTTAAAAAACTAACGAACTTAGAAACTGACGACTTAAAATCTTATGTGATGGAGGCTTCATTGTTTGAGAATCAACCGCAGAATGGATACTTTGTTGCAACTATTAAAAATGAAGTAGTTGGCGTTGTTAAGACAGCATATTCTAACAAGATAAAAACTAAAAACAAAAACAAAACTTCCTTAATTTATTTAGCAAAAAGATATGGACTACTAAATGTAATGAAATTAAAATTTGCTGGCATACTGTTATCAGATACTACTCATAAAGGCGAATATTATATAGAACATATTGCCGTATCAGAGAGTGCTAGAGGTTATGGTATAGGGACCTTATTGATAGAAAAAGTATTTGACGAAGCAAAACTTTTAGAAGAAATTAATAAAGTCACTCTATATGTTGCTAGTACAAATCAAGGAGCAGTTAATCTCTATGAAAGAGTTGGGTTTAAGACTACAAAGAAAAGAAGAAGTTTTTTAACATATATTTTTTTTAAGAACAGAACATGGTATTTTATGTCAAAATTTCTATATAGTCAGAGTAAAACCAAACTAGCATTTAACAAATATTGGTGGTTAGGGATACTCGGATTAATTGGGTTTATGTCTTTCAATGATATAAGAAATGTATTAATAAATGGTGGGAACTTTCTTGTATTGCTAAATTTACTTTGGTTCTTATGGTTTATATATTTTATACCATCAAGAAGATAGATTAAAACTTTTATGAAGGGTTGGAGAATTCATATGAATGAGTATATCAAAATTAGTCAATTAGCGTCTTTAATGGGAATATCAACACATCAAATCAGATATTTTGAAGACAAGGGAATCTTTAATCCTACATTTATAGCTGAAAATGGATATCGAATGTATGGGATCAATGACATATATGAATTAATTCATATCTTGTTTTTAAGAGAATTAGATATTTCGGTAAAAAATATATCTTTACTAAAGAAAACTGAAATGAAAGCAAATTATTTATCCGTATTAACTGAGAAAAAAGATGAAATTGAAACGCATATTAGAAAACTAATAAACTTGAAAAAATCTGTTGAAACAACAATAGAAACAATAGAAGAAATTAGAGAAATCAATGAAGATTTTAGATTTACAGAACTGAATGATATAAAATTAAAGGTATTAAATGGTTATAATCATCATCACAACTTGAATGCACAAGACATTCTCCAGATAAGTAAAGAATATAGTAATTATGATCTACTGAATATAGTCCAAATCTATGATGAAACAAAATATTATGTATGTATAGAAGATGAGCGAAATTTTGATTATATCCTGAGTCAAGGTACATATATTTATAAAATAGAAAATGTAGAAAATTACCAGCAAGCAGAAAAAAGAGTTACCCAATTTTTTAAGCTATTAAACAGGAAGTCTATTAAAACAGAAGGGCCATTACTGATTCAAGATTTACATCAAGCTTCAATGACAAGTAGTCGCTTTGTATCAATAAAAATTATGATGAAGGTGAAAAAATGAAAAGAATTGAATATTTAGATACACTAAGAGGATTAGCTATTTTTTTCATGATTATGCAACATGCTTTTTTGATGCATGAAATAGGTGCAGGAGACTCGAACAATATAATTTCGATTATATTTGTTGGTTTAGGAACATGGCCAGCTGCGCCTGTCTTTATGGTTGTTTTAGGGATATTTTTAATGCAAAGTAAAAAGCCTAATAAAGTATTAATGTTTAGAGGATTAAAACTATTTGCATTAGGTTATCTTTTGAACTTTGTTAGATTTACTATACCCTTACTCATTGCAAATGATAATAACGCATTTAAATTTCTTTTTGAAATTGACATATTACAATTGGCGGGACTAAGTTTTATACTTCTTGGTGGATTACGTAAAGTTGCTCAAAATAAATTCATATTTCCAGCAGTAATAATTATTATTACTATTGTTTCACCCTATATATGGAATGATTTCAATTATCTAACTGATCCATTTATTGGTTCGAGTGATTTAGTCAGTTTTCCAGTTTTTCCATGGATTATTTATCCAATGTTAGGAATGTATTTATCTAATACACTTTTATCATTAAATAAGCAAAAAATAATTAATTTGGTATTGGCATCATTTACCTTGGCCATAATTGGAGTTTTAACATTGGGTCAACATACTATTTTTGATTATCCACAACACACATTTGATTTGCATTTTCTTGTTATTGCTTTTATATTAATTTATTTTTTAATAGTATATGGATTTACTAAACAATTTGGTTATCCTAAAATCCTTTCATTTTGGAGTCAAAATATTACTCAAATATATATCTTGCAGTGGATTATTTTTGGATATAGTATTTTGTTTTTGGATGTGAATAAATTTGGGCCTATAGGGGCAATGATTATTGGACTAATTGTTGTAATTATAGTGCATTTTTTAGTACTGAAAACAAAAATTAATAAATTCTTGCCAAAAGTTTAGGAATACAATTGTAGTATCTCAAAACTATTACATTGTTATTACTTTTGATCAAATTAAAAAATGTTGAAATGTTTGGGTTCAACACCATATATATATAATTAGTTAATTACCTCATTTTGATACAAAGATTTCCAAGATGACTTTGTATGTGTACTAGTCAACATAAAAAGACATTAATTAAGCCATACTTTAGGGGTGCGTAAAATGTTAGTAAGAGTGCGTAAATTCTGCTAGGGGTGCATAATTGTATCAAAATAGGTCACACAACACATTATGATTATACTAAGTTTATAACTTTAACAAAAACGTCTCTATTGAGCCGTTTTTGTTTGTTTTAGGTGGCAAAAAAGCACTGAATATCATACTGGTAGGAGGTGATGTGATTTGAAATTAGGATAAAAAGCGTTAAAATATGTCTATTTTTCAACATGTTTATTGATAAAAATAGAGTTCGTCGTGATGGGGTTTGAACTTTCAAGAAATTCTTGGTTTTCGTACGGTTGATGAGATTTGAACTCTTTTGATTCGTAATTGATATTTTGAATTAGAACATAAGTTTAGACTTGGTTTATTTTTGTTTTAGATGATGTTATAATATAATTAATAATTTTGCTGATCCAATATAAATTTGTGTCTCAGAAAATGAGGGGGATGATAGCTATGTTAAAGAAGTACCGTATATTATTACTATTAGGTGGGATTTTTTCTTGCTTGTTTTCAATGAGTATGATATTTGAGTCTAGAGTATTCTTTAGGAATATGTATACTGATCATTTTGTTTATGACTTTAACTTATACTCTCAAATCATTTCAGTAGGTTTGCTTGGAGTTTTGTTACTACTTTTGCTCATAAAAAAAACAAAACCATATTTTTTTACTGTTGTTGGGATAATCACGATTCTTATAAATGTAGCAGGTATGATTTTATATAGTAGTGTTGTTGAAGAGTTTTATTTTAGTATTTATTCTATCAGGGGTATTATCTTACTTCTTATTGGTGTTTTCTTACAATCAAACAATTTAGTATATGTAAAAAGACTTAGTTTATATTTCTTTTTGGAGTTACTAGTTCTTCAAGTCTCTTCCATGTCAGAGGATTCAATATTCTATATGTATAAGACATTTGAATTCACTAACGTATTTGGAACAGTTATATTGTTCTCTTTGGGGCTCTTGATTCCTTTATGTATGAACTATTTCTTGATAGAAGTTCATGATATTTCAAATGATAAAATCAGAAAACCTATTAACACAAAAAACTTGGTAAAAATTACCTCGTGGATTTCAATAGGCTATCTGATCATATTAGTTATTATGAATATACCTTATTTGTTTGCTATTCTAGTTGATGCCGATAGAACAACAATTTTTTATTATCAAATTAGTGCTATGCTAAGAATCTTGTTATTTTTATTACTCATCTATAGCTTAATATGTGTAACGCGTGATTCAGTGAAGATATGGCTGTTACCTGCTATAACAATCACAATTATTGTGACTATTATCTTTCCATTAACAATAAATATTCAATTTTATTTAGATAGATTTTATTGGCTTTATGGAGTTATTTTTGATTTAGTACTGTTAATTGTTATGACAATATTTATTTATGTTAGAAAATACAAGATATCGTTTTTGTTGAGTATATGGTTCTTACTAAACTTTTTATTAGCTCCATTGCTATTAGGTAATCTCCAGACAATGATTATATTTAAAAATATTGCCTTTAGAAACTTGGAGATTTTCGTCCAAATTTTGTATTACTTTCTTCCAGCTACATTGATCCTAGTGTTGTATAATCGCATGAAAAATCAAAAGGAAGAAAGTTAAACTTGATGTTTATGGACTATTTTTATCAGAGGAGAGTTACATGTCGTTTTTGACTGTGATGAAATTTAAACAATGGGTATTTGTATTATCATATGCATAGAAAATTAGACTTTGATAGCATGTTATAATAACTATTATTGATAAAAACTTGTCAATAAAATTTTCTATATTAAATAAGGTTGTGCTAAGAGTTGTAAGCTTCTAGTTCACAAACAGTAAACTTGGTATAACTCCAGAGTAAAACACGCTATTTTTTTAGTGAAAATCATGATAAACTTAGTAATGACAAGACATATAGGAAGCATAGGTTTGATACAAAAGTATCAGGCCTTTTTTTATGCAGAAAGGGCGTTTTCTTCCTATATACCAAATACCATATCTCCTGTAGAGGTTCAAAGTAGAACTTTTTCAGGGCTTTTATGCTCTGTGAGTTCAACCTTTTAACGATTACTCAACTATTTACACGATTGCCCAACCATTTACACGATTGCCTAACAATTTACACGATTACCTAATTTCATAAATATTAACATTTGAATTTGCTTATATCGAATGCTATCTTTGAACCTTATAAATTGTAAGGTTGAATTTCGAATTGAGTCGAAATGAAAATTACATGAAGTCCAGAAAAGTTCTTCATTATTGATCAATATAATGCTATAATGAAATAGAAATTAACAATTCCGGGATAAAAGAGGGGGTAAATAATATGAAATATAGTTTATCAAGGCATGACTTTAATTTTCAAAAAAAGATAAGAATAATGAAACATTATTTGATACTTTCAAAACTGCATTAGTACCTATAAAATCACATCATGAAATATAGTATCTGAAATATAACTGATGTATAGCAAGTGTATTAAATTGAGAATAAAGATCATAAAACTAGGGGGGGAAGAAATATTTATGAGAAAAGTAATGATTGGTATAATAATCTTGTTTTTATTTTTGATCAGCAACGTAATGAGTACAGTTAATGCTAGTAGTAGTTTATCACAATACACGAAAGAATTTATACTTAGTATGGTTTGTGAAAATGAAACTACTTGTTATGAAAATGAACTGAAAGTAAAAAGTGAACAAATATATGATATCTTCCTTACCAATATAGGTAAGGTTTATGAGTATACTTATGCTGACGATTTTGGATATGTGATTTCTAGAAAAACCAAATTTGAAGATCATTGGATTATGGAAATTATAGAGGCCAGTTCAGATACGAAGTCACCCTATAATCAAATTAGTTCCAAAAATATATACATATCGTATGGTAATTATTTTGAGTATAAGGATGATTTATTAGTTGACAGTTTAACAGGTGACGAGATTAATTATCAAGATATTATTAGTTACTTTAATGAGAGGTTATTTATTGGTGCAATGGGACAAACAACTGTGACTACTTATACAGAAGAATATAGTTATTATTCTAAAACAACAACTAGAACTGAAACCGATGGAGGATTTCCAACACTTTCAACAGACTTGAATACTAGTGTTACAAATAATTGCAGTCCTACTGCAGGAACAGAGATTATTATGTATTGGGATAGATATGAGACTAATCTAATATCGAATTTTACACCAACGTATACAACTATTGTAGGAGTACCCCCATATTCTTATTATTATGTTACGAAATATCGAAATTGGGATAACATAACGAGTTCACAATTAGATGTTTTAGAAGATCTACACGATGACTTGTATGCTGATATGTACACAAATAACTGGTATATTCCATTATGGGGTAGTGTTGATGGTACATATCCACCTTTCTTCTATAATGCATTGGAAGATTATTTTGATTCTAAAAACTTAGATTTATCATATAATAGTTTAATATATGGACCAAACACACCCGCTAATACGATTGGTGAACAGCTTGATTGGGCTGAATTCACTGCAGAAATTGATTTGGATTATCCTGTAGTAATGCAATTAGGTGTTGATCCTTCAATGGATTATGAATTATATGTTGATAGTGAAAGCATCGAATATGATGATTATTATTTCTATACATATTATGGACAAAAGGTATGGTATGATACTGTAACTAGAATATATAAAGAATACTCAAATTCTGCTCATACCGTAGTTGGCTACGGATATACTGTGATTGATTATTATAAGATTAATTACTATGGTAATTTATACAAGTCAAAGACAGATAAATACTTTGTTGTAGCCAATGGATGGGGTGGCACTTCATTGATTAATTCCACAAATAGTGATATTTCCATAGCATATTCTGTTTTCCCAAATTAAAGGATGGTGGTTCTTATGAAGAATAAGTTTTTATTTTGTACCGTATTCTTGAGTGTCTTGCTACTAGCGGGATGCACAAATACACCTGTGTATTTATATGATGATTGTCTTTCAGATAGTGAGTGTAGTGAAGTTGTTATTGACGATGTAACAAAAGATTCATCATCTCTCTCAAAGAGTTTTTCAGAAATTGAGTTACTTGATGATTCAATTATGTCTTTTCGGTACAAAAGAGTTAATGATGATGCGGGTCGTTTGTACATAACTTACATAATTAATCAAGAAATCTCTTCTGATATTATTGAAAAAGGAAAACAAGTATTGTCTGACGTTTATGAAATAATTGATTCTCAAACAATTGATTTTGGTTATGAGTTTAATATGGTATTTACAAATGGGAATGTTGAAATGCAATCATTTGATGACTGGGTAGCAGTAGTTATATTTTTTGAGTTGGTTGTAGATGATTTTTCAGAATTCATCATTGATAATAAAGATGTAATCAAAGAAATAGCTAGTTTAACAGGTTTTCAAGTAGAGTTTGTATTACTCAAAGGTGATTCAAAAGTTAGAATTAGTTTTGAATATAGTTCTAATAGAATTATTTTATACTACTCGAATATTGAGAATGAAGATGGACTTAACCAAATTTTTAACCAAGAATTTTCTGAATATGATATTATTGATTAACTGAGAAGTTAAAAATTTATTTAGACTGTATAGCGCAAATACAATAGTCATTTTCGACAGTTTGCTCTTTCTTAAGCCATTTTATAGGGGTGCGTAAAAATCATTAGGGGTGCGTAAATTCTGCAAATGGTGCGTAATTGTATCAAAATAAGTCACATAACACAATAAAAATAACCAATTGTTTGACAAACGTCAAGCAATTTTTTATTTGATATAATTCAACCATTGATAGAATTATATCAAATATCGAGTTATTGTAGAATTTTAAATGTCATGATAAAATACAATTGAAGATCAATATAAGGGGTGAATTATTATGGCTAGCAACATTCAAATAGGACAATATATTCAAAGAATGCGGAAAGAAAAAGGATTATCTCAAAAAGCATTGGCTGACAAGCTAAACATCAGTTTTCAAGCTATCTCTAAATGGGAAACGGGTGAATCATTACCTGATATCAGCATACTCTTGGAGTTATCAAATATCTTGGAGACTACAACAGATAAAATATTATCAGGTGGATATCTAGTAATTAGAAAAACACAGTTCATTAATATTGAAAATATTATTGAAGGATTCAAAGCTCTAGAAAATTTACGTCACTACTTTGGTGAAAAATCTACTTTTTATTTGGGAGCAATTGAGGGGATTAATCAAAAAATGAATATTGATTTTGAACAATACATTAAAAATGATCGGTATAAAGAAACAATGCTCTCTGAAGTTATCATTCAATATCTAATGAATGGTTACCATATTGAAAGAAAGGATATAGAATATTATATAAAATCAGATAAACTAAGAAACATCATCTATAAGTATACTGGTGACGAAGTTACAATGAATAGACTAGTATATCAGGATAATCAAAAACTGTTTAATCAAATAAGAAGCATCAAACAAGAATTTAAAGATGTTGATACGCTTTCTGAGCTTCCTGGTGAATATATTAGAATGATGCAAGATAAGTATTATTGGTGTACACAAATAGAAGTTAGTGAGAACCTATGCTATGGTATTGCTGTTGATGAATCTAAAATTTATGTGTTTTCTTATGGGAAAGATGGTGTGGATAACCAATTGATTCACGAAGAATCTAGAATTTAATTACTCATTGTTTGGTATATAAGACAGTGGTCGAAAATACATGTTTTTTCTATGGAAAACTTTGACTGTTTCACATATATCATATATAGTTGAAATTGAAAAGGCTTACTCAAATCAATGGAGGAAACATATGAAAAAAGGAAGACAGTATTATTTTGATGTCTATATCGAAAGTATAGTTGACTTAATCTTTGGTAATGCTGTTTCAGCATTCTTTGAAAATTCAGAAATCAAGAGTTTAGCAACAAATAAAGGATATCTAGTATCAAGTGCTGCTCTAGCAACCTATGGTTATGTATTCTATAACAATGATTTCACATTTGAAGATGGCGTTCCAGCAGGAACTGTTGATTTAGGCAGTGATTGGGATTATGTAGCAGATCTTATTGAATTGCAAACAATTATCTTCAAGTAAATTTTAGTGAACAAAAAGGAATACAGTGTCTGCATTCCTTTTTCTTTATTTAAGTTTATTAGAATTAAATTTCCATTTGGTCTAATAGGTCTCTAATGATTTTAGAAGATGTTTTTAGTTTGCTTGATTCATCTTGATCAAGCTTGAGTTTAACTACATGATGAACCCCATCTTGATTTAAAACTGTTGGTAATCCAATATAGATATCGGAATCGCAATCATAAACTCCATCATTATAAACGGATATCGGAATAATTCGGTTTTCGTTATTGAATATGGCTTTCGTAATTCTTACCAAAGCCATCCCTATACCATAATATGATGCTTTCTTTCTTTTGATGATTTCATTTGCTGCGTTCTTAACAGTCTTATATATTTTATCAAGGTCTTCAAAAGAGATTTCATCCATAGACTCGATAACATCTTTGATTGGTTTGACACCTACAAAAGCGCTTGACCAACAGACAAATTCAGAATCTCCATGCTCACCAAGAATATAAGCATGAACATTTCTCACATCAATAGAGATTTGTCTTGATATTTCATATCTCAATCTTGCAGTATCTAAAGATGTTCCACTTCCTATCACTTTTGAAGAAGGTAATTTTGAGGCTTTCCAAACGACATAGGTTAGGATATCAACTGGGTTGGTAGCAACTAAAATAATCCCATCAAAACCTGATGACATGATTTTAGAGACGACAGATTTCATGATAGAAGCGTTACGGTTCAAAAGGTTGATTCTTGTTTCACCCTCCTTTTGATTCACGCCAGCTGTGATAACAACAAGCCCTGCATCTTCACATTCTTCATAATCACCAGATCTAATGATCATCTTTCTTGGAGCAAATGCCAACCCATGATTTAGGTCCATGGCTTCACCTTCTGCTTTATTGGAGTCTATATCAATTAAAACTAATTCCTCAACGGTTCCTTGATTGACAAGAGCATAAGCATAACTCATGCCAACAAAGCCTGTTCCTATAATGACAACTTTATTTTTCATCCTAAAATCACCCCTTCATATGCTTATTCAATTCATTTTATGTCTGATGAATAGATAAATCAAGTAAAGGGCATCATCATAAAGAAGACAGCTAATTTTATAAAAATCCTTTTTTGTTTCTTGACGCTTTAAATAATGATATAATATAACCATCATTTGAGGTGGTTTTATGAAATTATCAACCGGTATGAGTGTGCCAATACACAGTTACAAGCATAACAAAAAGCTACATCGCATATGGAAGAAAACCGTGGTTTTATATCAAGATCAACATGTTTTGGTAACAGCCAACAATCGAACAAAAGTCATCGAAAACGATGGTAGAAGCTGGCATACAAAAGAACCAGCAATCTGCTATTTCTATAATGATTTATGGTTCAATATCATTGGTATGTTAAAAAAAGATGGCGTTTATTTCTATTGCAATATGTCCAGCCCTTATCTTTATGATGGCGAAGCCATCAAGTATATTGATTACGATTTGGATGTCAAAGTTTTTCCAGATGGAAATTATTTTCTATTAGATGAAAAGGAATACCAAATGCACTTAAACCAAATGTGCTATTCTGATGAGATCCAAGCTATCATCGATGAACAAATTAAGTTGCTCATTAGCAAAATTGAAAAGAAAGAAAAACCATTCTGTCTTTCAGACATTCATTTATATCATGAACAATTTAAAAATATGAGTAAAAAGTGAGGTAGCTATGAGGCTTTTTCACACTGCAGTAAAAATGACATTGGTTGGAGTCATTGCCAGCCTAATCGCAAAGTTTATCGGACTTGAGTTTTGGTTAACTGCAGGTATACTTGCGATTTTATCAATTCACTTAACAAAAAGAGACTCAGTTGTCATATCTTCTCGAAGATTGATTGATTCTGTTTTTGGTCTTTTACTTGCAACACTGATGTTTATTTCATTTGGATACAATTATTGGGTCTTCTTTATCTTTATCTTCATTTTCACATATATATCATGGATGCTTAAAATTTCTGAGGGTATTGTACCTGGATTGGTATTGGTCACTCATTTGCTAATAGAAAATACATTTTCTTTATCTTTACTTGCTAACGAGTTATCTTTAATCTTTATTTCAATAGGTATTGCAACAATCTTTAATATTTTATACCCACAATCGACAGAAAAAGAACTTGTGATGCACGTGAAATCCATAGACACTTTGGTAGCAGATCATCTTTTCATGCTTTCCTTACTACTTAAGGATCCAGATTATAATGAAGAATATTATCGTCACTATAGCCTATTAGATCACAAGATTCAAGAATACATTGATATTGTCGAGTTAGTAGACAAAGATCTATTATTTCAAAATGATCATAGCTATCTCGCCTATTTCCATATGAGAAAAGAACAAACAAGTTATATTAGACATATGTATTTACAGGCTCTAAAGATAAAGAAATTACACCAATACGCACTTGAAATTTCTGATTATTTAGTGACATTAAGCAAGGACATCGGGCAATACAACAAAGCTGTTGAACAGCTTCGAAAATTGGATGTCATACAACAAGAATTCAAAGTATCTTCGCTACCGAGCACAAGAGAAGAATTCGAGATTAGAGCAACACTTTATCAAATCTTAATTGAAATTGAATCACTATTGTTGGTAAAGGTTAATTTTCATCATCAATTCCCGGATTTTGAAGAAAGATATCTTTAAATCGAAATTTCTTTTTGTTGTGCATACCTTTTGCTGTATATCCATTGAAATGATACAATAAAGAAGAAAATAGGAGGATTGAATGATGATTAATGGAATTAAGAGTTTTAAGCATGTTTTTTCTAAAAAATTAACGACTATATTTGTCATAGTTATTGCGTTGTTTGCTATATATTTTGTTGTGAATACAGGTTCGGGGATTTGGTTATTTTTGGCATCATTGCTTCCAATCATGTTGGTAGCTGGTGCTGCAATTGGGCTTCAATTGAAAGATAAATCCTTAGCTGCTCACTTGGTCTTATTTTTAACTGCTTACCTATCGATGGGAACACAATTTATTGGAACTTTATTGTCATCTAATTTTACTAATTTTGCATTACCAAGTTTCTCACTCAATCTTATTGTAGGATTTGTCATCTTTGTTTATTTGATAATCTATATTTTGTCTTATATTTTAGATGGCAAGGTTGGTATGAGCTATACCAAATCACCTGTAGTAATGTCAGCAATCATTGCTTTCACTTATTTCTTTATTAGATCAGGATTCAGTGTTGCAGTACTTAAAATTGTACCACCGGTCATTGCATTGCTATTTGGAGCGAATGTCTTTGCAATTATGCTGCTGTTAGCAGGTGTTGCAGATGTACCATTCATTTTACTAGATAAGATATTTAATTCAGGTTTTGCGAATGAACCTTTAAGCTATTTTATATTTGCTGCATTTGGATTATATCTAGCATACGGAGCAAGTACAGCGATAATCAAGTCATTTAAGAAATAAAATGAACCTCCAAATTGGAGGTTTTCTTTTTTATGCTTTTAAAATAAAAGAATAAATGCTACAATAAAAATAAATAATATAAAAAGGAGTTTACCCTATGATTAAATTCGTTAAAGGCTTCAAAGGCATTCTTCCAGAAGGAATCCAGTTTATTATTCTTATTGTATTATCTGTTTTTGCAATTCTTACAACGGTTTGGAATCAAACGCGATTTTTCGGTTTTGTTCAAAGTTTATTACCTATTACATTGGTTGCGTTTGGTGTATTTCTTTTGCAAAGAAAAAAAGAAGTCTTTCTTGCTCACTTCCTGCTTTTTTTCCTGTTTTATAGTGATCATCTAGGAGGATTTATTAGAGCGATTTTATCCTATAATTTTGGAAGTAAGGCTTTTTCTACATCGATGACTTTGAACTTATTGCTTTGTATGATTGGTTCAGTTTATTTAATTTTATTTCTTGCATCACATCTATTAGATGGTAAATTGAAATTCAATTTCAAATATACTAAATCGGTTGTTGTTTGGCCACTTATAGCAATGATTCTCTATGCATATTTTAGAAGTTCCTTTCTGACAGCAGTCATATGGGCTTTACCTGTGGTTGTCAGTTTGCTTGTAGGTTCACCTTTTATAGCATTGATATTTATAATTCGTTGTTTCATAGCTATTCCATTTGGATTCTTAGATATTGCATTTAATGGAACATTTCAGTTTACATCAATTAATTATTGGCTATTCTTATTAGCTGGACTGTATATACTAACGATTTCGATATTAGCGACAGTAAAAATTATAAAAAAGCCTGAAGAAAAGCAAGGCGCAGAACCAAAAGAAAAACAAGAAGTAGAACCAAAAGAAAAACAAGTTGTAGAGTCTTAGCAAATGCTAGGACTTTTTTTTGCAGATAAATTAGAATAACAAGTGCAACACAACAATAATTAAATAAAAAGGTTCATA
>CAZPLF010000034.1:0-14022 GCA_964587475.1 uncultured Mariniplasma sp.
TAGATTTTTGTTGCTAAGGCATTGATATAAGCTTGCTGTATAACTTTATAGTAATCAATGAAATCTACTAGAGTCGCACCAGTAACAAGTCCGTCAACTTCCCACGTAGAATTGGAAATTATTTGATCTTCAGTAGCATGTAGCTTTGTGCCAACTAGTGAGTCTGTAATTGCTTTCATATTACCACCCCATCCTAGTGCATAAGATGAAGGATTGGTCCAATAACCAGTTGATGATTTTGTCCAACCTAGTTTAGCATTTGTATTTGACATTTCGTAATTGCTTTTTGTACCATCTTGATTTGCGATAAATACTTTATCTGCCTTAACTGAATCTACATAAATCTTAGCATTCGCTTCGACTTTAACCCAATCTTCAATATTAGCAACACCTGGAGTCGAGTATGTGATCATTTGACTTCCAGAATCTCCTGAAACTGCTCCAGTAAAGATTGTTCCATTAATACTTACATACTCAGCATAATATGTGGTTCCTCTAGAGCCTACGACGGGTAAGACATCAGTGGGAAGATTCTCTGTATCTTCCACAACAACTGCTGCGAAAGAGTAGGGTAAAAAGTACTCATCAAATTTCACAGACATTACTTCATCGTTAAGATTAACAACAACTTCTGAAACACCAACATAATGCCCATGAACAAGTCCATAACTAACACCATAACCATGCGTATATGATGGCTCAGTGTCTTGACATGCAACCAATACAAATGAAGCCAGTAATGCCATTATAAATAAAACTCTTTTTTTCATATTCATTTCCTCCTAAGAAACGTATCTTACACTGTCATTTTATCTGTTTTATTAGGTAACGTCAAAAGATATGATAACAGATTTGACCTGTTTTTGAGTAAAAACGTTTTCGTACTTTAGATAAGGCAAAAACTAAATATTCGTTCACTAAGTACTTTTAAAATATATGTAAAAATGATACAATGATTAAGCGGAAGGATATATGTGATATGAACAAAACAACATTGAATGAAAGACAAAAGAATATCAGAAATTTCTCAATCATTGCACATATCGATCATGGCAAATCTACATTAGCTGATCGCCTATTGCAAAAGACAAATACTGTCAGTGATCGGGATATGAAAGAACAACTTCTCGACTCCATGGACTTAGAACGTGAACGTGGGATTACAATTAAATTAAATGCAGTTGAAATGGTTTATGTAGCCAAAAATGGCGAATCATATACCATGCATCTAATTGATACTCCAGGTCATGTTGATTTTACATATGAAGTTTCGAGATCACTAGCTGCTTGCGAAGGCGCTATTTTGGTCGTTGATGCAGCTCAGGGTATTGAAGCACAAACGCTAGCTAATGTTTATTTAGCAATTGATAATAATTTAGAAATTATACCAGTCATCAACAAAATAGATTTACCAAGTGCAGAACCAGCAAAAGTAATCAAGGAGATCGAAGACGTCATTGGTATTCCAGCCCAAAATGCAATTCTTGCATCTGCAAAAGAAGGACTGGGTATTGTTGAAATATTAGAAAGAATTGTCACAGATATTCCAGCACCAACTGGTGATTCTGAAGAACCGCTTCAAGCATTGGTTTTTGATTCTGTATTTGATATGTATAAAGGTGTTATACCATATGTAAGAGTTGTTAATGGCACCATTAAAAAAGGTGACCAAATTGAATTTATGGCTTCTAAAGCAAAATATGAAGTCATTGAAGTCGGTGTACACACACCAAAAGTAGTTAAACGAGATATCTTAGGTCCTGGGGATGTAGGATATTTGACAGCATCAATTAGAGACATTAATACTGTTGGTGTCGGTGATACGATCACTTATGCTAATCGAAATACGAAACATGCTTTACCTGGGTATAGAAAAATGAACTCGGTTGTATTTTGCGGATTATATCCAATTGATACAGAACAATTCAATGACTTAAAAGATGCCTTAGATAAATTGAAACTTAATGATGCGTCATTGGTTTATGAACCAGAAACATCTCAAGCTTTAGGTTTTGGATTTAGAACTGGATTCCTAGGTTTACTTCATATGGAAATCATCCAAGAACGCATTCATAGGGAATTCAATATCGAATTGATTGCTACTGCACCATCCGTATTATATCGTGTTCATTTAACAGATGGTACCACGGTTGCAATCGATAACCCATCAAAACTACCTGATCCTCAAAGGATTGATTTCATTGAAGAACCCTATGTGAAAGCATCCATCATGACACCAAAGGAATACGTCGGTGCAATCATGGATATATCTCAAAAAAAGCGAGGTATATTTGGTGATTTGAAATATGTTGATGCAAACCGTGTCCATATTACTTATGATCTACCATTATCAGAAATTGTTTATGATTTCTTTGATAAACTGAAATCATCAACAAAAGGTTATGCATCATTTGATTATGAATTATCAGGATATAAACAATCCAGACTGCAAAAAATGGATATATTGCTCAACGGAGAAATTGTAGATGCACTATCACTCATTGTTCATCGTGATTTTGCTTATTATCGAGGAAAAGCCATTTGTGAAAAAATGGTTGAATTAATTCCACGACAAATGTTTGAAATACCAATTCAAGCATCACTAGGAAATAAAGTTATTGCTAGAACTACCATTAAGGCGATGCGCAAAGACGTACTCGCTAAATGTTACGGTGGCGATATCACGAGAAAGAAAAAACTTCTTTCAAAACAAAAAGAAGGCAAGAAGAAGATGAAATCGATTGGTAAAGTCGATATTCCTCAAGAAGCATTTATGGCAATTTTATCCAACAGTGATGAGTAAATTCTCATCACTGTTCTTTATTATGTAAACCAAATCATGTATAATAGATATAAGGGAAGTGATTTGTTTGAAGGGACTTTATATCCATATTCCATTTTGCGAATATATTTGTCATTACTGTGATTTTGTCAAAAGCGTTCCTAAAAACAAGGAGACCATTGATCAATACCTAAAAGCATTGGTCCGTGAGATCGATTCTTATCAAAATCATTTTGATACCATTGAAACTATTTTCATTGGTGGTGGAACACCTAGTATGCTTGATATAGACCAATTGACTTATTTGTTTGAGTCAATTAAGTCCATCAATCCAATGGAATATACCATTGAAGTCAATCCAGAAAGTTACACAGAAGAAAAAGGATTGTTATTCAAAAAATATGGTATCAATCGAATCAGCTTAGGTGTGCAAACATTTAATCAAAAGCTTTTAAAATATCTAAATCGAAAACATACAAATCAACAAGTATATGCAATTATAGAGCACTTAAAAGAAATAGGGATACCTCAAATAAGTATTGATTTAATCTATGCTATTCCTGGACAAACAATTGAAGATCTTCATCATGATTTAGAACAAATAAAAGATCTTGATGTCACTCATGTCTCATGTTATTCATTAATTCTAGAGGAAAAAACTTATTTCTATTATCAATATTTAAAAGGTCAATTTGAGCAAATGGACGAAGACACTGAGGCTCAAATGTATGGCATTGTGATGGACGAATTGATCAATCAAGGATTTGAGCATTATGAAATATCCAATTTTGCAAAAGATAAAAATTATTCATTTCACAATTTGATTTATTGGACTTTAGGAACTTATATTGGTGTAGGACTTGGAGCTCATGGATTTATTGATGGTTATAGAACATCTAATCATCGTTCGATGCCAAAATATCTGATGAATCCTCAAAAAGAATCCACATATCAAGATGCTCAAACCCTACTTCAAGACGAATTAATTTTTGGACTTAGAAAAATTCAAGGTGTTTCTTTATCTGAAATTAAAACCAAATATCAAGTAGATATTTTTAATGTGTATCCTCAACTCTATGAAAAAATGGATTTGGGATTAATCAAAATGGATGGAGACAGACTAATGCTCACTCGAAAGGGACTGTTTTTAGGTAATCAAGTCTTTATGGTGTTCGTATGAAATATTTACTAAAGGATTTTGAGTACTACTTAAAAAACGAAAAGGGATCAAGTAAGAATACGATTGATTCATATCTTGTTGATCTAAGACAATATATATTGTTTTTAGAGACTTATCATCAAATAAGCAATCCAAAACACATTGAAAAAAAGTATATTGAAGGTTTTCTTAAAAGCATGAAAAGAAAAGTTTCTGCAAAAAGCCTAGCGAGAAAACTTACAGCTATTAAGTCTTTTCATCATTTTTTAATGATTGAAAAAGAAGTTGATGAAGATATTGCAAAAGGTTTTTCTGCTCCTAAAGTAGAAAAAACCTTACCTCAGGTTTTGTCAATAGATGAAGTTGTTTCCATATTAGAACAAGTAGATAAAACAAAACCTTTGGGACTAAGAAACATGGCTTTATTAGAACTCATCTATGGATCGGGTCTAAGAGTAAGTGAATTGCTTGATATCCAAATGGAAGACATCCATTTGAATCAAGGTTATGTAATCGTCAAAGGTAAAGGAAACAAAGAACGCATGGTTCCAATATCTGATATGTCAACGATTGCCTTAAGAAACTATATTATCAAATCTAGAGATAAAATCATGAAAGATCAAAAAAATAATTTCTTATTTGTCAATCAGGCTGGGCATCGTTTATCAAGACAAGGATTTTTTAAGATACTCAAGAAACTAGCACTCAATGCTCAAGTGACAACAGAATGTTCTCCACATACATTAAGACATTCATTTGCTACTCATTTGCTGGAAAATGGCATGGATTTAAGAACCTTGCAATCATTATTAGGTCATGAAGATATATCAACGACTCAAATATATACACATATCAGTCAAAAAAGAATAAAAGAAATATATAGAAGCGCGCATCCGCGTGCTAAGGAGGAATAATATGTATCAACGAATCTTTCTTATTGTATTAGATAGCCTAGGTATTGGCGAAGCACCTGATGCAAAAGATTATAATGATGTTGGAGCTAATACGATTGGGCATATTGCAGAAAGCATGGATTTGAACATACCCAATCTACAATCTATGGGTTATGGAAATATTGCACCAATTAAGAATGTTACTCCAGTAGAACATACTAGAGCATTTTACACGAAAATGCAAGAAGCATCGTTAGGAAAAGATACAATGACTGGACATTGGGAAATGATGGGTTTATTTACAACAACACCATTTCAAACATTTACTGATCATGGATTCCCCAAGGCGCTATTGGACGAATTAGAAAAAAGAACAGGAAGAAAAATTGTCGGAAATATTTCCGCATCAGGCACTGAAATCATCAAGGATTTAGGTGAGCATCATATGAAAACAGGTGATCTGATTGTTTATACTTCTGCAGATTCCGTACTTCAAATTGCTATGCACGAAGATATCATCCCTATTGAAGAACAATACAGAATATGCGCGATTGCTCGTGAAATTATGATGAAACCAGAATGGAAAGTCGGTAGAATTATTGCTAGACCATTTGTTGGTACTAATAAGAAGAATTTTGTAAGAACATCAAATAGACATGATTATGCGCTAAAACCATTCGAAAAAACATCACTCAATTTTTTGAGTGAAGCTGGTTTTGATGTGATAGCATTAGGAAAAATCAATGATATTTTCGATGGTTATGGCATCAATGCTTATAGCAAAACAAAATCAAATGCTGATGGTATGAAACAAATAACGGATATGGCAAAAAAAGATTTCACCGGATTATGTTTCCTTAATCTTGTTGACTTTGATGCTCTATATGGTCATAGAAGAGATCCGATAGGATATGGTAAAGCTATTGAGGAATTCGATCAACAATTACCAGATCTGATTAAGGAACTTAATGAAGATGATTTGCTGATTTTAACTGCTGATCATGGGAATGATCCAACATACTCAGGGACTGATCATACGAGAGAATTCGTTCCATTAATTGTTTATTCGAAGAAATTTCTTGAAGGCAGTCGATTACCTTTACTAAAGACATTTGCTGATATTGGATATTCAATTAATGATAATTTTAAGACAGAGAAACCAAACCAAGGTTCATCCTTCTTAAAATATTTAGAAAGTAAATAAAAGAAAAAAGACCACATTTTATGTGGTCTTTATATTTATGAAATAGAATCAATACCATCTTTCAAACGAGCAATAACTCTTGGAATATCTGATTCCAAAAATTCACTACCAAGTGAAAATCTAATTGTGCCCTTGATAAATTCATCAGGTACTTTGATTGCTTTTAAGACGTGAGATGGTTCAATTGAACTTGCATTGCACGCACTACCTGTTGAAACATAAACATCATTTTGATCCAGCCAGTAACTTAATTGAGTTCCTATAATATCTCTAAATGAAACATTTAAATTACTAGGTAGACGGCTACCACCAATTTCGGGCCCATTCAGCAGACAATCAAAATCCTGAAGTAATCTTTGATATAAACGAGTAGTTAAATAGTTCATTTTTTCATAATATAATTGTTGCTTTTGACTTGCGATTTCAGCAGCTTTAGCCATGCCAACAATTCCTGAGATGTTTTCGGTACCAGATCTTTTTTCTTGCTCTTGAGAACCACCGTGAATAAGAGGGTCTATAACCAGACCTTTTTTAATATAAAGACAACCAATACCTTTAGGTCCGTAAAACTTATGTGCTGACAATGAAACCATATCAATAGCATATAGTGAGAGATCAATAGAAATTTGACCAAAGACTTGCACTGCATCGACATGAAGTACGACATCATGTTTCTTGCATCTTTCAGAAATTGCTTTGATATCTTGTATCGTACCAATTTCATTATTAGCCCAAATAATGGAAGCCATCAATGTGTTCTCATTCATAACAGATTCAAATTTTTTGAGATTAATAAATCCTTTTTTATCAACTGGAATGTAGTGAATTTTATAGCCCATTTTTTCCAAAAACTGACATGAATGTAAAGTTGCATGATGTTCAATCTGACTAATAATAATCTCTTTCTTTTCCGGATGCGCTGAAGCATAACCTTTAATTGCCCAGTTCGAGGCTTCAGTTCCACCAGAAGTGAAATAGATTTCTTCTTGTAAGACATTCAGGCAATTGGCTATTGTTCTTCTTGATTCATTGATTATTTTTTTATTATTAATGCCAAGTTGATGTACGGATGATGGATTGCCAAAACTGATATTAGAATAAGGTTGCATAGCTTGTATCACATCAGGGTGCACTGGAGTAGTTGCTGCATAATCTAAATAAATACCTTTCATTTTTTCACCTCGATTGTTAGAAAACATGTTTCTATATCCTGGATATCTATGAAGTTAAGTTTCTTTTTATAGTCGAAAAGTGGCAGATGGTCAAGTGGTAATTTTGGAAAAAAAGCTAAAAATTCATCAGCAAGCTTTTGTGAAGCGTATGACTGATGTATGATACAGGGTTCAGCATCACCAAATAACTCAAGTGACTTTTGGATGATCGCTTTTTCTTTGATTGGTAAAGCAATGGGTTTTCCTGAGAAAAGAATCTTATTGCTTAAGTCAGAAATTGTAATCATAAATTTCATAGTAACAGCCTCAATTCACGAGAATAACAAAGAATAAATAATAGATAAATATAGCAAGAAATACAAGAGCACTAAATAATTTGATTAAGTTCAATCTTTCTCTCATGAAGGCAGCAATCGAAGTTATTGATTGTGTCTTGATGGCAATAAAAGAGATAATGATCAAAGGCAGTACAAAAATCAAATTATAAAAGAGAAGTAAAATGACACCTCGCCCAATATATTCCGTATTATGAATCAGTGTCAATATTGCTGTAAGGTAGGCTTGACCAGTACATAAAAATTCAGTCAGCGATATGACAAGTCCAATAATAAAAGTAATCAAATAGAGGCTCCAACTACCTTCATCCATTCGTTTAGTGAATGCTGACATGAGCTTTTTATTGAACTTCTGAATACCTTTAGGGAGTTGATTTTTAACCTTATCGTAACGTTTATTTGATGTAATGATAAAATCATACATATTAAGTAAAAATAGGAATCCTGCTATAGCTACGATAATCCAAGGTATGGCTCTAACAATGAAAGAACCAGAGTTGAATTGTTCTAAAAATTGATAAAGAAAAGTGCCAAACAAGAAATAACTTATATAAATAGCTGATATGAATGTTAGACTTACACCTAAAAGGATACGCTTATTTTTAGTGAATCTCAGTAAAGATATAAACAGGAGAAGCATTGCAATCGCACATGGATTAATACCATCAACAAAGCCTAAAAGAATAAAATAGATGAGTGAAAAATCACTAGGTACTGATGCTTGAAGAGGTAACAAATTTTCTGAATCCATGATCAATTGAATCTCATTATTGAGAACCCCTTCACGGATAGCAGTTCTACCAGAATAGAAAGTAGAACCAACAAATAGAATCGGAATTTGATCCTCAGATAATGGAAAATCATAAGTATATTGGTAATCACTTAATAATTTTAAGTTATCCTCATCATCTTCCAAATAGTATTTTAGAATCAAATAACCATCATCTTCAAGCATTTGTATGACACCATCATCTTCTAATCCTTGGCAACTACTGCACCAATAAGAAGCAAAATAAACACCATTGTAGAGTGTGTCAGCATCCTCTGCACCAAGACTTTTAGGTATATTTGAGGATAAAATAACGACCACAAATAAGGATATAATTGTAAAAACGAGTTTTGTGATTTGCTTCATTTAGTTCCTCCAGTAATGAGACAGCGATGTGCTTTGTTTGTTAAAAATATAATTTATTGGAGTAAGAAATCTTCCAGTTTTGATTTAAGAAAAATTAATCCACATGTGATCAGAATAACCAAAGGCACCATTAATCCGAAATTAAAGAGAATTAATCCACTGATTCCATGAGCATATGTTGCTGGATCCAAGAACGGATATACATAAGCTGCACCTTGAAAATCAATAAGAATCATTGCTAATCGATCACCAAAAAATGGGTGAATCCAAGTATATACCGATATTATGAAAATCAATGGATGAACAAGTCCAATCCAAAAATTTTTAACTTTAAATTTGTAATCAAAAATTAGGAAATAGAAAGCTATATATAACAAAGGAGATATTGTGTGTAACAGGTGCTGCATCAGATTTATATTTGTAACATAAGAAGCAAGAAATATATGAAATACAAGTCCAGTGATTGTGATATCTACTAAACCAATTAAACTTAGAATTTTAAACCAAAGTTTGTTATTTTGTTTGAGCAAGAAAAATAACATGATAATAAATATCAAAAAATTACTCTGTGTAGTGAAATAGAATATAGTAACTAAAAATCTATCAAAAGAGTTATCATCGATAAATATTCTACCAATTAGCAATCCAACTCCTAAGGCAGCAATTGCGAAAACAAAAAATGAAAAAGAAGTAATGAAATTTTTATTGCTTCTCAGTTTTGAAATAAATTTCATAACTACTCCTTCTAACTAATTTTCAAAAAATGAAACAATCTCCTTATGTGTTTCAAGTGCATTGATTGCAATCATTAATTTGATGCGAGCTTTTTGACTGTTGAGGTTTTCAGCAAAAATAACACCTAGTTGTTTTAAATGATGCCCCCCACCAATATATCCGTAAGTATCTAGAACGCGACCCATTGGACAACGAGAAGTTAAAACAACAGGTATACCTTTCTCAATAGCTGAGATGATACCATCAATCATTTGAGGAGGAACATTGCCTCTTCCTAATGCTTCAATGACAATTCCCTGAATACCATGTTCAATAAGTAAGTTTAGTATAAGTGAACTTGAGCCTGAATAAGCTTTGACAATTTCTACACCTTTTACTAATGAATCTGGTTTTAGATAATTATGTCTAAGATGCGCATCATGGTGATATAAAACATTTTCTTCATCAACAATACCTATTGGTCCAAACTCCATAGACTTAAAAGTATCTAATGCTAATGTATGAGTTTTAGTGACTTCAGAAGCAGCATTAATTTCGTCATTCATAACAAGCAATACACCCTTTTTAACTGAATCATCAGATGCAGCAACGCGAATTGAAGACACAAGGTTACTCAATCCATCATATCCAAGCTCTGAAAATGAGCGCATAGAACCAGTAAAAACAACTGGTTTTTTTGTTTCTAAAAATAAATCCAAGAAGTAAGCAGTCTCTTCAATGGTGTCAGTTCCATGAGTTATAACGACTCCATCTATATCTGGATTTAGTAGATAAGAATCAGTCAGTTGAGCCAAAATAAACATATCTTTGGGAGTCACTGAAGGAGAAGGTTTAAGAGAAAACTGATGAGATCTTAATTCGATACCGTTCAATTCTGAAGAGATATTACTTAATAATTCTTTTTGATTGTCTGTAATATCGGTCTTACTGGACGAATTAAGTTTCTGCATTGATATTGTACCACCTGTAAAAATGATTAAAATTGTTTTATTCTTCATATTATCACCATATATATTGTATCATATTTGCGTTTTTTTGAGATATGAGAAATATATGTTTAGTATTTGTCAATTTTCGATAGTTCACAGCCTTTTGGGTGCGAAGAAGCCGAAGTTTAATGATATCCACAAGACCAACATATCCACACTAAACCTATTGACCGCGCAGTAAAGATAATATATAATGGTTAACATAATATATATTATAAGCACAAATATGAAATAGAAAAGTTGCTTTGATATGAATTAATGACCTTTGAAATTAATGTATTGCTATATTTGTTTGCATATTATATCACTTCTACCTCTAGTAAACACGGTAATAACAATTAAATGAGTATAATAATATTTATCGAGAGTACGTTCTAAGCGTGTGAACTATCGGAAGACGGATATTTGTGTGTCTTACTCTTTCATAAGCTGAGAATACGTAATTTTGCGATTTATGATGGTTTGTGTTTTTCATTGAGTTGAGTCTGACTTTCTTCTTCTTTTTAATATATGGTATGTATCTTGGCTTTCATTATTTATATTTAAAGAATTTCGAAATTTAGATCTGTAAACACTTAGATGTACCTGCTTTTCATACATTGCTTTAAATAAGGAGCATCAAGTAGTGAGTTGAAGAGATAGAAAGTTTTCGCAATTTATCTTTTGTTCTTATTATTTTCTTTTTGTAAAATTTGGTGATTTACACATTGCACATTTTTTAAATTGTATCATTCACGATTATTGCTGGACATTTTCTTTATGTTTCTTTTGCTTGTAATTTTCTTTAGGACTTTTATATTTCCATTGAATTCCTCTTCTTCTTCTCACATTTTGTATGGGGTAGTATTAATTGCATCATATTTCGATAGGGTAATCACAATTTCATTTCTTATGTAAGTTATTTTCATTTATGAAAAATTTAATTGTTTTCAATTTTGGTTAATCTTATTTACATTTTCATATACCTTTAGTTTAGTTTATGTTTTTTACATTGTCTTTTTTAACTTTTGAATTTTACTATTTTTGATAAATATGAAAATCATTGCTATTTTCTAAATTTCCATTTTCTTTAATATGTTTACATATACTAAACATACAAAAAAATAGAAAAGGCATATTTCTATACCTTTTATATAACTGATTGCCTACTAAGGATTAATATCACACTATAAACTGGTACCTTTTCGAGTTAATTATTTTCTAAAGTTTTGAAGTATGATTCCAAATTTTTCTTTTCATCTATCTTCTTTTCTTTCATTAGGTACAGGTTTCTATCTGCATCTCTTAAAACATTTGACACCTTCATACTTGACTCACTTCTTACTGAAATGCCATATGAGAAATAAATACTTGTAACAGGATCTTTAGTTTTACATTGTTTTGTAAGATCTTTTGCTATCTTACTGAGCAGTTCAACATTTCCATGTTTTGCTATTAAGAGAAATTCGTCTCCACCCAAACGCACAGGAACCATTTCTTCATTTTCTTGACATATCTGAACCATGAAGTTTGAAAAGTTAATTAATAATTCATCGCCAGCTTTATGACCTAAATAGTCATTATGAAGTTTCAAACCATCTACATCAATAATAATGACACCAAAGTTATTGTTCGTATTTTCGAGTAACGGAATCTGATTTTCGAAGAAATTTCTATTATATAATCCTGTCATTAAATCATGTGACATGATACGATCCATTTCATTGATTAATTTGATATCGGAAGTTTCTTCATATAGTAAAGTCAAACTACCATAATAGAGGAAATGAGGCATTCGAATTCTTTGTTCTTTCACATGATAATAATGCTTGCTATAATCAAATTCATCAGTTAATTCATTTTCATTAAAATAAAGAATTGAAGTCTTTTTTATTTCTTCTTTTAATTGAATTAGAGAGATGCCTGCTTCAATCAAATCCTTGTACGTGATTTTCAAATTCTTGGAGCAATCAACAACAATGCCTTGATGGCTTGTAATGATGTACATCTCCCTTGTATTATCAAGAATGTCTTTATTGCCATTTGCATGTAGGATCAATCTTAAGTCTCTATTTCTAAAAATATTTGACATAATGAGGCCTACAACAATCATGAAGATAAATGTAGGATCTATAACAAATGTGTAAAAGAATACATGAATGATATTTAAGATAATACCCAAAATAATACTTGAGAAAAACAAGAGAAATGGGTATGCGTCTTTATCTCTTTTGAAGTTTTTAAGAAATAATTTCAGCAGATCAAATAATCCAACAAACATTAACAAATAACATACGAGCAAATGGATATAGAAAAATATTCCTAGAGAAGCTGTTGAAAACATTTGGGTGGTGATTGTACTTGTGAAATCAATTTGTAACAATAGATGATGCCATGAATTTGTTAACGATAACACGAGATCAATAAGGAAAAAAATGAGGGTGAACAATTTTAGAAACTTATTGATTTTTCCACCGTTGTAAACTCGAATCGTCATATATAGAAAGCTGGTTACTAAAAATACAATTGGATAGATTAGAAATGAAAGGTGATAAATAAAGAAGGGCTCATAAACAACACTTCTAAGTATTGTGACCATTGACCATGCAACCAATGCATAACTATAGTATCGAAAATATTGGTATCTCTTGAATTGCCGTATTTGAAATAATCGAATCATAAATGCAACTGATATGAAACTGATTAATATCTGAATAACCCACATATAAATGTTCATCATGACCATCTCCTTTTAAAAAGTACCTATTAAAACCATATGTATATATTATACCAGTGCAACCCTATATATGACTAAGGATTAGCAAGAATCTGAATTTATAAAATCCACATTTTAATAAGTTCAATAATTTCGTTAGTTTTTTCAAATATCGCAACATGTCCACAATCTTCTAATAAAATAAGTTTGCTATTTTTAACTTCATGTTGAATGATTTTTGAGAATTTTGGTGGTTTTAAAATATCATCTTTACCACAAATAATAAGCGTAGGAGCTTTTATCTCATTTAATCGATTCGTCATATAGACATCCGTGTTAAATGTCTTATAGAGTATGATTTGACCCTTTAGATAGCTTGGATCAACATGACTAGTTGCTTGTGCTCTTTTCTCTAAAAAATCTTTGTTTTCTTTCATGAATATGGGACCATAAATGCTTTTTGCCATCCCCCAAAAGAATGCATATCCATCCCCTGCATTGCATAGATCTATCCAATGATCAATTTCATCAACCATCGTTTTATCAGTTTCACTGACTGAATCGATTATCACTAGCGATTGCACATAATCTGGATATCTGAAACCAATATTCAATGCGACTTCACCACCATAGCTTGTTCCTACAAAATGTGCTTTGGTGACTGAGAGTTTTTTAAGAATCATGATGGTTTCTTCAGCATGGTCAAAGAATGTGTAAGGTCCGTCAGGCTTATCTGATTTCAATTGACCCTTGAAGTCATGCAAGATCACGCGATACCCAAGTTCAATAAAGGGTTTCATAATGGTATACCAACTATTTGTGGATGCCATCACACCATTTAGAAATACGACAACTTCTCCATCTTTATTTCCCAAGTCCTCAACGAATAAATTAAAATCCTTTATTTTCATTTTCTAGCTCCT
>CAZPLF010000035.1:0-12240 GCA_964587475.1 uncultured Mariniplasma sp.
TATTAAAAAAACTAGCAATCGCTAGCTTTTAATGATTTCTTCTATCCATTCATGTATTTTTCGGTTACCAATGTCATTGAGTTTGAATACTCCAGAGTCTTCAATAACACGTTCGAACTTTTTACCAACTTGCTCATACATAAACTCATCGGTTATCGTATTGCACAACTGAAGTTCATTGAGCCATGATTCGTGCTTGATTAAGTCTTCTGGTAATGAGATATCTTTTTGAAGAAAAGACTTGATTAACTCGAGTTCTTTTTTTAATCTTCCTGGCAAGATAGCTAATCCCATAGCTTCTATTAAACCTATATTTTCTTTCTTGATGTGATGCACATCTTGATGGGGATGAAAAATGCCATCTGGATACTTTTCATTTGTTCTATTGTTCCGCAGAACAATGTAGAGTGTATAAACATCGTACTGTTTTCTTAAGATTGGCGTGATTGTATTATGAGATGTATCATTTGTACAAGATAAAATATCTAATTCAAGACAATTATATGCTTTCCAGTTCTTTAAAATATGTGAGGCTAAAATTGTTAAATCAAGTCTTGATGATGATGATAATCTAATCGTCGATAATGGCCAATATAGGTGATCTATTGTTACACTATCATGCCACAAAAATGTCTTAATGACTGATGTTTCTTCAATTGGGAAAATATGTTTTCCTGCTTGAAAATGATCATGATTTAAAATGGATCCTCCGACAATGGGCAAATCAGCATTCGAGCCGATAAAATAAGTTGGAAACATATCGACAAAATCAAATAAATATTCAAAGGATTTATCGCACATCTTCATTGGGCGATGAAGATCATGCAAGATGATAGCATGCTCATTATAGTACTGATAAGGCGAATATTGCAAATGCCACAGCTCATGACCAAGCGTGATAGGTACAATCCGTAAATTCATTCTTGCATTGTGGTAATTTTGCTCATTTTCTTTACATAAGACACACTTAGGTATTTTTAAACCCCTTTGAACGGGTTTATTGATTGCCATAGCAATCTCTTTGGGATCTTTTTCTGGTTTTGCAAGATTGATGGTCATTTGCAAATTGCCGTATTTTCCGGAATACACCCATGAGATATTTTCACGGAGTCGAATTTTCTTGATATAGTTGACATCTGAAGAAAGCCGATAAAGATAATCAGTAGCTAAGCTCGGATCGATGAGATACAGCTGCTGAAAATTCGCTTTCACAGCTTTAGGAGAAGGCATGACAGCATCCATTATTTTGGCTTCAAAGGCATCTCTTTCATCAATCGTATTAGGCGTATATAGACCCTTATCATTAGCAATCTCAAGTAATTGTTCCATCATCTGTGTGTAATCAATATGAAATTGAGTGTTTGTAGCAGTAAAATTATGAATAAGAAATATCTTTCCCAGATTCATTTCTGTTTGTGCTTTTTGCTCAACTTCCATCAGATGATGAACAAGTGCATATTCGATGACTTTAGATAATAAATCCTTAAGATCCATTCAAATTTAGTCCTTCCGATAAAACTGATAACTGATATGGTGTTTGTATGGTTCATTCTTTCTTAAGATTGCAGAATTTAAGGCCGGATGATGAATACCACCTGGCTCAAATTGACATTCTAAAGCGATTGAAGAATGAATAGCATCATCAGATACTTGTTCTAATTGAATCAACTCAGGTATGTTATGCGTGTACATGACAATGCTTGGATAACTGGTATCTATGCTCATTCCTAATTTAGATTCGCTATCATATAAATCAACTTGATTTTCTTGTTGACTAAAAATCCAACAGTGGTCAAATCCTTTAAATGGTGTATCCATTACTTGATTGATGCGGGTTCCTAAACTGGCTTGTTTTCTAAAATCGTAAGGTGTATATATAACATCATCTACAGAAATGAGCAAATAATCTAAATCGATGTTCAAATATTGATCAGCTTTTACAGTTAGGAGATGATTATTAATTTTTGTTTTATTTTTTTGAAAATTAAAATATGGATGACAGGTAATATTGCAGAGTGTATCAGATTCAGATAATGCATCGTAATCAATTTTTAGTTCGTTGTAACTGTTTAGTGTATAGGTAACAAGTAATGTTAGATTGCCTGGAAAATTTTCTTCACCATCTCGACTGAAATATTTCATTGTAACCGATACTGATGATGGTGTAATTTCTTCATTCACAATGTCAAAGTTTTTAAAAGAAAATCCAACTTTACCACCATGCAAATTTGTTTTTTTAGAACCCACGGGTTCTACAATATAGTCAACATTATTAATGCGATAGGAGGGTACAACCAATCTTCCACTCACACGTCCAACAGTTTTTCCGTAATATGCAGTTGATTTTAAAAATTGATTTAAATCCTTAGGACTTAGAAGCATCTCATGTTGTTCAAAATGGATTTGATAGATAGCAGCACCATATGAAGTTAATTCAACACACATCTTCTCGCTTTTCAAAGTGATAAGTTCTATTTCTCCTACTTCTGTTAATGCTGTTTTTCTGATAATTTTCATTGATTACACCTCATGAACGCCATTTTCAAATGTAACTTCGAAAAATTGAGCGTTAAGTCTAGTTTTTTGATAATAGATTTGATTAACCTGATCCTTTAAATCATCAATATTTTTGTTTTCTACCAATGCAATAGCACAGCCTCCAAATCCTGCCCCAGTGACCCGTGCGCCTATCGCTCCATGATTTAGAGCCGCTTCAACAAGCGTATCAAGATGGGTACCTGTAACCTCATAGTCATCTCTTAGTGATTGGTGTGATTCATTCAAGAGTTTTGCAAATCCTAAAGCATCACCATTAGTCATCATTACTTTTGATCTTATCGTTCTGTTTTGTTCAGTTATCGCATGTTTGACTCTATTGTATATGGTGTCATCTTGAATAAGTGTTCGAACATCAGGCAAATCTTTGATATCTAATTCACATAAATATTGAATTGCGTATTTTTCTTTAAGAATAGCAAGACCTTGACTACACTGTCTGACTCTTTCATTATATTTAGAATCAGTTGTTTTTCTTTGATAGTTTGTGTTCATGATGACCCACTGATACCCAGGAAAATCAGCATTGGATGCTTCCATTTCCAAGGTCGCTGTATTCATCAAAAGCGCTTTGTCTTTAATCCCACATGCAATGATGAGCTGATCCATTATTCCACAGTGCATACCCATGTAGTTATTTTCAACTTCTTGTGATAATAAAGCCATTTGAACACGACTCAACTGCAAATTATAAAGTTCATTTGCAATATAGGAGACCAATACTTCTAGTGAAGCACTACTTGACAAACCTGAAGCTGTTGGTAAATCACCATCGATGTAAAGATCAAATCCAAAAGGTAGCTTGTATCCCTTTTCTATGAGTAAACTCAATATACCTTTCGCATAATTTGCCCATCCATGATGCGTATCATATGCTAAATGATCCAAATCTATGGTGATGATACCATGATTAGGAAATAGATTTGAATAAAAGCGAATCACTTGATCTTGACGTAAAATGACTGCACCATAAGTTCCTAAAGAGATTGCTGCAGGAAAAACTAATCCACCATTATAGTCAATGTGTTCTCCAATAATGTTGATGCGACCTGGAGAAAAAAACACTCTGACCTTATCATCATGATGATAAATAGATTCAAATGCTTCTACTAAATTATTCATATGAAGCTCCTTATTCATGGTTTCAATCTTATTGTATCACAATAGTTTTATCTTGCGATGTGCGATTGCCATCGGAATATCTGTGATGTCTTGTCTAGTCATTTCTATCCATTCGTCCAACTTACCTTGAACCACACACACATCATAAGTGTTCATGATCCATTTTTGATGTGTGAAAACATGTTGATATTGGATAGATTGCGATTCCATGATTTCTATGTTTATGCCCTGTTCTTCTAATTCCGATTGAATTGTATAGATACTTTCTGCTTCAAACTGAGGAAATTCATACATCCCTTTAAGTAATTCCTCATCTCTTTTTCGCAAATAATATCCATCTTTTGTATGTAAAATTAAAGTTATATATTGAAATTCTTTCTTCTTTTTCAGCTTAGATAATACTGGTAAATTTTCTGTTTGCTCGTGTTTAAAAGCAAAACAGTGTTGGTTCAAAGGACAATCAGTACATTTTGGATTCTTTGGCTTACAGATTAAAGCACCTAGTTCCATAATCGCTTGAGTATATAGATTAGGATTCGATAATTCTATATATGATTGATTGATCAAATCAAGCTTTTTTTTGTTTTTATCCAATCGCATATCGTCATCCATCCCCAAATATCTAGAGAGCACGCGAATGACATTGCCATCAAGAGCACTATAGGGAAGATTATAAGCAATAGACATAATTGCTCCTGCTGTGTATTTTCCTATGCCTGGTAAACCAATGATCTTTTCGTAGCTATTAGGGAATACACCTTCATAATCAGACACAATCTTTTGAGCTGCAAGGTACATATTTCTAAATCTGCGATAATAGCCTAAACCTTCTACATCTTTTTGTAGTGTTTCTTCATCTGTGGCTGCGAGATCCCAAACGGTTGGGTATTTCTTGGTAAAACGGTCAAAAAAAGGCAAGACGGATTCAACTTGAGTTTGTTGAAGCATAATCTCGCTTATCCAAATCATATATGGATTCTTCGTTTCTCTAAACAGAAGTTTTCTATGGTTTTTTTCATACCAAGCTTCTAGAGCATGGATATTCATTAAAGTCTGACTTCACGTACACCACAATGCTCGATGACATCATCAAACCTTGTCAGTGTTGACATGACTATTCCGTGACAAACAACAATCACTTTTTTATAGTTCTTATACTTGATTAATGCAAGCTGAACTCGTTTTTTAATAGCCTCATAGGACTCCCATCGATATTGATGTGAAAGATTTCTTATGCCTTTGGCATCTAAATATTCTTGAAAAGAATTGTTCGCATCCTGATCAAATAAAAACTTAGTATCAGGCATCCACTCATGAAGATCGTTTTCAACAGTTAGTGGTATTTGTGTAATTCGAGAGATGATTGAAGCTGTTTGTAATGCTCTTGTATAAGGTGAAGAAACAATTAAATCAGCACCATCAAATATTGGATCTTTTGCTCTTGCTTCAGCTTGAAGAACACCGTTTTCTGTGAGTTTCCCAAGGTCATAGCCCATCCCAAAATAACCTCTTTCTATAACTTCATCATATCGTGGTTCGCCATGTCTTACTAAGATAAATTGAGTGTCCATATACCTCATCCTTTCTTTCATATTATAGCATAATGCACAAGCAAATTCATTTCACATATTTCTTTATCATGTTATAATAATCAATGTTATTGGAGGTTATTTATGTCAAAATTACTTGAAAGAAGAGCAATTAGAAAATATGTTCCAAATGTTGAAATAACTAAAGAAGAGATGTCATTGATACTTGAGGAAGCTACGCGTGCACCATCCTCAATGAATATGCAACCATGGCGATTTATTATCGTAGACTCAAAACAAGGAAAAGAAAAGTTAAGACCCGTTTTAATACGAAATCAGCTTCAGTTAGAAACGTCATCTGCCATGATCGTTATTTTTACTGATATCCATAAATTTGATCTTGCTGAAAAAATATTTACTAAAGCAGTAAAGCATCAATTAATACCTGAAGATGTCAAGGAAAAACAATTAAGAAATATCGCAAATATGGTTTCTTATTTAAGTGATGATAGCATCGAAAAATCTGGATTAATCGATAGTGGTTTGGTTGCAATGCAACTGATGCATGTCGCAAGAGAACATGGATATGATACGTGTCCAATCGGGGGTTTTAATCATGAAAAAATCGCTAACGCCTTGGGACTAGATGGAAAAAGGTATAAACCGGTTTTAATAGTCTCCATAGGAAAAGCAGCTGAAGAAGGATATCCATCTATCCGATTAGACGTGACTGATATAACAACTTGGATATAAAGAAAAGAGCCTTGTTAGGCTCTTTTTTGTTAAATATCGTATTGAGATAATATTTGTGCAGGTGTTTTTCTTAGCAGTAACATGATCGGGAACATACCACCAATAACGTTAATGCCATAAAGAATTACTATACCAATAAGAATGGTTAATGGATTAACTATGAACAGTCTAAATTGACCTAATAATGAATTGGTCGCCAGATGAATAGCATAGGAAGCAACGGCATAACCAATCAGTGAGGTGATTGTTGAGATAATGAGAATCTCAATTAAGAAGGATACAAACAATTCACTTTTTTTCATACCTAATGCTCGATAAACAGAGATTTCATAAATTCTAGAAATCATTGATGAATGCATGACGAAATAAAAACCTAGCATCGCAAATCCAACAACTACAGCAGCAACAATGGAAATGGTAACTCGTATTTGAAGCATCGCGTTATTGAAATTGTTTGTAATCCGCACCTTTTCATCTTGTGCGTTGATTGAATCAGCACTTAAGTTTTCTACTAAACGATCCGGATAATTTGTATAGATATAAGAAGTATTTGATTCTAAGAATCGATACTTTTCCATCGTCACATTGGATGCAATAACAATCTGATCTGTACTATCAAAAACACCACTTACGACTTCATCTAAATCATCAAAAGTCTTTGGCCATGAATTATCGATTGGATCAACAGTGAGTAGATCATAAAGTGCTGATGAAATGACTACTTGATCATTGACGGGATTGATACCATAGCTTAAATCCACTTCATCCAAATAGAGTCTGCCAATAAAGAAAGCATAAACTATAGGTTTAAGTTCTACTGGTTGAACTTGAATTAAATTGCTGAAATTTCTAGTGATATAGATAATCGATATATCTGTATCGATGACACCAACAATCTTCATTTCATGTTCTTCGGTTCTATATCGTTCTACAAATAAATGCTTATAACTCCATATGCCATATTCCGAACCACTTAAGGATATGATTCGATCAGCTAATGTGGTAGATATCATAATTTCATCATCAGCAATTGGACTTCTTCCCTCAACAATTTTGCCTTTTGCATGTTCGAGTATATCTACATTTTCACTAAAAGTAAGTAATGAATCTTCCGGATGTACAGGATCAATGACTTCAAAAATCTTTTCATTGAGTGTATTGATATAAAAATCTTCGTCATCTCCAATATAGCCAAGCAATTGATCATAAGTCATTTTGTCAAGTGGTCTTTCAGATACAATTACATAATTGTCTTCGTATCTTCTACTTGATAAATCCGGAATAATGGTTGCAGCTGCTAGCGACATCGCTACTGCTATAACGGCACCAGCCATGATGAAACTAAACAACATAATCTTACCCTTTTTTGAAGAATAGATTATTTTTTGTAATGCCAAGATGAAAATCTGTTTTAAAGAAACAATAGTTTTAAAATTTCTGTGAACATTTTTATTATCTAGTGAGTCAAGTTTAAAACTTGTCTCAAACATTTCTTTTCTATTTTTCTTAACATAATTCTCATTTTTAATAACCAAATTTGATGATGAATCAATCAATTTGACTTTATTGATTTGACTATCAACATCAATATACAGAGTTTTATTCTTAACAATCAGTTTAATTTGAATCGGATCAACAGTTTGTTTTGAATCGTTAAATAAATTGATGGAAACGTGATCATCTTTTAGTTCGGATAAATTATCTAAATCTTTCAAGTAAATGATGTTATCATCTGATATTTCGTGATCATGAAGGGCTTCATTCACATGGTCATTGATGACTACACCATCTTTAATTTCAATGATACGATCACCATAAAGCTTAGCAATATCTTTTTCATGAGTCACTAAAACAACAAGCTTTTGCTTGGAGATTTCCTTGATGATATTCATGATATCAAGTGTATTTTTTGAATCAAGATTGCCAGTGGGTTCATCAGCAATAATAACTCTCGGATTTTTAACAAGTGCACGTGCAATCGCTACACGTTGTTGCTGTCCACCTGAAAGTTGCGTTGATTTTTTCTTTCTAAATGGATACATATTGACTGCATTTAAGATGTAATTTACACGATTTTCAATGATATTTGGATCAGAAATACCCATCATCTTCAAGACTAATGCAATATTGTCAAATACTGATAAATGGGGTAATAAATTATAGTTTTGGAAAATATAACCAATCGATTCATTTCTCAATTTATCCCAAGTACTCGAGTTGTATCCATGAATGACTTGATTGTCAAACTCGATAGATCCTTGCTGGATGTTATCTAGTCCACCGATAACATTTAGCAATGTTGTCTTACCAGATCCAGAAGGTCCCAAAAGAACAACTAACCCAGTATCAGGAAAATCTATAGTCATGTCATTTAGAACATGAATTTCATTTTTCTTATGTCTAAAAAAATACTTATGTAATCCTTTTACTCTAATCATGACTATTCCTCCTTACTTGAAACAATGGATTCAATAACTGATTGTTTGAATACCTTTTTATTGAATCTCAAGCCCAACCAACCACCAAAGAATAGGAAGAATAAAATCAATGTGATATAGTTCGTAAGTTCCATATATTGAATCATGCCATAGATTGCTGGTATGTATTGGCCTAAAATATAGATGACAGTCAACATGAGAGTTGCAGATAAAGCAGCAATTGAAACCTGCTCTAAAACAACAAGTCTTGCCAAAGTTGTTTTGGTTGTACCAATAGATCTAAATATAGAGAAATCTTTTTTCCTGCTTTGCATAACATTTTTAGTAACAGCATGCACAATGGAATAAAGTAATAGTCCAACGACGAGCATAAAAATGCCAGTATATAAGCCGTTCATGAATAACAAAATTGCTGATGTGGGATCTGGAATATTAGCAGGATAGATGGTTCGATATGTTATGTAATCAATAGCATCTATTGTTTTAGTACCATTATTCAACCCTTTAACTGATAATGAAGCAACCACTCGATTTTCAATCTTATAAAAGTATTCCAGTTCCGAGAGTGCATACTCCTTAAGTTCATTATAAACTTCAGTACTAAATTCACCATACTGTTTCGTGGTGCCATTGCTGTAAACATCAATATTTTGGACTGTCACTGTAATCATGACTTCATTCCAATTATCGTTTCTATTGTAAAAATATCCAGTGAAATCAAAATCCTTTGTTTCTACATAGGTTGGTTCGTCACTTGACATACCATCGTAAAAATTAATTCGTTTTCCCGTTAAATTCTCATTGAACTGAAGATAATAAAAATCTTGAAGCGGAAGATTCCATACATATTTCGCATTTTCTTCTAACTCGATTTTTGCTTGGTCATTGATTGTATATCGATCGATATTGGGATCATTTAAAAAGGCATCAGAAAAATATAAGATATTCCCCTTTGATTTATCGATGCCCGTTACGGTAAATTCACCAATAAAACTATCAGGTGTAGGATTGACATAATACTGAGATGTACCCAAATAAACGACTTCACCTATTTGATAATCAGCCCATGTATCACCAATAACAATTTCATATTTACCAACTGGTATGGCTCCATCAATCTCATTCGATGAAAGCGTGGATGCAGCATCCGTTCCTTGAATTCTATTGTTTGCATAATAGTTAACTTGTGATTGGTACATATCTATACCGCTGTCCTGAAAGACAAATAAAGATAATGAATTGTAAAAACTTAGTCCATTTTCAAATACTTTTTCAACAAATCTGATATTTTCAAAATAAGTGATATCATCATCTGTAAAATCCAATCCATCTTTTCTTTCAACTAAAATTCTGGTTTCAGGAACATTTGGAAAACGTGCAGATTGTGTGACTTCTGTCTCACGCATGATACTAACCCTATACGTGAAGATTAAAGTAAATGCGACCATCATGAGCAACTGCATCATCACTAAAAAAACAAGACGTTTTGGAGTTGAGAACAAATTTCTCAACGTGAACCGAAGCAATGTTAAAAATCCCATGCTTTTTATTTTTGGAGGTTCAATAAGTTCTTGTTTTTCAAATGCTTTCAGCTTTTTGTCTTCGACAACTTCACCATCGTGCATTTTGATTTTGCGTGTTGCATACTGTTCAACTATTTCAAAGTCATGAGTTACTACGACAACAAGTTTGCCTTTGCTGATGTCATGTAATAATGCCATGACCTGTGCACCAGAGGCGCTATCTAAGTTACCTGTTGGTTCATCAGCAACAATAATCGGGCAATCTTTAGCAAGAGCTCTAGCAATTACTGCTCTTTGTTTTTGACCACCTGATAATTTTGATGCTTTATGATTTTTATGGCTTAGCAATCCAACTTTTTCAATCAATTCTAATGCTCTTGCTTTTCTTTGTTTAGGATCATATCCTTGTACTTCTAAAGCTAATAACACATTTTGTAACACAGTAAATGAGTCAATGATATTATAATTTTGAAAAACAAATCCTATGTAGGTTCCACGATATCTTTCCCAATCTGGGATGGTGTAATGAGATGTTTCTTCACCAAAAAGGTATAATTCTCCATCTTCATATCCATCAAGTCCACTAATAACATTTAGTAAAGTTGATTTACCTGATCCAGATTCACCTGTGACAGCAACAAATTCACCTAAAGAAAACTCTAGGTTTATTTTTTTCATTCCTACTGAGACAGTCTCAGCGGATTTATAATACTTGGATACATTTTCTAAGCGAATGAGACTCATAATTTTTGATTCCTTTCCAGAATAGCTAGCAACTCATATGGTTGATGAATAATATAATTTGCATGATGAGCTTCTAATGTTTGTTGATCTCTAAACCCCCAAGTTACTCCCACACTCTTCAATCCTGCATTTTGTGCAGTGATGATATCAACATCAGAGTCACCTATAAACAATGCTTCTTCTTTATTAATTTTCAATAAATTAAGTGCTTTATACACCATATCCGGTGCTGGTTTGATGGGTATACCAGGTGCATCACCAATAGAAACATCAAAATAGTTATTGAATATTTTGATGTTGAGTTCTTGAACGAGATATTCATATTTATTTGAAACAACAGCAAGAAGATACCCTTGATGTTTTAATTGGTCAAGTAAATCCATGATGCCTGGATATGGTCCTGTTTGATTGTCTTTATTGACATCATAATGTCTTTGATATGCTACATAGAGTGATTTAATTTCTTCTTTATTTAAATGTTTTGGAGCTAATCTTTCTATCAGTTGTATAGCACCACTACCTACTGCCATCTTTACAGCATCTAAGGTTTGTTTGGGATATCCTTTTAGGATAAATGCGTGGTTAATGCTTTCAGTAATATCATCAATTGTATTTAGGATGGTTCCATCCATATCAAAAATCAGTGCTTTAATCATTGTTGTCCCCTTAAGTGTTTTACTTATTATATCATTTTTCATATGTATTCTATAGTTGGTTATATGCATTTCATTTTGTGATTTTTCATACATTTATATTATACCATCGTTATTTTTATTAAAATAACATTATCACTTTACAAAGTCATTTGTTTGATGTAAGATATATTCGCTGGGGATGTTCTGGATTCGTCACGGCATAGAGTAGTGTATAAGCATGTCATGGTCGCTCATGTAAAAAGGCCGAGGTTATAATAACCGGAAACCAAAATTTTTCTTACGCTGCCTAAGAACAGGTGCGAACCAAATCTGAATTTACTTACGGTTCTGATGCGGTCCAATTTAAGTAAGTTATACTTATTATCGTTCCTAAGATAATAAAAGAACCCTTTAGGATAGTGTTGTAGCCTTTTGTTCGTTTAGTCTGCCGCATGAATTCATAAATGAAATAAACATGTAGAAAGTACTCTATAAAGTGTTTTGCACAGGGGTTCGATCCCCCTCATCTCCACCAATATTACCCGCGTGCTCGAAAGAGCTAAAGAGCCTTGTTAAGCCATTGAGCTTGCAGAACAAGGCTATTTTTTTTGCCCAAAAATGGCCTAAAAATGGGTCAAATCGCACAAATGACGGATTTTTCCCTAGAAACACTGTGGTCTTTCACGTTTTTGGTATGGACATAACAATTCTCCGCGTGCAGTAAAAAAAGTGATTTCAGGTCTTAATAAGGCCGTAAAGTCACTCTCCACCATAGTGGTGTTTCATATTTCCGTTTCTTTGAGATAAAACCGAGTATAAAATGTGATAATCCTGAATTTCCATGGGTATGAATATGATTTTTGCAAGATCATATACCCAAGAACCTCCAAGGTTGTGTTCACTCACAAAATCATCGGTGTTTCTGGTGTTTACAGTGTAC
>CAZPLF010000036.1:0-10531 GCA_964587475.1 uncultured Mariniplasma sp.
CTGCACACATACAAATGAACCTGGATGTGCTGTAAAAGAAGCTATTTTAGACGGTGCATTGACACTTAAAAGATTAGATAATTACCGAAAACTTCAAAAGGAATTTGAATATCAAAAACTTAGAGCATTAAGAAAAGAAAGAAAAATGAATAAACGATAAAAAAAGCTTGGTTTCCAAACGAAACCAAGCTTTTGTCATTTAATTTGATGAATCATTTCGATAAAGTATTCGTGAACATAGGTGCTATCAGTAAGTTCGGGATGAAATGCTGTAGCTAGTTGATTCTTTTGCCTAACAGCTACTATTTTCTGATCAACAATAGATAACACTTGAACTTCAAGTCCACAAGTATGTACATAGGGTGCTCTAATGAATGTCATCGGTATTTCAACATTACCGAATAAATCATGAGTGAAGAAACTACCAAGTTGTCTGCCATATGCATTTCTTTCAACCGTGATATCCATGGTTTGAAAACTATGTTGGTTCGAGTTAGTTAATCCTTTGGCTAGAAGAATCATGCCCGCGCACGTTCCCAAAACAGGGAAACCTTTTTCAATTTTAATCTTAAGGGCATCAAACATATCTAAATCTTTTAGTAGTTTGACCATGGTTGTGCTTTCGCCACCCGGTAAGATTAAACCATCCATTAGGTTTTCCAAATCTTTTTTTTGTCTGATTTCAAAGGATTTCACACCAAGTTTTGCTAATACTTTAGTGTGTTCGATGAAAGCGCCTTGAACTGCAAGGATGCCAATAGTAATCATTATTTTCCTCGTTCAGCCATTAATAATTCAATTTCTTGTTCATTGATACCAACCATTGCTTCTCCTAAATCTTCAGAAATTGCAGCTAAAATTTTTGGATCGTTGAAATTGGTTACAGCTTTTACGATAGCGTCAGCTCTTTTTTGAGGGTTTCCTGATTTGAAAATACCAGATCCTACAAAGACACCTTCAGCACCTAGTTGCATCATCAAAGCTGCATCAGCAGGTGTAGCTATACCACCAGCAGCAAAATTGACGACTGGTAATTTTCCATGTTCATGAACATAGAGAAGTAGATCTAATGATACGCCCATTTGTTTTTGAAGGATAAAAATTTCAGTTGGATCCATTGACTGAATCGAACGCATGTCTTTTTGGATAGATCTCATATGTCTGACGGCTTGAATAACATCACCAGTTCCAGGTTCGCCCTTCGTACGAATCATCGCAGCGCCCTCACTAATACGTCTTAAAGCTTCTCCCAAATCTTTCGCACCACAAACAAAAGGCACATTGAATTTTGTCTTATCGATATGATGAACATCATCAGCAGGCGATAAAACTTCACTTTCATCAATATAATCAATTTCAATTGCTTCTAAAATTTGTGCTTCGACAAAATGACCAATTCTAACTTTGGCCATGACGGGGATGGATACTGCATCCTGAATTTGCTTAATCATTTTAGGATCACTCATTCTAGAAACACCACCAGCAGCTCTAATATCTGCAGGTATTCTTTCCAATGCCATAACAGCTACTGCTCCAGCTTTTTCAGCTATTTTTGCTTGCTCAGGATTGGATACGTCCATAATGACGCCACCTTTGAGCATTTGTGCTAACTCTTTGTTTAATTTATATCTTTCGTTTTGCATGATTTTTTCCTCCACTTGTCTTATTTCCATATCTATTATATAATGTTAACTGGTATGATGATATAGTCAGATTATAAAAAAATAGACATACCAGATGGGTGATATGATGTTTGATATTCTAAATCAGAATAAAAGCGAACCAATCTATGTTTCTCTTTATCGTCATATTAGAAAAATGATTGAAGAAAATAAGTATGTTGAAGGTCAAAAACTACCATCCAAAAGAAAACTCGCTGAACAATTAAAGATTAGTCCATTAACCGTAGAAGCGAGTTATCAACAGTTGATTGCTGAAGGATATGTTTTCGCGATTGAAAAAAAAGGATATTATATTAGTCAAAAAATAGAACTTGTTGAAATACTCAAAAAGAAAATAATTTATCAACAAAAAAAAGTAGAACCAGAAATAACCTATCGCTATGCATTTAAAACAAATGTCGTTGACACATCATTATTTCCTAATCATACATGGGCTAAACTTTCTCGCGAGGTCTTATCAGAAAATCATCACGAAATGTTAAATGTCACACATCCTCAAGGTGTACTCATGCTCAGAAAAGAAATTGCTAAATATTTAGAACTTTATAGAGGTATGATTGTTGATGAAACTCAGATCATCATTGGTTCAGGAAGCTCATCACTCATCAGTTTACTCATCGAGTTATTAGGTAGAGATAAACACTATGCAATTGAGAATCCAGGATACTCAAAAAACTATGATTTATATCGAGGTAACGATGTCACTCTATCTTTGATTTCACTAGATGATTCAGGCATTAGGATTGATGAACTCATCAACTCTCATGCTGAGGTTGTTCATATCACGCCATCCCATCAGTTCCCCATGGGCATCGTTATGCCTATCCAACGAAGAATTGAATTGCTTAATTGGTCAAATCGCTCAGTTGGGCGATATATCATTGAAGATGATTATGATAGTGAATTTAGATTCCAAGGGAAACCAATTCCAGCACTTCAAGGATTCTATGAAAATGATCATGTAATCTATATGAATACATTTGCAAAAACATTAGCCCCATCTTTTAGAATGAGTTATATGGTTTTACCAAACAATCTTCTTTCAAGATACCAGAAAATTGTTTCCTATCACGGATGTACTGTTCCTAATTTTGAGCAATTTATTATGTACAAATTTATGCATGGTGGATTCTTTGAAAGACATATCAACCGCATGAGAAATCAATACCGGCAGAAACTTGAAATGATATTGAAAATAACAGCAAACCATCCCGATATAAAACTTAAAGGATATGATTCAGGATTACATTTCTTAATGGAAGTTGATACGAAAGAGACAGAAGAATCATTGATCAAAAGAATATTAAATCATAAAATTCTTGTTTCAGGATTAAGCTCTTATGATCAACTCGCACAACATATTATGCATAAACCTACACTTGTGTTAGGCTATTCAGGTATTAAACTTGATGAAATTGAAGACTCTATTGCAGCTTTAATTTCTACACTTAAGCTCTAATAAATACACAAAAAAACAAAATGTTTTCATATTCAAACCATTTAGATTCATGTATAATGAAAATAAAATAGTATAGCTTGTGAATTTTTATCAACACCTCCAAGCTGTCTTTTAATTAAGTGAGGACCACAGATGAAGAAAAAAATACTGATTACACTTCTCGTTATTGTATTATTTTTGGTAAGCGTTGGTATCAATTTTGCTATTAATATGGGTATTGAACCGATACCAGCAAGACCTCTGGAAAGTATTAATTCAGGTGGTAGTGATCGTTTGCTCTATTATTTTGACAAACAACAAAAGGGTGAAAATCTCCCTGCAGATATTGTACTTACCAATGAATTCATTGATTCTGAATTATCAGGAACTTATGAATATATCAATGGTAGATATGATGTTGCTGATTTTAGAGTCAATGCTTTAGTCAGACTTTATCTGTCATTTGGATCAAAACTATCTGAAACTACAAAAGCAGATATCAAAGATGTATTACTTAATTTCAAGTATTGGATGGATCAAGGGGGAGAAGACAGCATGGTCTTCTGGTCTGAAAATCATCAAATACTCTTTTCAGTTTCTGAATATTTAGTGGGACAGGAATTCCCTAATGATATTTTCACAAATGATGGAAAAACAGGTGCTGAACATCAAGAAATGGCAGCAGCAAGAGTCAATGCATGGATGGAACAAAGATTTTTTTATGGTTTTACAGAATGGTATTCCAATAACTATTACCCAGAAGACATTGGACCGATGTCCAATTTCATTCAATTTGCTGAAGATCCCGATATGGTTCTTCATATGAAAATGATTATGGATCTCATTTGGAATGATATGGCAACTCAAAGCTTCAAGTATGCGGGTGTCGATCCAGGTGGCAGTCCTAGAGATTATTATATCTTTATGTCAAGTAGTGGCAGAATGTATTCGGATAATAGAATGTCTGACGACACGGGCAATAGAATGAGACCATTCATTGATTTTGTAATGCAGCCAGATGAAACCAAAGATTTTGAAGATAGTTGGTTCACATCAAGTAATGGATTCTTCAATGCATTTAAGCAAATGATGGAAGCCCAAGATGAATTTAATCAGCCTTATTATGAAGTGCCTAGTGTTATTAAAGCAATTTTCAATGATGATAGTCCAGAAAAAATTATTAAATCTAGTCAATCTTTAAATACTGAAGAGTTAAAAGTTGAAGGTTTATTAGGTCAAAGTGATCATCAGATCATGATGCAGTTTAATATGGAAGCTTTCAGTAATCCAGCAACTGTAGATAATACGATTAAATATATTAATAGAAACCATATGATGGCAAACTCTGACTTAAATGATTTCAAACTTGTCAGTTTATGGCCACTTAGAACATTTCATTTGTTGGGGTTAGTGAGTAGAATGCTTCAACCATCAACCAATGGTGTTGCTATTGAAAGAGCAAATGTCTATACTTATAAAACAGACTATTTTTCGATGCATACTGCTCAAGCTTATCAACCAGGTGAATATGCAGACCAGCAAGCAATTGCTCAATTTAACTTAAGCAATAAAGTTACAGTGTTTACTACCCAACCTGCAAAGATTCCAAGAAGAGATGGAACACCAACCTATTGGACAGGTAATGGTAGACAAGGTTATAGTGTACAAGAAAAGAATGTTAATATCACTATTTACCAACCACCCACTAAAGTAGGTTTTATGGAACCAATGATCATCAAGGAAACGACACATGTTTTCTTCCCATATCAGTTATTTGACGAAGTCAATGAAACATATCTCGACCAAGGACTGATTTTTGGTCGTGTCGGAAATGCAATGATTGCAATCCAATCGAGATACGCAATGGAATTTATACCATTTGAAACCAGTAATGAAGAAGGCAATCGAGATGATATGCTCGTCAGAGGTAGTGTTGGAGATGTTTTGACTGAAAAATATGATTTGGTTCAAACAGGTAGTGGAGATCATTATTTCGTGACAGAGATGTCATCGACTGAATTCGAAACATTCAATTCATTCATCTCAAGATTCATGGGTAATGAACTAACATATAGCGAGAAAAATCATTCCGTTGAGTATACTTCAAAACTGTATTTAGATCCTTTCACAACAATCCTTAAAGTAGAATTCAATGGTTATTTCTTCATCAATAATGTGATGGAAGACCTTTATTATCCTCGTTTTGAAAGTGATTATTGCATTGGTGGTCGAGTTGATAGAAAACAAGATGCCATTGTATTCCGTTTCATGACAAAAGAACTTGTTCTTCAGTATGAAGCCTTAAATAGAACGGTAACTGATTGACATGAAATTAGGCGTTCAGACTTACACCATTAGAAAATTAATTAAAAACAATCTCAAAAAAGCACTTCAAGACTTGAAGATTCTCGGTATTCAAAACATTGAACTCGCATATATTCCTTTGACAGAACAAAATCTCATTGTAATCAAGAATTCAAAGATTAAGGTGTTATCTCTACAACTTAAATTAAGAATTTTGAAAAAGGATTTTGATCTCATTGTTAATCATTGCCGCAACCTTCAATGCAAAAGAGTTGTTGTTTCAGTGATACCTTTATATACGATTTTAGGTAGAAGAAGAGCTATTATCAAATTGAGTAAAGAACTAAATCATCTAAAAAATCGATACAAAAAAGAACATATCGAATTTGCACTTCATCATCATGATTTTGAATTCAAAAAGATTAAGGATATAACAAAACTGGATATTCTATTAGAAAATACTGATCAGGATGTCAAAATCGTAACAGACACTTACTGGGCAGCAAAAAGCAACGTCAATCCAGCTACTCTCATTAATTCGCTAAAAAATCGTGTCATGGGTGTACATTTGAGAGATTTAAGAGCACCAGAGGATGCAGAAGTAGGACAGGGGACCATTGATTTTAAAGAAGTTCTTTTAGAAGCAAAAAAATTCGCTTCTTATGCAGTCATAGAACAAAACACGAAACAGCCATTTGAAAGTTTGAAACTAAGTACAGATTATATTAATGAGCATTTCCAAAATCTATTTGAACAGGTGGATAAGTGATATGGAAGCATTACAGATGAAAAAAAGAGAAAAAGCAATATTTGCATGGGGAGACGTATTTGGTGGTGGTGCACAAGCACTAATAGGTGTACTATACTTAATCTTCTTAACAGATGTTATTGGACTTAATCCAGCAATTGCAGCAACTGCAATCCTCATATCAAAGATATGGGATGCCATAAGTGATCCTTTAATGGGTGTTATCAGCGATAACACACGAACTAAAATAGGACGAAGAAGACCATTCATTTTAGGCGGTGGATTTCTAGTCATCATCGCATTTGCCTTAATGTGGTTACCAACAGGTGGTTGGCAATCAGAAACAGCAAAAGTTGTATTTGCTATAGCTACTTTCTTATTCTTTTCTACAGTATCGACGATTATTGCAGTACCCTATAGCTCGTTATCAGCTGAAATAACAACCAATGTAAAAGAAAGAAATACAGTTAACATAGCGCGTTTAGTTGTTTCAACTTTAGCAACAGCTGTTTGTACACTTATTCCTTCAATGATTCTTGAAGTCTATAAAGCAGGAGACATCGGTATTGAAACCTTCTATATTGTTGTTGGTATCGGATTTGGATTGTTCTTCGCCCTTCCATTGATTTTAATTGGATTATTTACGAAAGAAAGAGTTGTTCTACCCGAAGAAAAATCAGTCTTTCATGTAACAACTTTTGTAAAACCACTTAAGGTTAAAGCATTTAGAGGTTTGGTCTATATGTACTTATGTCAAAGTATTTCCATGGATATATTGTCCGCTGGAATTATCTATTATGCATTATATGTTGTAGGTGGTAGTCCCACGATCTTTTTAGGTACTTTTATTGGTATACAACTCTTGATGTTTCCAATCATTAACAAGCTTGTAAATAAAGTAGATAAGAAGAAGATATATTATTTTGGATTACCTATTGCTGTTGTTGGATTTGTCTTTGTTGGATTGTATCCAGCCAATTGGCCAATTGCTGGTGCATATGCGCTGACTGCTGTTACAGCACTGGGCTTCGCAGGTGCCCAGCTTATGAGTTGGATTATTTTTCCTGATGCTGTCGATGCTGGAGAACTTAAGTTGAATGAAAGACCTACGGGAAGTTTTAGCGGTATTATGACATTTATCAGAAAAACAAGTTCCGCGATTGCGATTCAGATATTTGGTATTATGCTTTATATTTCTGGATATGTTAAACCTACGACACTTAATCAAAATCCGATACAACCAGATAGCGCACTTTTAGGTATCAGATTAGCGATGTCAATGAGTTTTGTTTTATTGATGACTGTTGGTTATTTTGTAGCTAGGAAATTTGTATTGACCAATCAAAGAAGTATTTTGGTCAGAAAGTTTTTAGGCATACGTCTGGAAAAAGGACTAGAAAATTTAAGTGAAACTGATCAGATTGAACTTGAACAGCTACAAAAAGAAATTTTCTAAGGAGGCTTATATGCCAGTTTTGGAAGATGTTGGTATGGCTATCAAAATGAACACTAAATGTTTTCGAGATATTGACAAATTAGATCAAGGTTACAAGATTGATGAACAACAAATCTTAGATCTTGTTGAATTTGTCAATCATCGATATGACTGTGCAGATTTTAGATTGATCTGTCTCATAAAAACCTATCTTGATTATAAAAAACTATTATCTAAAAATACGATCATAGCCATCGAAGAATCAATGCTAAATTTCAAATATTGGATGGATGAACCTGGTGATGACGGAATGTGTTTTTGGTCTGAAAATCATCAATTACTTTTTCACTCATGCGAATATTTTGCTGGCATGCTTTTTCCAAATCGGATTTTTACCAATGACGGGAACAAAGGATTGGTACATCAGAATAAAGCCAGAATCAAAATTTTAAGATGGCTGAAGTATAAATTTACCTATGGTTTTATCGAATGGCACTCCAATACTTATTATGAAGAAGACATCGCACCACTTGCTGTCCTAATCGATCACGCAGATGATGAAATTGCATCTAAATCAAAGATCATCATGGATTTATTATTTCTAGATATGGCGATGCATAGTTATAAAGGGTATTTTGTTGCAACATCAGGTAGATGTTATGAGGAACAGAAAAAAAATGGGGAAAAAGCTGATATCAATGATTTATTGAGTTATGCTTTTCAGATCCAGGAAAAGTCATTTGATTACTCAAGAATCTCTAGCTTATTTATTCTATCTAAGAAATATAAAGTACCTCAAGTCATTAAAGAAATTGCACATAACACGCACGAACAGATCATCAAGGATTCGATGGGTTTGAATTTAAAAGAAATTGAAAATGAAATACTCAACGATGATATAGATGATAAAGGTATGTTCTTATGGGCAATGGAAGCTTTTACTAATAAAGAATCCATCAACATGACTATGAACATATTCAATGCCTGGAAACTTGAGAATAATAATTTTCTACGAGACCTCAAGTCAGTAAATATTCCTATACTCAGAAGGTTGGGATTATTACCTCTTGTTGTAAAGATATTAAACCCTGCGACTCAAGGCGTTGCTATACAAAGAGCCAACACATATACCTACAAGAATGAGGATTATATGATGTCAACAGCTCAAAATTATCATCCAGGAACATTTGGTGATCAACAACACATTTGGCAAGCGACACTACCCAAAGGAATTCATGTGTTTTCAACACATCCAGGAAGTCCTATGTTTGATGATGCAGCCAGAAATTTCTCACCCTCCTACTGGGTAGGCAACGGTATTCATCCTCATGCAGTTCAGGATAAGAATGTTTTGCTTCTCATGTATAACCTTTCATCAAGAAAAGGATATTTGGAAAAGAATAGACTTCCGTTCATTCATTTTTTCTTTCCGGTAAATCAATTTGAACAGGTAGTCTATAAAGATCAGATGATTTTCGGACAAGTTGAAACATCATATATTGGTATTCGGATGTCTCATCCTTATCAGGTCAAAGATGATGAGTTGATTATTGAAGCCTTGAAAGCGCAGTTTGTGGTTGTTTTGGGAAAAGAAAAGAAAGATCAATCATTTGAACAATTCATGAGTGAAGTTAGTGATGCTAAATTTGAAACCAATAGCAAAAGAATAGAATTCACCTTAAAAGATGAATATATATTGAATTATAAGAAACGCTTTTATATCAACAAAGTAAAACAGAATTTGAATTATCCTCGCTTTGATACACCTTATGTCAATGCAAATAGAAAAGCGGACTCCTATATTATCAAATATAAAAAACATGCATTAGAACTATCATTTGACATAATGATCAGATTGGAGAAATAAATGGATAAAGCATATTTTACCAAGGTTTTGGATCTTGCAACTTATATCACTAAAACATGGGAACCTAAAATGAAGTGGATGTGGGGAGAAGCACTATTTGGTTACGCATTATCAATGCTTGACGATCATTTGAAAACTGACCAGTTTACAAAGTTCTTGGCTGATTATTGTGACTACTATGTTACACATCCACCAAGAGTCGACCAGTCGGATACTTCAGCTCCAGGTTTGATTACTTATGCGATGCAAAAGAAAACAAAGAATCCTGAATATGAAAAACTGACGAATCGAGTTTTATATTATATCAAAAACGAACCAAGATTGATTGAAGATTCCGTGAATCACTTAGGAAACAGTCCAGAAGGTAAATTATATCCTAAATCAATTTGGGTTGATAGTTTAATGATGTTTTCTGTTTTTCCATCTTTATATGCAAAAGAAAACAAAGATCCTGAAATGATGGATATCGCAAGCAGACAACCAAGAATCATGGCAAAGTACATGCAAGACCAAAAAGAAAAACTTTGGTATCATTGTTATTGGACGAAACAAAAAACCCATTACCCAAGAAGAAAGATCTTTTGGGGAAGGGGGAACGGGTGGGTGATAGCCGCCTTACCTATGATACTAGATAATATTGGAGATCATGAAGAAAAGGAAAATATCATTAAGATATTTAAAGAAACTGCAGAAGCTCTACTTCCCTATCAAAGAGAAGATGGAGCATTTGAAACAGTATTCAATAAAGTTGGCATGACATATAGAGAACTTTCCTTTACTGCATTGGTTGCTGCTGGATTTCTTCACGGTGTAAGATTAGGTATCCTGGATGAAACCTATCAGGAAGCCGGAATCAAAGCTTATAAATGTGTTGTAGATGCTTTAGTCTATAAAGATGATGCTATCTATATGCCAGAAATCAGTGGCCCAACAATTCCAATGCCAATTTTCCCTTATTTAGGTTATAAATGGATACCCAAGAATACCAATTGGTCCTATGGATTAGCAGCATTGATATTTGCTGCGATAGAATATGATTTAATCAAATAAATTTAAA
>CAZPLF010000037.1:0-10497 GCA_964587475.1 uncultured Mariniplasma sp.
ATGATGTTTGATTTTGATTTTTTATCACTTATTGATGGTATTCTACCTTCCATGCAACGTGCTAAACTAATGCTTTTCACAGCAACTATCATGATCGATATGATCCCATTTATGAAACAATATTTTGGTAATTATGATTTGATTGATACCAACAAAAAGCACACATTAAAGATTGAGTATCAACTGATCAATATCAAATATCAAGACAGACTCGAAGCTTTAAACCAATTAATTAATCATATTAATCCATACCTTTGTTTCATTTTTGTTAGTAAAAAAGAAAACCAAGAAATCGTTTATCAGAGTTTAGTTGATCGAAAACTATCTGTTATTAATATCAATTCGACTTTAGGTGTCAAAAAGAGAAGTAAGATTATTGATGAAATCAATGCTTTAAAATATCAATATGTCGTAACAAGCGATTTGGCTGCACGTGGTCTTGATTTTAAGATCTCACATGTCATCCATTATGATTTGCCACATCACTTAGAATTTTTTATGCATAGAAGCGGTAGAACTGCTCGGATGTATGATTCAGGACAAGTCATCACTTTTATGACCGTAAACGATCATAGAAAGATTGAAAAACTGAAACAACAAGGCATTCCATTTAAGAATTACATGCTAAACAATGATGGACTTGTCAAAGTCCAGATTAAGAAGAATAAATTTGCTGATCAAGAAAAAGAAGCGATTAGCAAGATTAAGAAACCTAAGAAGGTTGAACCTAACTATAAAAAGAAAAACAAAGAACTTATTAAGAAGGCAAAACAAGAAATTAGGAGGAACGACAATGCTAATCATCGGTAGTCACGTCTCCATGTCAGGTGATGAAATGTATCTTGGATCCGTAAAGGAAGCTTTATCTTATGAAGCAAATGCCTTTATGGTCTATACGGGAGCACCACAAAACACAATGCGCAAAGCTCTTTCTGATTTAAAGATTAAAGAAGCAGTTGAATTGATGAAAGAAAAAAACTTAGATTTTAATCATGTTGTTGTACATGCACCTTATATCATCAATCTTGGTAATCCTGATCCTGAAAAAAGAGCATTTGCTGTTTCATTTTTAACTGAAGAGGTTAAAAGAACTGCAGCTATGCATGTCAGTCAGATTGTTCTTCATCCTGGTAGTGCTGTTGGCAAAGATAGACCTGAAGCGATTCGTTGGATTGCTGAAGGTGTGAAACAAGTTGTTCTTAACACTAAGGATCTTAAGGTTAAAATAGCTTTAGAAACAATGGCTGGAAAAGGAAATGAAGTCGGAAAAACTTTTGAAGAACTCAAAGAAATCATTGATTTAGTAGATGAGCCTGATCGTGTTAGCGTATGTTTTGATACTTGTCATACACATGATGCAGGATATGCAATCAAAGATGATTTTCAATCGGTTATTGATCAATTCGATCAAATCGTAGGTAAATCTAAAATTTCAGTCTTTCACATCAATGATTCAAAAAATGTTTTAGGAACTGCAAAAGATAGACACGAGAATTTTGGATTTGGATTCATCGGCTTTGATAGTTTGATGAAAGTTGTCAATCATCCGGATTTCATGAATATCCCCAAAATACTTGAAACACCTTATGTTGAAGGTCAACCACCCTACAAACAAGAAATAGAAATGATTCGCAATCAAACTTTTGATTCAGATTTAAAAGAAAAAATCATTTCTCAAAAATAAAAGACAACCGCGTTGTCTTTTTTTAATCATTGAGAATCATTTGGTAGAGCTCTTCATACTGTCTTGCCATTCTGACGATACTATGCTTGACTTGCATGGCCTGAACGATGAGTTCATTCCATGTGATCTTATCATGATGATAAATCTCTATCGCATAATCTATCGTTGTTTGTAATTCCTGATCATCATAATTTTCAAATGAGAATCCAGTTCCGATTCCGGTATTTGAATCATAAGTACGTACAGAGTCTCTTAAACCTCCCGTATCTCTAACAATTGGGAGTGTTCCATAACGCATAGCAATCATTTGATTTAAGCCACATGGTTCAAAAAGACTGGGAAGAAGAAAGATATCACTTGCTGCATAGACTTTTTGTGATAGTTGGTAATCGAATCCAGAGTGAAAATGTACATGGGTTGGATATTTTTTTTGCATGTCTGAAAAGAACATTTCATATAGAGAATCTCCAGATCCAATAACAATCAGATAGAATGCTTCTTTTTTCAAATAGCTTTCCAAGCTAGTCATTAAGATATCAATCCCTTTTTGAGTAGCAAATCTGTTGATAAATGATATCAGTGGAACATCCTTTTTAATCTTTAAATTTAAAAATTCAAGTAATTTCTTTTTGTTTTTTGCTTTGCCTTCTACAAATGAATATTCATCATAATCCGCGTAGATACTTTGATTATTACGAGGATTATACAAATCCTGATCTAGACCATTTAAAATACCATATAAATCATTTTGTCTAGATTTCAATGGCCCATCAAGTGAGAATCCATAAAATCGAGTCAATATTTCTTTTTTATAATTTTCACTGACTGTATTGATTGCATTGGCACGCATGATGCCACACTTTAAGAAATTGACACGATTCATATGAATATAAGTGAAATTTTTATTGCCAAATAACTTTTCTGTTTCCATCGGATATGATCCTTGCTTTTCCAAATTATGGATGGATAACAAGGTCTTAATGCGGGCAAATTGTTGATTTATCTGACGATATCTGATATCCAAGAAGAAGGGAACCATACCGGTTTGCCAATCATTAACATGAATGACTTCTGGATAATCTCCAGATAACTTGATATATTCGAAGATAGCAAAATTAAAGAAAGTAAATCGATTGGCATCATCTTCATACCCATAGAGCATTTCACGACTAAAGAAGGCTTCATTTTTGACAAAAATAAAGGTTACACCTTGAAAAACAGTTGAGTAAAAATCAGCCTCAATAGCAAAATTGCCCATGTGGACAACGGCTTGTCCAATATGAAGCAAATCAACTGGTTTTGATAAAATTTTTTCATAAAGTGGTGTAATGATTTTGACCTCATGACCCAATTGATTTAATGCTTTGGGTAAAGAGAATGCAACATCAGCCAATCCTCCAGTTTTACTATAAGGATATGCCTCACCACTACAAAATAATACTTTCATTTGATCACCATGATTACATTATATAAAACCGTTCTCATATTTACAAGTACGAAATGAAGGAAGTTAATTTCTATAGGAATTCTTTGGAATGTCTAGCTCACATTGACTATAGTCAAATAGTATGCTAAAATCATTTTGGTTGAATGACCTGTTTTTATTTGATATCAGTTCTTTTTTTACTGATTTAATGAGTAAAAACATCAAATGTGTCATTAATCATGGAGGCATATGAATGAAGAGAATAGTTGTGGTTGGTACACAATGGGGTGATGAGGGAAAAGGAAAAATTACTGATTTCCTGGCACAAAAAGCAGACGTTGTCGTTCGCTATCAAGGTGGTAATAACGCTGGACATACTGTTGTTTTTGATGGTAAGAAGCACAGCTTGCATTTACTGCCATCAGGTATACTTAATCCCAATATTTTTAATGTCATGGCTAATGGTATGGTCATTGATCCTAAAGCGTTTGTCGAAGAAATCGACAGAATTGGAAACTTCAACCTTATGATTTCCGAAAGAGCACATATCGTTTTACCTTATCATTTGGAACTGGATAAGGCATATGAACATTTTAGAGGAAATGAAAAGATTGGAACGACGCATAAAGGCATCGGACCAGCATATACTGATAAAGCTGCACGTCTTGGTTTGAGAGTATCCACATTTATTCATGAAGATCGTTTTAGACCAAAACTCTATGAACTCATTAAAGTAAAAAATCAGGAACTCAGAAAACTTGGAGCACCAAGAATCAATTTTGAAGAGTTGTATAATGAATATATCGTTTATGCAAAACGAATGGCACCTTATGCAGGTGATACGTCACGGTATTTGAATCAGGCAATTGATGATGGTAAAAACATTCTTTTTGAAGGTGCACAAGGTGTCTTACTTTGTCTTGATCATGGCACATATCCCTATGTAACTTCAAGTTCTCCAACAGCATCAAGTGTCCCTTTAAATACAGGTATCGCTCCTTGGCTGGTTGATGGAGCTATTGGTGTAACCAAAGCTTATACAACACGTGTTGGAGAGGGACCAATGCCTAGTGAAATTATCGGTGAACTTGCTGATCACATCAGAAAAGTCGGTAACGAATTCGGCACAACAACAGGAAGACCAAGACGCATAGGATGGCTTGACACGGTCGTTTTACGGCATACAAAAAGAACAAGTGGTCTCAGTTATTTAGCTGTTACATTACTTGATGTCCTATCAGGTATTGACGAGTTGAAAATTGCTATTTCCTATAATCTAGATGGCAAAGAAATTGATTATATTCCAGCTGAAATTGAAGATTTCACCGCATGTGAACCCAATTATATTACAATGCCAGGATGGCAAGAAGACATCACTCAAGTTAAGTCCTTTGCTGAATTACCTATTCAGGCAAAAAATTATTTGAATAAATTAAATGAACTCGTTGGTGTGCCTCTTGCAATATTTTCTGTGGGTCCAGACCGGAATCAAACGATCATGGTTAAAGAAATCTTTTAGGTGGTGATTAGATGATTACTCGTTATCAACGTCCAATACTCAAAAAATTATGGAGTGAGAAAAACAGATATGAAGCATTCTTAAAAGTTGAGCTCGCATCATCTTTTGCATGGCATCAATTAGGTTTGATACCTGGAACTGATTTGAAAGCGTTGCAAAATGCATCATTTGAAATCAAGGATATTCACAAGATTGAAAAAGAAGTCAAACACGATGTGATTGCTTTTACGAAAGCAGTTTCCTTATCGTTAGGTGCTGAGAAAAAATGGTTTCATTATGGTCTAACATCAACTGATGTTGTTGATACCGCTCAATCTCTGATTTTAAAAGATGTTAATAGAATTCTTAAAGCAGACATCAAACGATTGATGAAAATCTTAAAAGAAAAAGCGATACTTTACAAAAATACACCTGTGATTGGAAGAACACATGGCATTCATGCTGAAATAACTAGTTTTGGTTTAAAATTTGCTTTATGGTATGAAGATTTTAAGCGTTTAAGCCATCTTTTTGATGAAGCAGCAAATCATATAGAGGTAGCTAAATTAAGTGGTGCAGTTGGCAATTATAGCGCCACGACACCAGATTTAGAAAAGATTGCATCTGAGTATTTAGGATTGCCATCAGCAAATATTTCTACCCAGACACTCCAAAGAGATCGTCATGCTCAATATTTGAGTGTCATCGCGCTCATTGGTGCTGAACTTGAAAAGATTGCTGTTGAAATAAGACACTTATCGAGAACTGAAATAGGTGAAGTATCTGAGTATTTTGAGAGTGGTCAAAAAGGTTCTTCAGCAATGCCACATAAGAAGAATCCAATCAGTAGTGAAAATATCAGCGGACTATCAAGAGTTCTTAAAGGTTACATGGTTTCAGCGTTTGATAATATTCCTTTATGGCATGAAAGAGATATCTCTCATTCATCTGTTGAACGCATTATCTTACCGGATGCAACCTCGCTTCTTGATTATATGCTTAATCGATATTCTGATACTTTAGATACATTGATTGTTTACGAGCATAGAATGCTCAAAAACATTGATATGACGCATGGTGTAATTTTTGCACAAAGTGTTTTGCATCTGCTCATTGACCGTGGAATGGACCGAGAAATGGCTTATGATTTGGTTCAAAAGATAGCACATCAAGCTCTTTCAACCCAAACATCCTTTCACGCGTTATTGCTAGAAAATCAAAATATAATGAGTCTTCTTAACCACAAGGATTTAGATGAAGCACTTGGAATTGAGAAGCATTTAAGATTTGTTGACCAAATATATTCAAAAGTATTCTAAAGTATCACTTTTTAAATCTAAAAATCACATTTTATTCATTGATTAAGCATGTGTTTTATGCTATAATCATAAGCAGTCAATCTAGGAGGCTTTCACATGTCAGATAAATATACTAAAGTAGAACCAAAGATTCATCCAGTTACATTAATTGCGATTATTAGTTTTTTCTTGATTATCATCACTTTGATTTTTGTATTCAAACCTACAGATAAAGCGGTTATTTTTGCAGCTTATGAACCTTATGCAACATCAGATTTTACAGAAGATCATCCATTCGTATCCGTTTCATATGAAAACAAATTATTTGATAGAGGTTTGGATAAAATTTTAGATAAAGAAGAACTTGTATTGGTATATGTTGGGTCATCTGCTTGTCCATCTTGTCAAGCACATATAGGTGCAATCCAAAAATATTATGTCAATGAAGGTTTTGATCAATATGTATCAAAAATCTATTATTTAAATACAGATGAAAATGCTGATGGTTTTAATAAACTTATTGAATTATTCCCAGATATTGAAGCATCTACACCTCAATTGCTCATTTTCCAAAATGGTGAACTATTATCAAGATTCATTCCAATCAGCAGTGAAGATGCAACAGCGATTAACCGCAGTGTTCGTGATTTCTATCAAGATGCGATAGACTTAATTAATGCAGAATAAAAAGCACATCGTGCTTTTTTTTGATAAGGAAGTTAGAAAATGATTGAAACAATTAAAAGACAATTAAAAGATAAACTTGAACAGCACTTTCAAATCGAAGGTGTGGTCGTTGAAGAACCTAAAAAAGGGCTTGCTGATTTAGCAGTGCCTTTGTTTGCTTATGTAAAAATATGGAAAATATCACCAATAGAAGTTTTTAAGAAATTTGAAACCGTCTTAAAAAATGAAGAAATTATTGAGAAAATTGAGTTGATCAATGGTTTTTTAAACATCTATATTCAAAGAGGTCCGTTGGCCAAAGAAATACTATTTAAGATTCATGAACAAAAAAATGATTATGGCAATCAAGAAGCGGGTCATGGACAAACGGTTGCTATGGATTATAGTTCCCCCAATATTGCAAAAAGTTTTGGTGTTGGTCACTTAAGATCAACCGTCATTGGTAATGCACTTAAGAATATCTACAAAAAAATGGGTTATCAAGTGGTGTCTATCAATCATCTTGGTGATTGGGGTACTCAATTTGGTAAGATGATTGTCGCTTATCAAAAATGGGGTAATGAAAAAAAGATCAAAAAAGATCCAATTAAAGAAATGCAAAAACTTTATGTTCGCTTTCATGATGAAGAAAAAACAAATCCTGATTTAGAACAAGAAGCAAGAGATGTTTTTAGAGCTCTTGAACTAAAGGATGAGACATATACCAAACTTTGGACATGGTTCAAGGAGGAATCACTTAGAGAATTTTCGGAATTATATGAATTGCTAGGTGTTCAATTCGACTATAACACAGGAGAATCTTTTTATAATGATAAGATGGATGCTGTCGTAGAAGAACTAGAAGACAAAGGATTACTTAAAATTGACGATGGTGCTACTATTGTTGACTTAGGTGAAAATCTTCCACCAGCTTTGATTAAAAGAACAGATGGTGCAACGCTATATATGACAAGAGATGTTGCTGCTCTACTATATCGACATCAAACATATCATACTGATCATGTCTTATATGTTGTTGGAAATGAACAAATTCTTCATTTCAAGCAATTGCAAGCCATTACAGATTTGATGGGTTATCACTTCAATGTCGATCACATCAATTTTGGTTTGGTTTTAATTGATGGAAAGAAAATGTCAACTAGAGGTGGTAAGTTCAAGCGATTAGAAGATGTCATCAAACAAGCGATTGATGGGGCTAAAGAAGCCATTGCATCAAAAAATCCTAATCTAAAAGATCAGGACATGGTTGCAAAAGCAGTTGGTATTGGAGCAATCATCTTTAATGATCTCAAAAATGAGAAACACGCTGATATTGATTTCAATTTAGACAATATGTTGAAATTCGAAGGCCAAACTGGACCTTATCTACAATATAGCAGTGTTAGAATAGCTTCGATATTAAGAGAAAATACTTTGGATATCAATAACATCAATTTTTCCTATTTTAGTGAAACTGATTATTTTGAAATCATCAAACTTTTAGGACAGTTCCCCTATGTGGTTGAAAAGTCTCAACAAAACAATGCACCAAATATCATTGCCAGATACATCCTTAGTCTTGCCCAAGGCTTCAATAGTTTCTATGGAAAACAAAGAATCAATGTTGAAGACTTAGGTCATAAGAATGCCAATTTATTATTCATTGAATCCATTCAAACAGTCATCAATGAAGGTTTGAGATTGTTAGGTATTCAATCACTATCTGAAATGTAGATCATTTACCTTTTTGGTTATTGCAAATTCAAATAAAGCATGATATTATATTTTTGCTGTCCATCACAAATGGACGGTAGTACCCCGCGTGATGAAATTGGTAGACGTGCCAGACTCAAAATCTGGTGGATGAATAATCCGTGCTGGTTCGAGCCCGGCCGCGGGGACCAAAACAATGAAGTAAAGGACAATTGTCCTTTTTTTGTTGTGATTTTTTAGAATATGATAAAATATTGTTGGAAAGCGAGTTGATATCGTGGAAGAAAGAAAAGTAAAATCGTTTATTATGACCACCATGAACGGTATGGTTTATGGATTATTTGCAACATTAATCATTGGTGTTATTTTTCAACAGTTTGGAAGATTACTCGGAATACCACTTATTGAAATAACTTTATCTGGTGCTCTAAAGGCTATGATGGGTGTCGGTATTGGTATGGGTATCGCCTTAAGCTTAAAGATGGATGGATTGAAAATGGTCGTTTCCGCTGCTATGGGTGGTATCGCTACGAGCTTTAAAGTTACATTTAGTGAAGGTATCGTTTTAGTTGCAAACAATGATCCGGTAACAACATATCTGGTTGTCATCTTTGGTATCTTGATTCTGAAATTGATTTTAAGAAGAAAAACTCCAGTTGATATTTTGCTCATTCCATTGTTGGGATCTGTTGTCGCTTTAATCCTTACTTTACTCATTAGTGCACCCATAGGATACTTGATTTCAAGCATTCAATTTGGTATCAACTCAGCGACGGCATTTGCACCCATTCCAATGAGTGTTGTCATTGCTGTTGCCTTAGGTATCTTACTTACCTCTCCGTTATCGAGTGCCGCAATTGCCATCGCCATTTCACTTGAAGGTATTGCTGGTGGTGCAGCAGTTATTGGAACAACTACTCAAATGATTGGATTTGCCATTCAATCAAGAAAAGATAATAATATTGGCATGGTCTTATCAATTGCTTTTGGAACATCAATGCTTCAATTTAAAAATATTTTAAGAAAACCAATCATTTGGTTACCAACCATCATAGCATCTGCTATTTTGGCACCACTTTTCTACATTATTTTCGGTACTGAAACTTCTAAATTTGGTGCTGGTATGGGAAGTTCTGCGTTGGTAGGTCAGCTTCAAACACTTGATTGGATGAGTTATTCTACATTTGCTTGGCTTTCAGTTATATTTATGCTTGTAGCTCCAGCATTGTTGGTTTTTGGGATTGATCTTATCTTTAGAAAACAAAACTGGATCGTCTTAGGTGATTTATCCGTCAATAAAGATATCAATTAAATAGAAAAATTATTACAAAGTTATTAATTTATGATAAAATAGTCATGAATTTAAATTTTAAGAAAGTGGTGGTTTAAGTGAACAAAAAAGTTTATAATAAAGCTTTTGGTAAGATTTTTCGTACACTTGGATTCTTATTGGTTTTAGCTTCATCAGTTTTTATTGCATCGGTTTTAATTTTGGAAAATGATACATTACCTTTTATAGACAAATTGATTCCACTTGCTCAATTAGCAGATGGTAATTTAGCAAACATCCCCTTAATCGCTGATTACGCTGGTTTGGGATTGGTTCTTGGCTTGATTCTCCTTTTATGGACAATAAGAAAAGGCGTCATCTTAAGAGTTTTGCTTACAGTTATTCTAGTATTTGGTTTTATTGAAAGTTCCATCAGTGGTACTTCACAGTTGGTTCCTGTCACCTTAGCATCACCCTCGTGGTTAGCTGGTGTTTTGACATTAATTGAAGGCTTGGTAGACAGGATTACAGCTATGAGTCCTTATGTGATTCCTGGAGTTGCTATAGCAGCACCCTTCCTTTTATGGGTTTTGTTTAATAATAAGAAACCAGGTAGATTTTCATTATTCATGCTGAAACTAGCGTCAACTATCTTATTTGTTGCAGTGATCATGTTTGTTGTTGCTAACATAGCAGTAACAAGTTTATTGACAGTAAGCATCTATAATACAATTGAGATTATGCTTTACATCGTTACGTATTTGTTCTTCGTTGTAGGTGGAGTATTTGGTGTGTTGGGTTTTTCTAGACCATAATAGTTTGATCGTATAAAAATAAAGGCTCCCAATTATAGGAGCCTTTTTGTTTACATCAAGAACGAAAATCCGCGAAGTAGAATCTGAACAATTCGGTATAAGAAATTTCTTTTTCCGAAATTCTTTA
>CAZPLF010000038.1:0-10191 GCA_964587475.1 uncultured Mariniplasma sp.
CCCATGAATGCATGCGTGAAAGGCATGTGAGTTAACCGTTTCTCCAACGGGCCATAGTGCAAGCGCATATATAATTATACCAATTTATTATGAATTGTCAAGATAAAAAATCAGGTTTTTCATTCTTTTCAATTTATACGCGCAATCCTATTTTTAACTCTAAATTATGATGTATTTTCAAGATAGCAACTCTTAGCTTCCCATTTTCTGGATTGCCATCTAAAAAACATAAATCCAGCTCGAATTAACTCATCACATGCATAAGCAATATAGATTCCAAATAGTCCAAAACCTAAATAAATACCCAGAAAATAAGCTACTGGAATTGCGACACCTATCATGCTAAAAAGGGCCATAATAAGCGGAAATGTCGTATCTCCTGCTGATCTTAAAGCTTGAATCATAATTAGATTAATGCTTCTTCCAGTTTCAAGAAATATTGCAATCCAAAGGATTTTTCTAGCTGTTTCAATAATGACTTGATTATTTGTAAAAACTTCTAAAATAGACTTTGAAGATAGATTAACAACGAGTGTCATTGAGATAATGATAAAGAAATTTCGAGTTGCATTTTTGAATGTTTCTTTATATGCTTTTTCATATTTTCTCTCACCTATATAATAGCCTGTCATTACAGCATTTGCAGATGCGAAGGCAACGCTAAAAATATAGATGTAAGTCAAGATTGTATTGATGTAGGTCCTGGTTGTTGTAAAATCAGCACCAAGACTATTTACCATACTTAAAATGACGGCTTGCATTATTGTGTATGTCCAGCTCTCAGCTGCACTTGGTAGACCAATTTTAAGTATTTGCTTTGCACTTTCTTTGTCCAATCTGATCTCTTTTAGCTTTACTCTAAGAAGTTTGAAAAGTAGAAAGAAATAGATTAACATCATCAGTATACGAACACTCAAAGTGGATAAAGCAGCACCATAGACTCCAAGTCTAGGAAACCCTAGGTAACCATAGATGAGCACATAATTCCCAAAGACATTAAGTATGTTTGCGATGATGACTACAAAAGTAATATATTTTGCAAATCCATAGCTTCTAAGTGAAGCGGTAATGACATTACTAATTGAAACAAAAAACAATGAAATAGCGATGACAGAAAGATATGTTTTTGAATCGTTAAATAGTTCCACTTCAGTATTAACAAGATTTAGTAAGAGATCTACCGATAATATGAGAACGCTAGCTAATAAAAATCCAATAATAAAATTGACAATAAGCCCCGTTCCAATCATTCGATGCGCCACTTCATCTTTTTTCGCACCTAAATATTGTGATACTAAAACGGCTACACCATTTGAAACGATGAGAAGCAAAACACCAAACATCATAATGAGTGTATTTGCATTCCCAACAGATCCAACAGCATAGTCGCTATAATTGCTAAGCATGAGTGTGTCAACAGTTCCCATGAGCATAAAAAACATGAGTTCTATTAAAGTTGGCCAAAAAAGTGCCTTAAAGCTTCTTTTTGATTTCATAGTTGTTATTTAAAAACGCTTCTTGTTAAAAAAGGATACTATTTAACAATGCATGTGCCTTTTCTTCTCCTAGTAAATATTTGACTATCTCATTTGCAAATTCATAAACAGCTCCAGCACCTCTTGCAGTGATGATATTATGATCTCTAATTGCCTTATAACTGGGTAGATAGATACCTTTAGGCATATCGACTTCACTACCTCTATATGCTGTAAATGATCTTCCATTAAGCAATCCAACTTGACCTAAAAAGCGAGGTCCAGCACAAATTGCTCCAATCATTTTATCGTGAGAATTGAAATACTTCGCAAGTTCTTTAATATTGACGTCTTTATCGACAACTTTTGCTACATATCCTCCACCAGGAATAATTAAGAAATCGTAATCCGCATATGTAACATCCTTTGCAAAATGATCCGCCTTAACTTTCAATCCAAATGCTGTGACAATATCCAAAGTATTTTCAAAGGTGACTGTGACAACCTCAAGACCAGCTCTAATCAATAAAGCTCTGGTTGCCAAAGCTTCACCATCTTCAACGTGATGACTCAAGACGAGTAACCCTTTCATATTAGACCTCCTTGAATAATTTGATAAATAATTCATTGAGTATGTGTGCTCCCATATTTGATTCAAACTTTTTATATGATTCAAAATGATTGTCCATACCCATGACATCTGAAACAACTTTGACACTTACAATAGGAATTTCTTTTTTAAATGCGACTTGATAAAGTGCAGCACCTTCCATATCCAAAATACAGGCTTCTTCTTGGTGCTGTGTCATGAAATAATCTCCTGTCAATAAATGTCCAGTTTTAATTTCAGGTATAATATTTTTAATATTCTGAACCAACTGATGATTCGAAATAAATTTCTTAGGATATCCCGGTACTTGTCCTTTTTCATATCCAAAAAGAGATAAATCAAAATCATGGTATGCTGCATCATTAATTAGAACCAGGTCTCCAACCTCAAATGGTTGTGTTGCACCTGCAAAACCCAGATTATAGATTGCACTTACTTGATGAGCAGCCAAATAATCAGCTAAAATCATCGAAGCATTCACTTTGCCAACACCGGTAAGTAAAATCTTTACCTCTGGTAAATTTTCCTGATAGAAAAATTTAACTTCTTCTTGCATAGCAGCGACAACTAATATCATGAACGCTCACCTAAAATCTGCTTAATTTTAGTAACAATTAAATCAACCGCAATGTCATGCTTTCTATCGTTTGGAATAATTACGTCCGCATATCGCTTGGTCGGTTTGATATATTTGTGAAACATTGGCTTAACTGTGCGCTCATATTGTGAGATAATGCTTTCTAAAGAACGACCTCTTTCTTTCATATCTCGCAACATGCGTCTGATAAATCTTGTATCATCATCTAATTCAACAAATAAACTTATGTCTGATAAATTTCTAATTTTTTCATTTTCTAAAATTAATATACCTTCGATAATAATGATTGGTTTTGGTACAATAACTTCAGTTTTTTCATTTCTTGTATAGATATCAAAATCATAGATAGGTTTATCGATTGATTCACCTTTCAATAATTTCTTTAAATGAGCATAAAGAAGCTCATTGTCGAGTGAGCTCGGATGGTCATAATTCATTTTATATCTTTCTTCAAGAGGTAAGTGCGTTTGATCAAGGTAATAATCATCGTGCTTGATGATTAAAACATCATTCAAACCAGCTCTTTCAAGAATTTCTTGTACTACGGTGCTTTTTCCAGATGCAGAACCACCTGAGACTAAAATCAATAATGGCTTATTCATGTTATAATCCCCTATTATATCTGACATTCAGGAGCCAGATGTGCTTGAATCTCTTCGTCGATAATATCATTAAATTCCTTGTGCTTTTTGAACCAAACAACAGCATAAGGACAAGTAGCTACAACTTTGTATCCTAGATGCTTTGCATGCTTATAAACTTCATGCATCAGCTGGCTAGCAATACCTTGACCTCTGAGCTGTGGGTCAACAAAAGTATGATCAACAACTACGACACCTTCGGAAATAAATGGGAATGTCGCATTAACTATCATCTTTCCGTTTTCATCATTAACATATATTTTATTATTTTCATAGATATAATTCATTGCATTCATCTCCTCCTAAATAGTATATCAAAAATCTAAACAAATTCTTTATTTATTCATCGTTTATGTTGATTTATTTCTTATTTTTTCTTGCTGTTTCTTTGAAAATGTATTGATAACCAGTTGATATGATTGATCAATCAGTTCTTTTAATAAATCGTCTGGAAGATTTCCATTTAAATTGATAGAATTCCAATGATCTTTGTTTAAATAGTAACCGGGTTTAATATCATCATATTCACTTCTTAATAAAAGACCATATTCTGGATTGAGTTTGAGGCTGATGATCTCTTGTTTCTCCTTATTGAAACCCATCATGACAAACATTTTAGCACCAATTAAAAACCGTGATGCTTCCCACTCCATCTTAAAATCTTTAATCACACCTTGTTTACTCAAACAATAATCATCAATCCATTCATATTTCATATGTTCACCAATTTTATATTTTTGTTCATCTTTAGTATATCATATTGCAATAAAATTATTCTCTTTATAAATAAGGGGCGTATTTATAATAAAAAGAGCATTTATTTATAATTTAATTTGAAAGTTTGCTATAATACATATGTATCAAAACATACATTAGGAGGTCTCTATGACTAAGAAGCAACTCATTTTTGAAACGGTAGCAGTCAGTTTATCTATAATCTTTATTATTGCTGCCTTTATCCTTAGCAAATTAATTGCACCTGACGCCTTAATTGTAGTCGTCTTATTTGCTCTTTCCTTTATAGTTGGAGGATTTGCAAAAGCAAAAGAAGGTGTTCTTGCAACAATAAAAAATAAAGCACTCAATGTTGAAATATTAATGATTTTAGCTGCGCTTGGCGCGTTTATAGTAGGAAATTACTCTGAAGGTGCAATTCTAATTCTTATTTTTTCTATAAGTGGCGTATTAGAATCATATGCAACTTCAAAAAGTGAAAAAGCTCTCACGAGTTTATTAAAACTAGCACCACAAACTGCTTTACTCTATGAAAATGGCAAAGAAAGAGAAATTCAACTTGCCGATATAAAGGTTAAAGATCGTGTTATTGTCAAAGTTGGTCAGATGGTTCCTGTTGATGGAAACATTATTACAGGCTCTACTTCATTAAATCAAGCAGCAATTACAGGAGAATTTGTGCCAGTCTACCGCGGTGTAAAAGATTTTGTCTATGCTGGATCGATTAATATTGAAGCAACTATCATCGTTGAAACATCTAAAGATCCTAGCGAATCAGTTGTACAAAAAATTATTGATTTTGTAAAAAACGCTCAGGAAGAAAAAACAGAATCACAGACGCTCATAGATAAAATTGAAAGATATTACGTTTATGTAGTTATTCTCATTGCAATTCTATTTATGTTAGTACCTCCAATGTTGGGATGGTTAACCAGTTCTGAGGCGTTCTATAGAGGAATCATTGTTTTAGTAGTTGGATCTCCTTGTGCCCTTGTGGCTTCTATTACTCCAGCGATGCTGTCATCATTGTCAAATGCAGCTCATCATCGCATATTAATCAAAGGTGGTAAACATTTAGAAGAACTCATAGGATTAAAAGCAGTTGTTTTCGATAAAACTGGAACTATTACTACAGGTGTGCCTAAGGTTGTTCGTATTGAAACCATCAGTGCACTTGATAAAGAAAAAGTATTATCAATTCTTTATACACTAGAAAAACAGTCAGAACATCCACTGGCTAAAGCAATTGTTGAGTCTTTAGATGAAAAATATTTACTTGCAGATATTGAAACAACAGAAGTTTCAGGCCGAGGTATGCAAGCTAAATTTGATGGTAATATTTGGCAAATCGGTCGTTTTGATCATACATTACACCCTGAAATGCAAGAAAAACTAGATCGTTGTACAGGACTCGGCCACAGTATCATTTCCATTATTAAAAATGGTGAAATGGTAGGTTTTGCAGCATTGATGGATACAATCCGTGAAAATGTTAAGGACGTTATGCTTGCACTTAAAAATTTGGGTATTCAATCCATTTTATTGACTGGTGATCATAAGTTTACTGCTGCTGCTATTGCTAGAGAAGCTGGTGTTGATAGTTTTGAAGCAGATTGTTTTCCTGAAGATAAGGTCAAGAAGATTAAAGAACTTCAGCAAACGGTTGGTAAAGTGATGATGATAGGCGATGGCATCAATGATGCTCCAGCTTTAGCAATTGCAGATATCAGTGTTGCCATGGGAACTGGAACAGATGTTTCACTGGAAACAGCAGACATCATTTTCATGAACGACAAATTAGAGAACTTGCCTAAGATTATTAGTTTGGCTAAGCGGATGCGAAGAATCACGTTACAAAATGTTATTTTCTCAGTAAGTGTCATTACCTTCTTAATGCTAAGTAATATTTTAGGCGCATTTCAAATTCCAATGTTTACAAGTTTCTCTATTACGATTGGTGTAGTAGCTCATGAATCTTCGACAATCTTAGTTATTTTAAACAGTTTACGACTATTGCTTCGATAAAATTTATCATAACATGATGATTTAAAAATCATTATGTTTTTTTTATTAGTGCATAATGAAAATCCTGTTTCTTATTTATTTAATTTTATGTTACAATAAAAATATATATTTCAACAATGAAAACAACTGAATATACTTTATAACCAAACATAATGAAAGGGAGAAAACCAATGCTATTTAACCAATTTTCTACTACAACCATTTTTGTCGGTATTGCAGCTATTTCAGCTTTAATCGCTTTGTTGTATGCATTTGTTCTTTATCGTAAAGTCATAAGAATGGAGGTCAATCATGAACGCATAGAAGCAATCTCATCTTATATACATGAGGGAGCTATGGCATTTATGAAAAGGCAGTATCGTATTATCGTATACTTTGCCTTAGGTGTTGCTGCTATGCTTAGCTTAACTGAATTCATTCCAGCTTTAAAAGGAGCAGAGGGTGTAGGTTGGCGTTCAGCAATTGCATTTTTGGTTGGTGCTTTATTTTCAGGTTTAGCTGGTTGGATAGGTATGCACACAGCTACTAAAGCAAATGCGAGAACTGCATCTGCTGCTAATACAAAAGGTATGCCTGGCGCTCTAAGAGCAGCGTTTTCCGGAGGTTCAGTCTTAGGTATAACAGTCGTTGGACTAGGACTATTCGGGCTAACTGTGCTCTTTTTTATTTTTTATTGGGCTTATGGTGGAAATAGTATAGATCCGAAGGAACAATATATCGCTTTAACACACGCTGTTAATACAGTCACCGGTTATGGATTAGGAGCATCCTTAATCGCTTTATTTGGACGCGTCGGTGGTGGTATATTTACAAAAGCTGCAGATGTTGGTGCAGATTTAGTCGGAAAAGTTGAATCAGGAATACCCGAAGATGACCCAAGAAATCCTGCAGTTATTGCTGATAATGTTGGTGATAATGTCGGTGACGTAGCAGGTATGGGTTCTGACTTAACTGAATCATATGTTGGTTCTATCATATCAGCATTGACACTTGGATTATATGCTTTTGTTTCATTTACTCCTCATCATGTCATAGAAGGTACAACAATTATGACAGATTCAATTTTATCAAATATTATTGGTTCCGTCATTTTCCCATTGCTTATTGCTGGCGTAGGTACACTAGCTGCAGTAGCTGCAGTTTGGTTTGTTAGAGCTAAAAACTGGAATAACCCTCAATTTGCTCTAAGTGTTTCAACTTATGTTGCTGCAGGTATTATGCTTGTAGCTAGTCTAATTTTCAGTCAGATCATCTTTGATGGTGGTAGAGCATGGGGAACTTTTGGTGCTGTTGCTACAGGATTAATTGTTGGAGTAGGTATTGGTTTTATAGCTGAATATTATACATCTGGTGATTATAAACACGTTAAAGAGATTGTACATCAATCAAAGACAGGACATGCAACAAACGTTATTTCTGGTTTTGCTGTAGGTATGTTATCAACCTTTTTGACCGTGATGATATTAGTTGCAGGTATTGTTATCTCTTATCTATTTACAAATGATATGTACGGAATTGCCTTAGCTGCTGTTGGAATGCTTTCAACTGCAGGTATAACCATCTCAGTTGATGCGTACGGTCCAATAGCAGATAATGCTGGAGGTATTGCTCAAATGAGTAAATTAGATGAAGGCGTCAGAAAAATAACCGATAAACTGGACTCAGTGGGTAATACGACTGCAGCTATTGGTAAAGGTTTTTGTATAGGTTCAGCAGCACTTACTAGCGTTGGTCTGTTCTTTGCATTTGAAAAATCAGCTGGATTATCAGAAGGTACTGGTATTGATATTTTACAACCGGGTGTCATGGTTGGTCTCTTTATAGGTGCAATGCTTCCTTATTTATTTACTGCTCTTGTCATTAAATCTGTTGGTAAAGCAGCAAACAAAATGATTGAAGAAGTCAGAGCTCAATTTTATGAAGACCCAGGTATTATGTTAGGCACATCATTGCCAAATTATGCTAAATGCGTTGATATCTCAACAAAAGCAGCCTTAAGAGAAATGATATTACCAGCAATGATTGCTGTTTTCTCACCTATCATTGCTGGTGTCTTTCTAGGCGCTGAAGGACTAGGTGGTATGCTGGTTGGTGGTTTGGTCTCAGCAATCATGTTAGCAGTATTCATGGCTAATTCAGGTGGTGCTTGGGATAATGCTAAAAAGCATATTGAAGAAGGAAATTTAGGCGGTAAAGGCTCTGAAGCACACAAAGCTGCAGTTACTGGAGATACTGTTGGAGATCCTTTTAAGGACACAGCAGGGCCATCTATGGATATATTAATTAAGTTGATGAGCATTGTATCACTGATTATCGTACCCATCCTAGCTGAAATTGATCCCATATTAAAATTTTTATTTAATTAAGTCAAAAAAACTCTTTCCCTAGAATCTAGAGAAAGAGTTATTTTTTTATTATACTACTTTATTTCTGCCCGTCTCTTTTGCTTTATAGAGTGAGTGATCAGCTTTTTCAATCAAATCTTCTATCTTGGATGCATCATTTTCTGGATAAGATGTGATACCAATGCTAATCGTGACTTTAATCTCCTGATTCAAATGCTGTAGAACAGATTCCTGAACCATTCGTCTAAAGCGTTCAGCAACTAACCCGATATCCTGTGTAGATGCACCTGGAAGAATTGCCATAAATTCTTCGCCACCATACCTGATGAAGATGTCACCTTCTCTAAGTGCTTGTTTTGCTATTTTAGAAACAAGTATCAAAACACGATCTCCAACAGTATGACCATATGTATCATTTACATTTTTAAAGAAGTCAATATCAGCAATAAAAACTCCTAGTGGAATATTCATTCGAATAGACCTATTATATTCTTCTTCTAGTCTCATCATACCAAAACGACGATTGAAGATGTTTGTAAGCGGGTCATTAGCAGCTAATTCTTGAAGTTGATTATAGCTCAAAGCATTTTTCAAAGCCAATGCAAAACTACTATTTAACAATTGGATATCACTTTTGACTTGTTCGCCATAAATCTCAGTAGAAGCAAGTAAGATAATACCTAAACAAATATCTTTATATACAATTGGAACAAACAAAATTTCTTTTGGTTGATAAGTTACCAATACACCATCAATAATAATATCAGATGGCAGTTGAATGGATTCCGCTTTGGTAGTCTTTAGAACTCTCCAGATGATTTCATGATTTAGGATTTCTTTATTTTCTTTAATGCCACGGTGTGAAGTGATTTCTAGAGAACCATTTTGATCAACTATAATCATGCCGCCAGCAGAATTGCTATGTTCAACGATTTGATTGAGTGCAGCATCACATAGAAGATTAAGTTCAAGACGACTGGATATTGTTTTATTAAATATTTTTAAACTATTTTCTGTTTTATATGAAACAGATAAAGATGCAACCAAAGCATTGAATGCTCTCGCAGCTTCACCCAATTCATCTTCTGAATCAACATCAATTCTACAATTTGCATCCTCACAATCAATATATGATGAACTTTCATTGCGCTCTGAAATGATATCTTTAATCTTATTCATTCGATCAGCTAGGATACGAACCCTTCTACCAACAATTCTTTTAGCTAAAAAATAGTTGAAGAACCCAACAAAAACACCAGCAGCTACCGATGACAGCATAAATAAAGGCGTTAACACATAAGAACTAGGTGTTCCGAGCATCAAAGAGTAAAATGGGAAAATCAATCCAACAATAACACCTAGAATGATCATAAAAATACATAAATCCAAAAATACTTTTTTCGTAATCACAACGTACCTCCTCAAGATCAACACTATGTTTTTCATGTTGTTATTATATTATGATTATACATCTATAAATACAGTTTGATAGAAAATTAAGATAAATGAAAGATTTATGAAGATATTAATGATTAATCTGATGATGAATAAAATAAAAAAACGGCTAGTGCCGTTTGCGTTTGTACGTGGCGCCCACACCAGGACTCGAACCTGGGACCCCCTGATTAACAGTCAGGTGCTCTAACCAACTGAGCTATGTAGGCACATCGGTTTGGCGACACATTTAATTTTATAATAAGTAAGATTTGCCTGGCAACGTCCTATTTTTGCTCCTTGGAACTATCTTCGGCGCTGAAGTGCT
>CAZPLF010000039.1:0-9793 GCA_964587475.1 uncultured Mariniplasma sp.
GTTTCTTAGTTTTAGCTAAGTGTGGGAAGATATTAATCCATACTTTCCCTAATCTCTTCATATGTCTTGTCATCGCAATACGCGCTGCTTCTATTTGACGATTTGTAATCCAAGCGCCTTCTGAAGCAACTAAAGCAAAGTCTCCGTTCAGAATTTCATTTCTTCCCTTAACTGCACCTTCATAACTTACGCGATGAGGACGACGGAATTTTGTTCTCTTAGGCATTAACATAATTATTTGCCTCCCTTGTTGTCACGAGGATTGTTGCGACGTGGTCTTCTATCTTGACGTGGCGCTCTCTCATCTTGCTTTCTAAGGTTTTCTTCGCGCGTTTGTCCTGGAAGAACTTCTCCATTATAGATCCAAACTTTAATACCAAGAATACCATAGGTTGTATTTGCTTCAGCTGTTGCATAATCAATATCAGCGCGAAGTGTATGTAGAGGAACTTGTCCATCTGAATATCCTTCACTACGAGCGATTTCTGCTCCACCTAAACGTCCAGAAACGAGGGTTTTACAACCTTTTGCTCCTGATTTAAGTGCACGTTGCATAGCAATTTTCTGTACACGTCTGAATGATGCGCGGTTTTCAAGTTGTTCTGCAATACTTTGTGCAACAAGTTCTGCAACGCGTTCAGGACGTTTAACTTCAACGACATTAAATACGATTTCTTTTTTTGTTAGTTTTTCTAAACTAGCGACTGTTTTCTTCTTTGTTTCAGCATCACGGCCGATTACGATACCAGGTTTAGCAGTATGTATCGTGATTTTCACACGGTCTTTACCACCTTTACCTTTTAAGCGTTCGATTTCGATGTGAGAAACAGCGGCTTTTTTATAAAAATCATTAAGGTATCTACGAATTAGTTCATCTTCCTTAACGAGGGCAGGTACTGCTGTTTTTTCAGCATACCATTTTGAGTCCCAAGTACGAATGATGCCAAGACGCATACCAATTGGATTAACTTTTTGACCCATGTCTCTTCACCTCTACTCTTTATCTGCCACGACGACAGTAATGTGGCTAGTTCTCTTCTTTATGATGTCACCTTGACCTTTTGCTCTAGGCAATAGTCTCTTTAGGCGCACACCTTCATTTACATAAACCTCTTTAACAAATAGGTTTTCTACATTTGCATTGTTGTTATGTTCAGCGTTAGCGACAGCGCTGTTCAATACCTTCAAAATAATTGGTGAGGCTCCGCGAGGTGTAAACATTAAAATTGCTTGCGCTTCTTTAATATCCTTACCGCGGATTAGGTCAATGACCAATCTTACCTTTCTTGGAGCAATGCGAACGGTTTTAGCTATAGCTTTAGTTTCCATCATATCTCCTCCAATTACTTCTTTTTAGCTTTCTTATCATCTTTACCATGTCCATGATATGTACGGGTTGGTGCAAATTCGCCAAATTTGTGTCCAACCATATCTTCAGTAATATATACGGGTACATGTGATTTACCGTTATAAACGGCAACTGTGTGTCCAACGAAATCAGGGAAAACCGTTGAACGACGTGACCAAGTTTGGATCACTTTGTTTTCGTTTGCTGCATTTTGTTTTTGAACCTTAATTAATAAGTGATCATCACAAAATGGTCCTTTTTTAACTGAACGTGCCATAATTTTCCTCCTACTTCGTGCGACGACGAATAATCAAGTCGTTTGACGCTTTCTTATGATCGCGAGTCTTAACTCCGCGACCCTTCTTACCCCAAGGGGTCATTGGTGATTTTCTGCCGATTGGTGTTCTTCCTTCACCACCACCATGTGGGTGATCGTTAGGATTCATTGCAGAACCACGTACGGTTGGGCGAACGCCCATATGTCTTGTTCTTCCTGCTTTACCGATGTTTACAAGTTCATAGGATTCATTTCCGACAACACCGATTGTTGCACGGCATGTGCCTAGAATCTTACGTACTTCACTGGATTGCAAACGAACTAGAACATATTTGTCTTCACGTCCAAGAATTTGGGCTGAAGCTCCAGCACTTCTTGCAACTTGTCCACCTCTACCAGGTGAAAGTTCAATGTTATGAATAATTGTACCTACTGGGATATTCATAATTGGTAATGCGTTACCAGTTTTGATATCTACTTGGTTGCCAGAAACTATTTCAGTTCCAACTTCTAAACCTTTTGGTGCAAGTATATATCTCTTTTCACCATCTACGTAGTTAATTAAAGCAATATTTGCAGTACGGTTTGGATCATACTCAATTGTAGCTACCTTACCAATAATATTGTCTTTATTACGTTTAAAATCAATTACACGATACTTTCTTTTTGCACCGCCACCTATGTGACGTACGGTAATCTTACCTTGGTTATTTCTTCCACCGGTGCGAGAAGATGGCTCTAGTAGTGATTTTTCAGGAGTAGATGTTGTAATTTCTTCGTATGTTAATACACTCATGTTGCGACGACCATTCGTTGTCGCTTTGTATACTTTAACCGCCATTTTGGTTAAACCTCCTCTAATATTTCACTTATACTGTGAAGGCGTCAATCTTTTGACCTTCAGCCAGTTTAACAACTGCTTTTTTATAAGCAGACTTGTATCCTTCATATTTGCCCATTCTCTTGAATTTAGGCAATACATTAATTGTATTTACTGATAATACTTTGACATTGAAAATTGCTTCGATTGCCTTTTTGATTTCGACTTTGTTAGATTTTCTGTCGACCTTAAAGGTATATCTATTTTGACTTTCAATAAGTTTTGTTGATTGTTCAGTAATGATTGGAGCTTTGATAATGTCATAATATTTAGTCATTGCCCAATACCTCCTCTAAAGTTTCAACAGCATCCTTTGTTAACAATAAGTTTTTACAATTTAGAATGTCATAAACGCTGACATGACTAACTTGTGAAAAAGCAATTGTTGGAATGTTTCTTGCTGCTAAAAGTTCGTTATCTCCAAAAGTTTGTGCTACGACAAGAGTTTTGCCTTCAATTCCTAATGAATTAAGTAATTCTTGGAATAACTTAGTTTTTGGTGATTCGATATTTAAAGCTTCAACAACTTTTAATTGACCGTTTGCTGCATGATATGATAAAGCGGATCTCAATGCTAGCTGACGAACCTTTTGATTCATTTTTACTGCATAACTTCTAGGTGTTGGTCCAAAGACGACACCACCTTTACGCCATTGTGGAGAACGTATTGACCCTTGACGAGCACGACCAGTTCCTTTTTGACGCCATGGTTTTTTACCACCACCTGATACTTCACCACGATTTTTAACATCGTGAGTACCATGTCTCATTGCAGCTCTTTGTGCATTCACTACATCGTATAATACTTGTTGATGTGGTTCAATACCAAAGACATAATCTGATAGGGTTAGCTCAGCAACTTTACTACCTGCTTGATTTAATAAGTTTACATTTGGCATAATTAACCCTCCTTATTTACCACTCTTAACAGCAGATCTTACAATTACAAGTCCTTTTTGAGGTCCTGGAACGCTTCCGCTAATTAATAGTAGTTGATTTTCCACATCTACACCTACAACCTTGAGGTTTTGAATGGTAACTTGTTCAGCACCCATATGCCCAGGTAAATTTTTACCTTTGAGCTTACCTTTGATTGGTCCCATTGAACCAGGTCTGCGATGATATCTCGAACCGTGAGTCATTGGTCCGCGACTTTGATTGTGTCTCTTAATGGATCCGGCAAAGCCTTTACCCTTTGAAGTGCCTGTGACGTCGATATCTTCACCGACTTGAAATAATTCATTTTTAACAAGGTCACCGATTGCTAAATCCACCAATTCATTTTTAAGCTCTTCTTTAAAGCGGATTTCTCTAATGAAGCGCTTAGGTGCTGTGTTAGCTTTTTTCACGTGCCCTTGTTCAGGCTTGTTACTTAATTTGTCCCGTTTAGTTTCAAAACCAACTTGAGTTGCTACATAACCATCTGTTTCGATAGTCTTTTGTTGTAGAACTACATTGTCAGCCACGTCTATAACGGTAACTGGAACTAGAACACCATTTTCATCGAAAATTTGTGTCATTCCTAGTTTTCTACCTAAGATTCCTTTGGCCATATTTTAACCTCTTTCTCTACTTAATTACTTTTTCAATACGATATCAATACCTGATGGTAGATCGATATCCATTAATGCACTGATTGTTTTTGGGTTTGGATCAATGATTTGAATTAATCTTTTGTGCGTTCTGCGTTCAAATTGTTCACGTGAATCTTTATTTACGTGTGGTGAACGTAAGACTGTAAATATTTCCTTTTCAGTTGGAAGAGGAATTGGACCTTGAACTGTTGCTCCGGTTCTAAGTGCACTGTCAACAATCTTTTTTGCAGCTTGATCAAGTAATCTGTGATCGTATGCCTTTAAACGAATCTTAATTACATCTTTTGCCATTTTAATAGCTCCTTTCGCCTATAATCCTGTATAGACTTGCTCCACGGAAAAACTCAACACGTAGACAACGGCTATCCGTGTGTCAACAACCTTCCATTTCACAGCCTTGCTCACGTTTTCACACGAGCGTGTATTATTATATATGAATAAAAGGGGAAAAGCAACCCTTTTAGTGCTTTTACCCTAATATTTTAATCATTTTCATTATTTTCATCATCATTATTATTCTTTTTGTTTTTTGTTAAAAGAGTTTTAAGTACTTCTTCTCGTTTTTCTTTGTTTTGATCTCTTATCTTTTGTTCTTTTTCTAACTTCTTACGTAATTTGTTTGCAGCTCTTTTATTTTTTTCTTCTCTTTCTCTTTTATTTCTTAGAATGACTTTGATTCTTCGTCGTTCTTTATCAGCTTCTCTAGCTGCGGCAACTCCAATAAACATCCCTCTAGTTTCGTTATGCTCGGTTAATACTTTTTCAATTAACTTTATTTCGCTTGCTCTTATAGAAAAATCTCTAAATCCAGATTTAAGAAACTTACGAAAAACTTCTGGATTTGATAAGAAATTTCCAGCTAAAATATGTTTAGTTTGTAACATATAACTACGGAAATATTGATGTAAATCACGAAGATTTGGCCAAAATGCTTCAATGATTTCTTCTTTTGACATATGACTATAACGATCATAATCATCAGAAATTTCCTCTACCAAATCGTTTAGCCCAATAATTACAAAATCCATTCCTTTATATTCTTCATAATAATCATAAGCTGATCCAGTTTCAAACATAATACCAATCTTGACATTACTCAGTTTACAATACTCAAAAACAGATTCTATCTCTCTTCTCCAAAAAGATATTTCTGAACTCATGCGTATCATAGGAACCAACATATTAACTTGTTTCCCAGTATCTCTAGATGCATTAGCAATAGCAAGCATATTTGTCTGAAATAATTCCGTGAATTGATCAAATGTATCTGTATCTGTGAATATTTCGCCAAGAAGTTCAGTTGGTCTTTCTGGACGAAAATCTGGAATTCTTATATATACTTCTTTATCCTTCATAACAATAAACATATGGTGAAACAAATCATACTGCTCTTTATATGATGGTAGAGTTCCTTTGGTTGAGTAAATGAATTCTGTTTTAAATGGAGCAACACCTGTATACCAATTTCCATATGCAACTTTATCAAAAATTCTTGAATCTACCATTGGTGCGTAAATATTGATTTTCGATGGAGAATAGCTGGAATCTTCGCCAATGGTATATGTATATTCACGTAATTTTTCTTTATATTGATTTTCAATATCCACCGATGGATCTACTATCACAATTTTATCTATTCCATCGATAATTACTAGAGAATTCTCTTGAAATTCAAAATCATGAATAGCGAGTGGAAGTTCAAACTCATGAGTAAAAGAGAATGCCAAATTTTCATCCTTACAATTCTTGCAAATAATTCCCTGTATTTGTTTAGGCAAGTTATAAAAATATTCCTTTTTGAATTCCTCGGTGTATAAAATAAAATCGAAGTCGATATTTCTTATCAAACGTTGTAACATAACACTTTCATATCTAGTGATTAATCTTGATTTCAATTCATTAATGAAAAAACTAATCTCTTCTTTTTTGCATAGCAATTCTACGGGAATTATATATTTTGAGCTATTTATAAACTTATTAAATGCTTCATAAAAAGCCCTTGGTACATCGTACTTTTTTTCATGTACATATCTAACAAAATTACGCCTAATTACACCAGTATCGAATGTGAAATAAATGAAATCCAATATCTCATCAATGCGTTCAATATTTTCGCTTACTTGGAGTTTTATTTCCCTATACTGTATATACTCATCAATTGTGTTATCATTTAACTCATCAAATAACGTTTTAAGTTCTATATTCTTTACTCTGTTGGATTCCTTTTTTATATTAAAATATACAATATTCCCAACAGCAATAGTGCCATAAATGACTCTACTTCTTATCTTTCTGTAGCTATCCCCTCTCATTTTCTTACCTCTATATTAGTTTATTTATTTAAAATGCAATACCTATAATTAAGTAATACTCCAAGTTTTTGATTATTAGAAAGGCCTTTATATATTGAAAATTCAGTATGTTTAGGTATTGATTGATAAATCCAGTGAGAGTTCCCCGTTTACACTCCTCCTCAAATAATTCATACTTCAGGGTCAACTACAACTGCCAAAACACTTGCCTAATTACTATATATTCAGCGGCTCTATATGAATTCATTGGGATTTATACTATCTATAGATTTCGCAACATTAAATACTATTTTTACAGTGAGCTAATTTATAGCTTTCGTATTTTCAATCAAATGCATTTTAGGCAATAAAAAAAGACCAAATTTGATATTTGTTCTTCAAACATCATTCCAAAAATACATACTTTGGCAAAAGACCCACCCCGCCCTCAAATTTAAACCATTATGGTTATTATACATTATCTAATTAATAAATCAAGACGAAATGTGAAAATATATAAAAAAAGCATCCCTAGGGATGCTCATATAATTAATCTTTTCAATATTTCTGCTTAAAATATTGACTTATATTTTCCAATGATTTCATCAAAACTTCATCTTTTTCAAGTTCTAAGTCTTTAAACAAAGATACAATCATTTCATCATGAAATTCATCGTGTACTTTTAATACCTCTATGGCTGATTCGTTAAGTTGCAAGAAAACTTTTCTTCTATCATTCTCATCTCTATATCTCGATACAAAGTTTTTTTTGACTAAAACATTAATCGATGTTGTAAGTGTTCCTAAAGTAACGCGTAATTTATGAGCAACACTACCCATTGTTGGAATCTCGCAATTCCTAATGGCTTCAAGGACATGAACTTCAGTCATTGATAATTTAACACCTCTTTGTTTTAAAGTAATACCTTCAATACTCAATATTTGATTAAATACATCAACAAGCAATTCGTTGATAACTTGCTTTGGAGAAACCATTCAGTGCACTCCCTCTCTTTAGATTACTATGTATCCTACACCCAGTGTTCCTGGACCAGCATGTGCCCCAACAACAGGGGTAAGCGGAACCACTTCAATTGTTATATCAGGTCTAATTGCTAAGATCTGATGACGAATTTCTAGTGCTTTATCTTCATTATTTGTATAAACTATAAACATTATAACATTTTTACCTTCAATATCGTGATGAATTATTTCAATAAGTCTGTGCTGAGCCTTATTTGTTGTTCTTATTTTTTCATAAGGTACCAAACTGCCATCTTTTTGGATATATAAAAGTGGCTTAATCTTTAGAAGTGTTCCTAAAAATCCACTTGTTGCAGATAATCTACCATTCTTTACGAGATATTTTAGAGTGTCTACCAAAACATATATGTATATATTATCTCTTATTTTTTCTAGCTTATCAATGATATCTCGAGTTTTGCTGCCTGTTTTTATCATTTTTATTGCTTCGATAACTAAATATGCTTCACCATATGAGACAGTTCTAGAATCAATGACATAGATATTTACACCTGGAACCATTTCCTTAGCAAGAATCGCTCCCTGGTAAGTACCACTTAATTTTGATGAAATAACAACAACAATGATATCTGTATAACCTTCATCTCTTAACTCTTCATATACACTCGCAATTTTTCCGGTTGAAGTTTGTGATGTGGAAACATCAATATCGGGATTATTTACTATAATATCATAAAATTCTTTTGCCTGTATATCAATATAATCTTCATATTCTTTTCCACCAAGATTAAGAGTTGATCTAATTAATCTTACAGGGTAGTCCATTTTCAAATAATCTACACCAGAATTTCCACAAACAACAAGACCTATTTTCTCACTCATTTTTTCTTCTCCTTCAATTTGTTTGAATTTCAAACCTATTTGATTATCTCTATGATAACATATCCATAATTAAAGTCAATTAAAATATTATATTATTTATCTAAACCTAAAGATTCGAGTTGTTTAAAAGCTGCTAAATTGTCCTGATTATGAATGTTAAGAACAATAAAGTTAGTGAGTAAATCTATTTCTCCATTATTATAAATAATGTTATCACTCATTTCTTTCTTCATAAACCAATCGAATTCGGGCCTATAAATCATTACATAATTGACAACATTAAGATCTCTGCTGACTAAATTACTAATTATTTGTCTATAATTTATAGATTCTTGAAGCTTTTTTGTATATCTTTCTTCGCTTCTTTTCTCATCTTGATTAAACATTCCAAATTCCAAAACAATAATTAATCTATCATATACAATTAAGTAATCTGATCTCATGTGATTTCCAAAAACGAGTGGATATTCCATAATAATACTCACATTTTCTCCATTGATACCATTTTTAAATATTTGAAAGAATATTCTTCGTAATAAGAATATCGTATCTATCCATGTAATTATTTCTTCTTGCTTAAGTTCCCATATTGTTAATTTTTGATCGTTAAACTGATTATACAAAGTTATAAAAAATACCTCATTTCTATATTTTCCCACTCTATCTTTTAATAATTGGTTTTCTATTTTCCAATTTTTTTGTTCAATAAAGTTAGAAAACGTATTAAATTGGTTAATGCCTTTAAAAATATACATAGCTTTAATGCTCATATCTATCACCTCATATTATATTAGGATAAATAGATAGAATTTTCTTCAATTCAATTTGATATAAAAAATAAAATAAAGCCATCTAATGGCTTTACTATCAATTAGTGTGGCTTCAGGAAAAACTGAATTCCAGACACAAGGATTTTTAGTCTTTTTACATACTTTTGCCTTAATCTTATTCATAAAGAAGTGTAAAAATAATTGTCAGTAAATTAAAAATCAAAACTAATAACATAAAACCAAATAAATGGGAAATACTGATACATAAAATATATTTCTCACTTGGTTCAAAATCAAAATGCTTTTTATAAATCAAAAAATATTCTACAACAATTATAGTAAGGATTAAAAACATAATTAAAAATGTAGCAACTGGTCCGCCTCCAAAAAAATTATAACTAAATAGTATGAAAACAGTTGATAACAGAATAATGTAAAACCCCAGATATATGAAAATCACTTTCTTTTCAATTATGAGATTAAAGTATCGTTGAATTACAATTCTTAATCCTGTTAATATAGGAGCAATAACAATGACAATGACTATGATAGTTAAAATAGAAAGATTAGACAAAGCATCGAGCATATTTTTTCCCTCACAAATTAAATTTAGTTTATTATAGTATCTTAATTTAACAAATCAATTGCTATATTGTAAACTCACATGCAAGATAATAATGGTCAAAATCGCCTGGTCCTCGATGGTTGGAAAATTGTTTTACTATTAGATATCTTCCAGCTGATAATTCACCATATAACCATTCCC
>CAZPLF010000040.1:0-9224 GCA_964587475.1 uncultured Mariniplasma sp.
TTGACAGTTCCACCACCACGACTAATTGATTTGGAAATAATTGTTGATGTTGTATTTGGTGCAACATGAATCATTTTTGCTCCAGTATCCTGCCATTGTCCTTTTCCAGCAAAAGCAATAGAAATGGTTGTTCCTTTTGCTCTTTCGCCAAGTAGAATACATGATGGGTATTTCATATTGACACTACTACCAATATTTCCGTCAATCCATTCCATATGGCCATTTTCATAAACGAATGCGCGTTTAGTAACAAGATTAATGACGTTATTTGACCAGTTTTGAATCGTTGTATAACGACATGTAGCATTTTTTTCAACAACAATTTCAACGATGGCTGCATGGAGAGAATCTTTTGAATAGACAGGTGCTGTGCATCCTTCAACATAATTGACATATGCACCTTCATCAACGATGATCAACGTTCTTTCGAATTGACCCATTTGATCTGAATTGATTCTGAAATATGATTGTAATGGCTTAGGAACTTTAACGCCTTTTGGAACATAAATAAATGATCCACCACTCCAAACAGCAGAGTTAAGTGCTGCGTACTTATTATCACTATAAGGAACCATTTTGCCAAAATATTTTTTAACAAGTTCTGGATATTCTCTAAGTGCAGTATCGGTATCCACATAAATGATACCTAATGATTCAAGTTCCTTTTGGGTATTGTGATAAACAACTTCACTTTCAAACTGTGTTGATACGCCTGAAAGGAAATTTCTTTCTGCTTCAGGTATACCCAATTTTTCAAAAGTTTCCTTAATACTATCAGGAACTTCATCCCAGCTCGTTTCAGCGCGATCACTCGCTTTGATAAAATATGAGAATTCATCAAAATTGATAAATGATAGATCTGGTCCCCATTTAGGATTCTTTAATTCTAGAAACTTCTTATAGCTTTTTAAGCGGAAATCCAACATCCACTTAGGTTCTTTCTTGTATTTACTGATGGTTCTTACTATTTCCTCATTGATACCCTTACCTGTATTAAATACCGGTGTGTTTTCAGTGTGAAATCCATATTGATAATCGCCTATAATGGCGTCTATTTTCTTTTTATTATCATCCAATTGGTCTCATCCTCCTTTATTTTATTAATGCCTTGCTCCGCTGCTTTCCATGCTAAGGTTGCACACTTCACACGTGCGGGAAACTGTGCGACACCTTGATAAACAACCGCATCGCCAATGAGAACATCCTTATCAAAAGGATAGCCTTTAATCAACTCGTAAAATTCACGAATGATTTTCAATGCTTCATCCATTGATTTTCCCTTAAGTGTTTCGCTCATGACACTCGCAGAAGAACAACATATAGAACATCCAGTTCCTTGATGTTTGATATCTGTAATCTTATGATCTTCAACCTTTAATTGAACAAGCATTTCATCACCACATGAAGGATTATTCAAATGGATAGTCAAGTAACTATTGTCAGCAACAAAACCCCTATTTTTAGGGCTTTTATAATGTTCCATAATAACTTGTCTGTATAAGTGTTCAATATTCATAAATTCTCCTTAAAATCCTTCAAAAAAATTCTTAGCTTTGATGATACTTTCGACGAAAATATCACAATCCTTATAATTGTTATATAAATGAAAAGATGCTCTTAGTGTGGAATTAACACCTAGAAATTTAGTAACGAGTTGCGCACAATGATGTCCTGCACGTACACAAACTGCATCTTGATCAAGCATTGTTGCTATGTCATGAGGGTGAACACCATCGATATTAAATGTGATTACTGGATTTTCACTACTCACATTATAGATGGTGATGCCATCTATTTTTAAGAGTTTGTCTAACGTATATTGATGCAAGGCATGCGTGTGCTCGTGCATTGATTCAAATCCAATGAATTGGATATATCGAATAGCTTCTGCAAGTCCTATAGCACCGCTAATGACCGGTGTACCGGCTTCAAATTTCAAAGGTGCATCTTTCCAGGTTGCTTGGTCCTTACTAACCTCATCGGCCATTTCACCGCCATATTCGAATGGTTCAATCTGATTGAGTAATGCTTTTTTACCAAAAAGCACACCAACTCCTGAGGGACCAAACATCTTATGTCCTGAAAAAGCCATAAAATCAACATCCAGTTTTTGTACATCAAGTTTCATGTGAGGTGCTGACTGTGCGGCATCTAAAATAACTACTGCATTTTTTTGATGTGCAAGTTTTGCTATTTCTTCAATCGGTGTCAGATATCCCATAGCATTCGAAACATGTGTTAACGCAACTATTTTAGTCTTTTCATTAAATACCGATTTGAATGCATCAACAGTAATTCTGCCCTCTTTAGTCAAGGGAATATAAACAAGTTTAGCGCCTGTATGCTTTGCAGTAACCATCCAAGGTAATAATGATGAATGGTGTTCAAGTTCGCTAGTAATGATTTCATCACCCGGTTTTAAAATATCACGATAAGTTCCTGCAATCATATTTAAAGATGAAGTCGTTCCTCTAGTGAAGACGATTTCTTCATATTTCGCATTGATAAACTGTGAAACAGTTTCTCTGGCTTCTTCATACAACCTGGTTGCCTCATAGGCAAGATCATATGCACCACGATGAACATTAACACCAAGTGTTAGATAGTAACTGTCCACTTGATCAATGACTGATTTCAGTTTGAGTGAAGACGCAGCAGAATCCAAATAGATTAAATTAGATTGCTTGCTGTAAATAGGAAAATCTTTTCTAATACGATCAATGTCTATCATATTCTTGAATTTACGACGCTTACAAATCTTTCCTTGAGAGGTTCATCATCAATTTCATCAATCACTGGACGAAGAAAGCCATTGATAATCAATTTTTCAGCTTCCCCTCTTGTCAATCCTCTACTTCTTAAATAAAACATAACATCCTCTTCAATCTTACCAATCGTCGCTCCATGACCTGCTTTTACGTCATATTCATCAATGAGCAGGATTGGGTTGACCTCAATAATTGCTTGATCGGACATAATGATTCCTTTTAAGGTTTGGAACGCATTTGCATGCTTCATCCCCTTCTCTATTTTTTCAACGCCGTTTAAGACGATTTTTCCTTGTTTGTTGGCAATACCAATATTGGTCATATCACCAAATGTTTCTGGTGCTTTATGAACAATGAGCACATCGATATTTTGAATATTTGAATCAGATGAAATGGCGATGGCACGCATCTTAACCTCAGCGCCTTCTCCAACTAGATCAACATGCATTTTCGCATCAAGGACATTACTGACAAAACCACCTATCAGATTGAGTTTTGCATCTCTTTCTGCTGTAAAATAATGCTCTAACAATGCCTTTTTACTTTCAAGTTCGCTAACCAATAAATATTTAACTTGGCTATTTGGTTTAGCAACCAAGCTGAATTTAAACTGATTGGCTTCTTGATCTTTGCTTGCCAATTCTAAAATAATTTTGATGCTTGTATTTTCAGAGACGATAATTTCAAAAGACTCATTGTTATCATCTTCTATGGTAATCATTATTGGATCTTGATATTGGATATTTTTAGGGATAATCAGTTGCTGATTTTGAAATATAAAATCTTTAGGTAGTTTTGAAGTGACCTCATGGTTTTTAATAACGATTGACTTCATTATTGATCGCCTTCGACAAAATCAATACCCAGTTCATCCTTAATCCACATATATCCATTGCGATCTATTTTTTCAATCAATTCCATTCCACCTGTTAAAACAATCGCACCATCAATCATGATATGAACAAAGTTTGGTGTAATATGATCCAAAATTCTTTGGTAATGTGTGATTAAGATACAACCAAAGTCATCATTTACCAAACTGTTTACATTATCTCCAACAATCTTAAGCGCATCAACATCTAACCCTGAATCAATTTCATCCAAGATAGCAAACTTAGGTTTTAAAACCTTAAGCTGAAGAATTTCATTTCTTTTTCTTTCACCACCACTGAAACCTTCGTTAAGGTAGCGATGTGCTAAATCTGGACGCATTTTCAAATCTTCTACAGCTTTTTCATATTGTAGCGCAAACTCAAACAAACCAACTTCTTTTTTTGAAGTTGCCTTTAGCGCTTGTCTCATAAAATCACTATTTGTCACACCAGGTACTTCAGCTGGATATTGCATAGCTAAAAATAAACCAGCGCGTGCTCTTTCATCAACTTCCATTTCTAGAAGGCTTTTTCCATCCAAGTATGCTTCACCTTCGGTAACCACATATTTAGGGCTTCCCATGAGTGCACTAGCTAATGTTGACTTACCAGTCCCATTTGGACCCATAATTGCATGGACTTCGCCTGAATTAACGATTAAATTAACACCTTTTAATATTTCTTTTCCTTCAATACCAACATGAAGGTTTTTAATTTCTAATTTTGCCATATAGACCTCCTTGATTTAACCAAATCTATTATATAACAATTCATTCTATTATGCTATTTATATGCTAAATTAGAAATGAGCTGTCTCGTAAACGTTTTCAATGTAAATTTTATGAAAATAATCATGAAAGTCATTCATAGTGTATTATAATAGAAATGTAATCTAGTTACCTTTTATTTAACAATGATTACATCTCAATATTTTTCTCCCAAAAAATAACGAGGCGATCGCTCCGCATTGATGATCTTATTGGACTGCCATCCATAAAAGATCTTCATAAAAGGGCCATTCAAAAATAGGGCCTTCTCAAGAGGTCTCTTTTTTTTCTCAATTTATAGGAATATTTCTTAGTCTTGAAATATGATATATTTTCCATAATTTAAGCACTATATATCTCCAATGTATAGACATTTACCCTAGTTCATGATATCCTAATACATAATGAATACAGTATATTATATTAATAATAAAGGTGGAGTTAACTATGTTAAGTCGAATAAATAAAGGTAAATTATTGGTTATTGCAATCATGGCTGGTATCATTCTGATTTTTGATATTTTAACAATCATTACCAACATATATATCGCTCCGATACTTGAAGGTTTCGGACTACCCGACATCTTGATCTATATGAAGGCATCGGTATTCTTACTTCTATTTGTTGTGCTTATCATATGGCTAAAAAACAAAGACTTCAAATTAACAAGATCAAATCTTAAAGTTATTGCTTATATTGGGTTTGCAATGATTGCAGCTTATTTCTTAAGTTTATTCATGTATAAGTATGTTCTGCTACTGGATACGGCCGATATTATTAAAGATAGGATTCTCAATGGTAACCCTGCACTCATCTATGACCTTTCAGCAATCAACTATAAGACACTGACTTATATTACAACTATATTTAGTGGTTTTAATTCAGAAATCATTCTATTTGCTGAAGCTCTCATCTTTCAACTCTGCATCTTTTCAATTGGTAAGATGGAAATTGTAGATGAACCTAATCATGCCTATGATCCATTCTTGTTTGATAATCTTGTTTTCCCACTTTTTTCAGCACTGATTATCTCATCCTTTCTATCCATCAATCTATTTTTATTTAGATTCGATTTACTTGGTTCAATTGAAATGGCTGTTGCAATTATTGGATTTACCGTTGTTTTACCTGGTTTAATCCCTTCTTTCACACTTTACCGAACACGCCATCAAGATTGCACCAGATCATTCTTTACTAGCACTTATAAGCTTTTGTTGATTATCAGTATTATTGGTGTGGTTATCTTTGCCGTATTATTTGGCGTTAATGTGGTATTTATTACACTAGGAAGAGGATCATATCGTGTTTCCACAGCACTTCTTTCCTTCATCTTATCTGTCGTTTTATTCGTAAGAACTAAAAAAGTACTTGCACTTGAAAATAAGTAATCAAATTCTTAATTGATAATTGAAATCCTTGGAATAAACCAATCGCTTGGTTATTCAGGGGTTTTTTTTTATGAGTTCACATAGAAAAAGCCTAATCTATAATTAGATCAAGGCTTTTATTAAATAATTGTTTTAATTTGTTCGATATGATGTTTATAATACAAACTAGGGCTATATGTGTCAGAGTAGAGCATGACAGCAGTCTTTGATGCTTTGTGTAAGCCTATATTAATTGTCGAGATAATGCCAACTCTTGTTTTGAAAAAAACAATTTCTTTAATTGAATCTCTCGATTTTTCATCTAATTCATCGATTTCTTTGATTTGTGTAATCAACATACGATCAATTTTCTTGTGTTCTTTCAAGTACAACTGCTGAATTTTACCAATTTCGCTATCAACTATATCAAGATAAAATGAACCCGAATTCGTAAATTCTACAACAATCACTTCCAACATATGCCTACTAAACATTTTTTTGATGACATCTTTAGTGAGACGATAATAAGTAGCATGCTGCTTGTCGTGACTATAAAGTACATAATCCAAACCCTGCAAAAATCCTTTATATCGATCCAATGTCAATGTATGGTTCATGTTGAGCGCACCAGCTTGATTTGCTCTAATCTTGATAATATAAGAAAGATTCGTCAATTGATCAAATTTCGTTTTGAACATAGATATAATGAATAAGGATGCAAACAAGATAACTACATCAATGACTAGTCTTATATTCTCATTTGCTATAAAAATATTCAAAGACGATAAGATAACCACAACAACTGTAATATAGACGATGAAAAAGATTAATGCAAATAGAAACTTTCTATTTATTTTTTTTACGTCGTTCATGACATTGCAACTCTTGCTAAAATAAGAGAAACTATCATAAGAATGAATGAAGCTATGAGTATTTCTTTGAAAATTGTCGTTTTTATCTCGGTGCTTCGTTCATCTTTGTAATCTTTGAAGTTGGGATATTCCCTCTTAAACGATGGTGAAATAATGACTCTAAACACATAGCGGAATCCATGAAACAACTGGTAAGCACCTGTCATGGCAACCACTGATGGTAAAAACAAGATGATGCTTACTACAAACAAAACATCTGATATATTTGCATAAGTGAAATCTTGTTTATAAACCATTAAGTGTAAAAGGAATGCAACAAGGATTATAGCAAAAAAGATAATTGCTAATCTAAAATATTTCATTTACTTTTTATTTTTGCAGTATATCTGTCGAACTCTTCAGTATTGCATAAAACAAAATGATTGGGTTCAACTTCACGTAGAGATGGTGCTTCTTTAGAATAATCATGCTGTTTTGCAGGATTATATCTAACAGTTCTTCCTCTGCGCTTTTCATACTCTGGATCTGGTAATGGTATGGATTCCATTAGTGAAAGTGTATATGGGTGCATTGGATGATCGAAAATGCAATCCTTATCGCCAATTTCAACGATATGGCCGTAATACATAACTGCTAGTCGATCTGAGAAGTATTTAACTACGGACAAATCATGTGCAATAAACATGATGGTAATGCCCCTTGTTTCACGCAAATCATTGAGCAAGTTAATAACCTGTGCTCTAATTGAAACATCTAGTGCGGAAATAGGTTCATCAGCAATGATGAATGTAGGTTCAACAACAAGTGCGCGTGCAATACCAATACGCTGACGTTGTCCACCACTAAATTCATGAGGATAACGACTTGCATGTTCAGGAACAAGTCCTACGATCTTTAATGCTTCTTCAACACGTTCTTGAATTTCCTTTTCATTCTTAACACCATTAATTCTTAATCCTTCTGCAATAATTTCTTTAACAGTCATTCTTGGATTAAGCGACGCAATTGGATCTTGGAAAATCATTTGCATCTTACGCATTAACAGACGATTCTTATTGATCAAATTGAATTTTAATTTAGCAATGTCCTGTTTTTGTCTGATTTCATTCAATTTGAGTTCTTTTTGCAACTTCGCTAAATCGTCAGCTAAAGTGCTAAACTTTTCTTTTTCCGCTTGAATATCATCTTTATTTCTTGATTGCTTAGAGGATTCAAGCTTATTTTTTCTATTCTTAATACTCTTTTGAAGCTCTTTTATCTCTTCTGTATGTGTAATATGAAGTTGTTTGTATTTTTCTACAATTTCCTTATATTCAGGAAATGTTGAAAGTTGATTTTTTGCCTTAATGATCTTTTCATCAACGATTGATTCAAATCTTTTGTCTCTTTTTGCTCGCTTAAGAATATCGACCGCTTCTGCAGCTTCTCGATTAAATTCTTCGGTTGCTTCATTGACTTTCGATTTCATTTCTTCTTTTGATATTTCTTGATTTGCAACTTTCTCATTCAATTGTTGAATAAGTGTCTTTTTGGTTTCGTTAATTTGTCTGATTTTAGCTTTATAATCAGCTTTTTCTTTGCTTATATCACTAAAAATTCTTGTGCCGTGGAAATAAACTTCTCCACCAGTAGCTTGATATAACTTGATAATTGTTCTACCTGTTGTTGTTTTTCCACAACCAGACTCACCAACCAATGAAAACACTTCACCTTTATAGATTGAAAAAGAAATGTCATCAACAGCCTTATTCAACATTTTACTTTTTCCAGAGCCCAGTTTGAAATACTGTTTAAGCCCCGTTACTTTTAATATTTCTTCTCTATTTGTGTTCAATTTTGCCACCTACATTCGCCTTTTTCCTAATCTTTTCATTATCGAGTTTATCTTGAACTTCATTTTCAGTGTGTTCTATCTTAAAGCGGTCAACTCTATCCTGAATAATTTTAGGCATAGGAATTTCTGGTGCATCTGGATGTAATAGCCAAGTTGCTGCATAATGTGTGTCACTAACCTTAAAGAAAGGTGGTTCTTCATAAAAATCAATTTTAAGTGCATATTGATTTCTATCAGCAAACGCATCTCCTTTTGGAGGAAAGAGCATATCAGGAGGTGTTCCTGGAATCGATAATAGTTTATCTTTAGTATCTAAGTCTGGGACACTTGAAAGCAATGCCCATGTATAAGGATGCTTTGGTTCATAGAAAATTTCATTTAATGTTGCATATTCCACAATTTTACCAGCATACATAACAGCAACACGGTCAGCCATGTTGGCTACAACACCTAAATCATGTGTGATGAAAATAACTGATAAATCACGTTCTTTTTTAATGTCTTTGATCAAATTCAAAATTTGTCCCTGAATTGTAACATCAAGAGCAGTTGTTGGTTCATCACAAATCAATAGTTCTGGATTTGCCGTCAAGGCAATAGCAATAACGATACGTTGTCTCATACCACCAGAAAACTGGAATGGATATTGAGTGAATCGTTTTTCTGGTTCGGGAATACCTACTTCTCTCATAATTGAAATTGCTTTTTCGTAAGCTTCTCTTTTTGTAACCTTGAATTTTCTT
>CAZPLF010000041.1:0-2248 GCA_964587475.1 uncultured Mariniplasma sp.
CTAAGGAAGGATAATCATGACTCTACTTCAACTTAAATACTTTGTTACTGTATGTGATCACGGATCACTTAGCTTGGCGAGTAAAGTATTATTTGTAACTCAGCCTGCTTTATCGTCTGCGATTACGCACTTGGAAAAAGAATATAACTTAAAGTTATTTGAGCGGAAAAATAACGCCATGATCTTAACTAAAGATGGTGAATTTTTCTATGAGAAAGCGAAGAGCATTCTTGAAAATGTTGGCATTTTTGAGCGTGACTTAAATGATTTGTCCAATGAAAAAACAACGATAAGAATTGGTGTACCACCAATGATTGGATCGTTTTTATTTCCCCAAGTTTATAATCAATACATGATTGAACACTTAGATGCTAAATTTGAAATTTGGGAAGAAGGCTCTTTAAGTGTTCGCAATAAGATCATGAATAACACTTTGGATTTAGGGTTTACAATCCTTAATGATAGTGAAAACGAACATTATCAGAGAGAAGTCATTTTAGAGACCGAATTATTGTTTTGTGTTTCGAAATCAAACCCACTATCAAAAAAAGAATCTCTAAGTATAAAAGATATTCAGAATGAACCAATTATCTTAATGAGGGAAGGATTTTATCAATCGCGATTGATAAAAAGCATGTATAACGAAATTGGATTGGTTCCTAATATTGTCTTGGTATCAAGCCAGATTTTAGTGATTCGCAATTTTGTTAAGATTAATGCCGGTGGTGCCTTTTTGATTAAGGAACTTGTCGATTCACAAGACCCTTCGATCGTAGGGATACCTTTCAAAGAAAAGATTAAATTAAAAATCGGATTGATTTGGCGAAAGAACGCAGAATTACATCCAGGTGCTATTCAGTTTGTGAATTATCTAAAACATAGTTCGCAAAAGCTATAAATTATATTTATACCCTATAAATAAATGCGAAAAGGAACGTATAGTATATGGTTCCTTTTTTTGGTATGATAAATGTGTTAACGCTTTCATTGATAGAATTGGGAGGTTTTTTATGGGAGAAAATGATTTGAAAACTAAAATACAAGAAAAAAATAAATTTATACCAAAGCTTGGTAAATCAGGAATATGGACGATAATCCTGGTTTTTGTTATTATGCTATCTTCACTATTTGCTAGTTTGATTCAAAATGATTGGGGTAATGTGGAAATCACAACTGTTTATTTTGAAGCAAGAGATGGACAAACAGTCGCTTATGATCTTTATCAACCAAAAACAGCAACAGAAGATCATAAGGCACCACTCGTTGTCGTAATTGCCGGTTTTCAACGCTCAAGGGAGACTCAAGGACATGTTGCTTTAGAGTTTGCTAGAAGAGGATTTGTTGTGATCAATATCGATCCTTACAGTCAAGGCGACTCATCGAGCAGCCTCGGTATCCAAGGCAGTGCGATTGCTACAGTTGAAGGCTATGGATCTTTTGATATCATTGATTATGTTTATGATAACCCTGACGTTTACCCGTTTATTGATAAAGCACATATCGGTGTTACAGGACACTCTGCAGGAGGAAATGCAGCTTATCAAGCCGCTGTTCATTTCGGTAAGGATTCAGTCAATAATGGTGGCATCAGTAAAGTTCATTCAGTATTTATCAGTGGTTACGTATTATCTATCGCAGCAGACATCTCATATTCAAAGAGTAACATGGGGATGGATTATGCACTTTATGATGAAGGCGCATTTAGAAATAAAGTCAATCTTAGTGCACCAGAAGGTACAAGCTTATCTGATGTGACATGGATGACTGAAACTCATGATTTTGTAAACTCCGGTTTAGTCAAAGGTGGGCTACCAATCATTGATTATGGCACACAAATAGCAATTGAAAAGATTTATGGAAATCCTAACTTACGCAATATGCGTCAAGTGTTCAACACAGAAACAATTCATGCCTTCCAACCTTATAGCACTGAAGCTACAAGCAAGATCATCAGATTTTTCGAAATAGCACTCGACTTCAGTAATCCAGAAATTGGAGCTATTGATCAGGTTTGGACATATAAAGAAGTACTGACAACCATATCACTTGTTAGTTCGCTTGCTATGCTTATTCCAATAACGTCACTTTTTTACCGAATTCCATTCTTTAAGAAGTCAAAACAAGATCCAATCATCATTACAGAAAAAAGAAGTATATCAAGACTTATTGTATACATCGTTGTCTTTATCATTTCTGCAGCATTTGCTGCACTGACATATCTGCCAGCCAGTCAACTCACATTTACATT
>CAZPLF010000041.1:2348-9142 GCA_964587475.1 uncultured Mariniplasma sp.
GTGATTTTCATTTATTTTGGATTCTTCTCGATTATTTATGGAATATTCCATGTTGACTATCGACTCATCTTTGTCATGTCAGCTAGACATGTCAATCTAAAGGTTATCTTACAACTTCTAATGTATTTCCCACTATTCTTTATCTTCTATTTCTCAAATTCAATTCGAGTCAATGGAAGTCAGATGCATGGCAAATTACCAGAAAGTGTTAAATTACTTTTAGCAGGATTCATGAATATTGCTGGATTAGCAGTCATTCTATTTATTCAATATTATGCTTTTACGACAACTGGAACGATTGCTTTTACAGAATTAGCTGATGGAACGACACAATGGTTATACGTTAATATTTTATTTACATTGTTACCGGTCATGTTCCTGATGCCATTCTTTAATCGATGGTTTTATAAATTAAGTGGTAATTCATATTTAGGACCAATTATTATTTGTGCAATCTTTGTTTTATTTGCACTCAGCAATTCGGTTGCCTATATTCCTATTTGATTAACTATATTGATAAGATAGTCCATTAATAACAAAAAATGAAAAAAAGGAGATTCCAATGATATTTGAGGGCTACAAATAGTCCATTGGGAATATACATCAAGCGCAACGTTTGATGTATGGAAAGTAAAAATATGAAAAAAATAATTTTAGTCATTGCAATGATACTAATGTTAGGGTTAGTTGTGGGTTGTACAAAAGATCCAGTAGTAGAACTATCCTATACGGTTTCATTTGAAACAGGTGGTGGGACAGCTGTTGCTGACCAAGTCATTCTAAATGGTGGTAAGGTTACAAAACCTGCTGATCCTACAAGAGATAACTATCTCTTTTCAGGAGATTGGATGAATGGTACATTTGTGTGGGATTTTAATATTGATATCGTTACTGAAGATATCACACTCGTTGCTGGATGGATTGAAGTTTCTACTACACCAACAAATATCCACGTAACTGATGAGTTATTCTCATCAACACTCGTATGGCAACAAACAGATGCTGAACTTCAAACATTTGTTGTGTCGATTAAACCCCTAGAAGGTAGTACTTATACTATCGTTCCTGGTACTGTGGAAATCGAAAACACAGATGTACTTGACACAGTAACATTTACGCCAACAGTGATACCTCAAGGCGGTTATTATATTGTTAAGGTAGAAGCTGGTTCAGAAGTAGGAACGAGATATTCATTATTATTAGGCGGTGCAGGAACTGTTGCCAATCCTTATATGGTAAGCAAAGTCTCTGATTTACTGGCTTTATTAGATGATGATACACTTGCTGATAAATCGTTTTTACAAGTTAAAGATGTCTTAATGACATTAACTCAACCAATTGAAATCAATAATGATCGACAAATCAGTTTCAGTGGTGTTTATGATGGTGGCAATCATGCCATATCGTTTACTGGTAATGGAGGATTATTCCATGAAATTACTGCTACAGGTATCGTTAGAAACTTAGTCGTTGATGCTACCACAGTATTAAGTGCACAAGAAGGTAATGCTTATCCAATTGGTGCGATTGCAAATACGAATCATGGATTAATTGAAAATATCACAGGCGCAGCAAGTCTTACCAATGCAGCCCTACAAGGGTTCTTAGAAGCTTTTGCTGGTGTTGTTGATACAACAGATACAACAACAGGTGCTGGTGGTATTGTTGGTCTTAATGGCGAAACCGGAATTATAAGAAATGTAATTGTCAGTGGTGCTGGAGCTGTCAAAGCTGGCCGTGGTGTTGGTGGTGTTTCAGCTTATAATTATGGTTTAATTGAGCATGCGACTGTTACAGCAACGCTTCCTGCTGGAAACCAAGCCAATAGTGGAAAGAGTTCTAACACCTATTCATTTGGTGGTGGTATCACTGGATTTAACTTTGGTACGATCAGTAAGTGTATCGTAAGTGGTAGAGTCTTTGCACAAAGTGCATATAGTACAAGTGGCGATGGTAACGAAGGCAAGAATGTTGGCTTTGGTGGTATTGCTGGTTATAATGAAGGATTAATTACCGAAAGTTCATTTGCAAGATCATTAAGCGCTAAAGAGTTTATTGATAAAGCTAGAGCAGATGAATTAGGTGATTCAGTGAATAATTTAGGTGTTGCATCTGTACATGGCGATCTTTATGTTGGTGGTATTGCAGGTATTAATGCCGGAGAAATCACTAATACATATGTCGGTGGTGCTTTAATTGGTGCTAGAGACTTTGTTGGTGGTGTTGTTGGTTTAACATTAACAGGTGGAACAATCTCGAATACATATGTGTTTGCAAATGTTAGCATCAAAGATGATGGTGGACTTGAAGTGACTGCAGCAAACGCTAAGACAACATTAACAACCTACGATATTGCTCCTAGTGGATATGATGCAAATACTGTATTCTTTAGAGAATTATTAAATTCAAATACAGGTAGCGCTTGGGCTCCAGGTGATTATGATTCACCAATGCTTCCTGAATTTACAAATGAAGACTTAACAATGGTTGGTAATAAATATGCTTCAAGTGGTGTTTTGTTATGGCAACAAGGTACTGTGACTGGTGTAGATATTACATTAGATTCAATTGTATTATCATATGGTGCTACACAATTACTTGATTATGTAGTTACACCTTCAAATGCTCCTGACTTATTTACTTTATGGACATCAAGTGATGATGCAATCGTTGAAATCTTAGGTGAAGGCGTCATTAAGGGTATTGCTGCAGGTACTGCAACAGTTACTGTAACAACAAGAGATGGTGCTTATACAGATACCATTGAAGTTACCGTTGATAATTATATTATGATTGAAAGTGTAACCGTAACTGCAGATAGTTTAACCTTACCAGAACCAAACAATAGTGAAGTAAGAGATCAAGTTGAAATTAATACTGTTGTTGTCTTTACCATTGATGTTCTACCTTTAGATGCTGATTATCAAGGCTTTACGCTCAGTTCATCTAATTCAAGAGCTACGGTTGATGGTCATACAGTAACATTCGTCTATGGAAACACCGGACCTGGTAATGTTAGCATCACTGTTACTTTTGAAGATGCAAGTGTTGCATCTTTAGAATATCGCTTCTTAACAATTCCAGCAACAGTAGAAGTTATACCTATTACCAGCGTTACTGTAACAGCTGACACAGTTACATTACCAAATGTCAATGACAGTCTTGATAGACTTCCAGTAGATATAGGAACTGTTGCAACCTTTGTGGTTGATATTTTACCAACAACCGCAACAAATCAAAATTATACAGTGACAACATCAAATTCAAGAGCAACTGTTGAAGGTAATGTGGTAACATTTGTTTATGGTCTTACTGGCCCAGGTAGCGTCAGTGTTAGGATTCTATTTGAAGATACAACGATAGGCGTGGCTGGATTACTTGAATATCGCTTTACGACAGTAGAAGTTATACCTATTGTTAGTGTTACTGTAACAGCTGACACGCTGACATTACCAAATGTCAATGACAGTGCAAATAGAATTCCTGTAGCTATCGGAACAATAGTAACGCTTACCATCAATATTCTTCCAACTGATGCAACACATCAAAACTATACAGTGACAACATCGAATTCAAGAGCAACCGCAGAAGGTAATGTCGTAACATTTGTATACGGTCTTACTGGCCCAGGTAGTGTCAGTATTAAGATTTTATTTGAAGATACGACCGTAGGCATAAACGGATTACTTGAATATCGATTTACAACAACTGAATAGATGAATATATTATATTGAAAGGCAGTGATAGTATGGATATAATGGAAGAATCATTGGCATTACATAAAAAACTTAAAGGTAAAATATCGATTGAAAGTAAATTCGATATTAAGAACAAGAAAGATTTATCATTAGTATATACACCAGGTGTAGCAAGCAGTTGCCTTAGTATTAAAGATCACCCCGAAGAAGCTTATGAATTAACGGCTAAAAATAATACTGTCGCTGTCATTAGTGATGGCACGGCAGTATTAGGCTTAGGGGATATTGGCCCACTTGCAGCAATTCCAGTCATGGAAGGCAAGTGTGCAATCTTTAAGAGATTTGCTGGTATTGATGCGATTCCTATTGTACTTAACACAAAAGATGTAGATGAATTGGTCAAAACGATTTATTATTTAGCGCCTTCATTTGGTGGTATCAATCTAGAAGATATTAGTGCGCCTAGATGTTTTGAAGTTGAAAAAAGATTAAGAAGCATGTTGGATATTCCTGTTTTTCATGATGATCAACATGGCACAGCAATTGCATGTAGTGCGGCACTTCTAAATGCACTTAAGCTTGTTGAAAAAGATTTAGAAAGTGCTAAGATCGTTATTAATGGTGCTGGTAGTGCAGGGATTGCAATTTCTACATTCTTATTAGGCCTTGGAGCTAAGAATTTAATTGTTTGTGATAAAGCAGGCATTTTAGATCCAGATGATAAAAACTTAAATTCAGCCCAAATAGAAATAGCTCATAAATCCAATAAAGATGATATTAAAGGTAGTTTAAGTGTTGCTCTATCTAAAGCAGATGCTTTTATTGGCGTGAGTGCTGGTAATGTTGTAAATCAAGCGATGGTTCAATCAATGAATAAAGATGCCATTGTATTCGCACTTGCAAATCCAACGCCTGAGATATCTAGAGATCTTGCACTTAATGCTGGTGCTAGAATATATGGTGCTGGTATATCCAATATACCTAACCAGATTAATAATGCACTCGTTTTCCCTGGATTATTTAAAGGATTATTACAAGCTAGAGTCAAACAAATAGATACTGATATGGAAATTGCAGCATGCAAAGCATTAGCAGGATTGGTATCTGATGAAGAGTTAAAAGAAGATTATATCATCCCTGATGTCTTTAACGAAAATGTGACGAAAGCAATTAGTGAAGCGATCATTAAATGTCAATTAGAAAAATGAAGAAGTTAGTGATTGCTATTTTGCTTTTGACATCGTTCATACTTACTGGATGCGAAACCGAACAAGAACCAATCATACCAACAGATCCTAAAGTTAGTTCTTTGTCAAAAGAGGATTTAGCAAGCGATTATGTATCATGGTATGGTAGACATCAACTCATTGATGATAATGAGCATTTCTATTATACTGCTACAGGATTTAAGATCAGTTTTACGGGAAGAATTGTTGATATTACTTTATCACTTTCTGATAAGAATAACGACATCTATTTTTCTCTTGCTAAAGATGACGAAGCATTATTAGATGGCGAAGTCCTTATTTTAAGTGATGAACAACAAACATTTAGGATCACCTTTGACACATATGATGATCACTTGATACAACTCGTAAAAAGAAGCGAACCAGAAGATGGTGTAACTGCTTTGGTGTCTTTAGAAACAAATGGAAAATTCAATAAACTTATTGAAGATGATACTTTGCCTCATTTTCTTTTGATTGGTGCATCAGGCATTTCTGGTCATGGAGCATTAGGTTCATCAGGGCAAGGTAGAACAACTGAAAATTCTTCATCACTTCATTCATTTGGATATTTAACAGCAGTACAATTTGGTGGCACCTATGAATTTGTAAGCAACTCAGGTTGGGGATTAGCCTTTGGCTATAATGACACAACCGGTGTGAATAACATCGCTAAAGCATACGATTATATCGGCATTGATGCCCATCAAGATATCATTGATGTTGCCTATGATCATAACGTCGTACCTGATATCATTATTGTCAATATTGGTGGGAATGATTATACTGCTGTCATTAATAAATTAAGTGGATTTGCCAAAGAAGACAAGATAACAGAGTTTAAAAATATGGTTGCAGAGTTTATCTTAAAACTAAGAGAAGATGCCCCCAATGCTCATATTTTCTGGACCATGACAAGTGGTTCCCTTAATGGAACAGCAGCAGCAAGCGTCTTTAGCTTATTAGATCCCGCTGATCAGGCATATGTTCATATGGTTGTGATTAAGGGTGTTGGAGATGATGGGGATCCCGTTGGAGCAAATAATCATTGTTCATATATCACTCATCAAAAATCAGCGGATATTTTAGCAGCAGCCATCGAAGAGTTTACAGGTTTTAGAACTACAGAATAAGTTTAAATCCCCAATTTAAATAGATATAAAAAAAGTAGGTAAGCACATCGGCTTACCTACTTTTATTAACGTCTTCGTCTAAATATACCTGCACCACCACTTGAACCACCACCGCCCTTATTCATAATGAATCCACCACCAAGGATGAATACGAACAAGATGGGTAATACTGCAGATAGTTTTTCACCCCAAGTTGAGAATGGGGATAATAAAAATAGAATCAAACTCATTGGGATGGGTTCTTCATATGAAGTATCAGGATTATTGATGAGGTATTCTTGGAATACACTCATACTATAATCAAAACTCTCATAATTATAAACATCAACATAGATTGCAGATAGCAATTCATATTCCATATTCATGACGGCCAAATCTAGATCATCCCATTCATCGCTATATAAGGTGTTATCTATTATTACTCCTAGTTGTGTAGGTGAGATATATTGTTCCATACGATATCCGAGTTCTATTTGGGTTTCTACAAGTTCTAAATACTCAATGTCATTTTCTGTATAAGGTTTGAAAAACAGGAGGACAAGAACGCCCATATCATCATCGCCAATGCGCCATTGTCGATATAGATCGGTTTTATCATAATTTGATATATCATCGATTTCTTTAACTTCAAAGGTTGTTATGACGAGCTGTGTTCCACCATCTGTCTTATCTTGGGTATTCTCATATAAACGCTCACCCTCACGTCTGATGCTATCTCTAGTAGCTTCATAAAGGAT
>CAZPLF010000042.1:0-8935 GCA_964587475.1 uncultured Mariniplasma sp.
AGCGCTGATTGAAGCGATCACCAGTTCTTACATCAGGGAAATTCCAACTTTCAGTCCTGGAGATACCGTCAAGGTATATGTCAAGATTAAAGAAGGAAACCGTGAACGTTTACAGTTATTTGAAGGTCTAGTCATTAAAAGACAAGGCGGAGGAATCTCTGAAACATTTACGGTTCGCAAGATATCTTATGGTATCGGTGTAGAACGTACATTCCCAGTGCATTCACCATCAATTGATCATATTGATGTTGCACGTAAGGGTAAGGTAAGACGCGCGAACTTAAGTTATATTCGCACATTGTCAGCAAAAGCATCAAGAATCAAAGAAAAACGATAAGTTTGGTAAAGAGGCGATTGCCTCTTTATTTTTTTTTGTAAGCGAATGAAAATATTTTCATCTTTTACTTGAAAGCCTTTACACAAAAATGATATAATTATTTCATAGAAATAGATTTAGAGGTGATTTTAATGAGTAACGCAACAATTTATGATGTAGCAGGTGCAGCAGGTGTATCACTTGCCACTGTATCACGTGTTCTTAACAACCCCGAAAAGGTTAAAGAAGAAACAAGACAACGTGTACTCAAAGTCATAAAAGAGCTAGGATATCGTCCCAACGTTATTGCTCGTGGGCTAGCAAGTAGAAAAACAACAACAGTAGGTGTTGTTATTTCAGATATTACGCGTGCTTCAGTAGCAGAAATGCTAGGTGGCATTAGTGATATTGCACAAAATTATAAGTATTCAATTAAACTTTTTTCTATTCGTGAAGATATGGATATTATTGATACATTGCATGATATAGTTGCTGAACAAGTAGATGGTGTTCTTTATTTGAATGATGAACTGTCTGAAAATTCAGTCGATGATATCAAGAGAATGTTTAACAGTAATGGTATTCCTTTTGTTTTTGCAAACGTTGTTTCTGATGACCTAGATGTACCTACAGTTTCAATAGATTATGAAAAAGCAGGATACGAGATTACCAAGGTTATGATAGCTGAACAAAGACAAAATATTTATTTATTAAGCACTGCACGCAGATATTCTGTCAACGATAAAAAAGAATCAGGATATACAAGAGCAATGGAAGAAGCCGGTTTAGAACCTAAGATTTTCAGAACTTCTGGTGATACAAATATCAACCGTCAACATTTTTCCACTTTCTTTAGTGATAAAAAAGTCGATGGAGCAATTGGCGTCAGAGATTCTATAGCTGTTTCATTTATGAATATAGCACGCGACAATGGAAGACATGTGCCTAAGGATTTAGCAATTGCTGGATTCCAAAACACAAAATATGCGCTATTGTCAAGACCAACCTTGACATCAATTGATATTCCAGTATATGATATAGGTGCTGTCTCTATGAGACTACTTACAAAATTAATGAATCAAAAAGATGTCGATAACATTCGTATTATTTTACCTCATTATATTGTCAAAAGACAATCAACAAACTAAATCGATCGAAGATATAATAACAGTAGAGGCTTGTAAACCTAAAGCAGAGACTTCATGATGGTGTGACATGGAGAGAAAACAAAAGCTCGAAATACACTTATGGAGATCACGTATGTCAAGTGCTAGAGTAGACTCTAGAACTAAGGTGGTACCGCGGATTATTTCGTCCTTAGAGTTTCTAAGGGCGATTTTTATTTAAATAACAGGAGGAAGAATCAATGAAATTGTATGATGAATTATTATGGCGTGGTCTAATTAAAGATGTCAGTAATGAAGAGAGTGCACGTCACTTATTGAATGATGAGAAAATTAAATTTTACTGTGGATTTGATCCGACAGGAGAATCACTGACCGTAGGTCATCTCGTTCAAATCGTACGGATGATGTTATTACATAAGTATGGACACACACCTATAGTATTAATCGGTGGAGCGACAGGACTGATTGGTGATCCTAGACAAACAAGTGAAAGAAAATTGTTGACACTAGAAGAATCACTATTAAATGCAGAAAAGATTAAATTACAAATAAGTCAGTTTATCGATCCAGAAAAAGCTATTTTTGTTAATAATTATGATTGGATTGGCAAGATAGATATGATTTCGTACCTGAGGGATTACGGAAAGCATTTTTCAATCAATTATATGATTGCTAAAGATACAGTTCAAAAGCGCATGGATATCGGTATATCTTATACTGAGTTTTCCTATATGCTCATTCAAGCCATTGATTTTCTACACCTATATAGAACACATGATTGCAAATTGCAATTTGGTGGATCGGATCAATGGGGGAATATAACAACTGGTCTTGAACTTATCAGAAAGATAGAAGGCGATCAAAACCAAGCCGTAGGTATGAGCTCACCCCTCTTGCTTAAAGCTGATGGTGCCAAATTCGGAAAAAGCGAATCTGGTGCATTATGGCTAGATGGCAATCTTACTAGTCCATATGAAGTATATCAATACTTTTTAAATGCTTCTGATGCAGATGTGGGCAATTATCTTAAATCATTAACCCTTCTAGATAAAGAACAGATTGAAGCATTAATTCAGAAATCTGTATTAGAACCAGAACAAAGAGAAGCACAAAAAACATTAGCTGCCGAAGTTGTTCGTCTTGTTCATGGGCAAGATGCATTAGATCAAGCTTTTAAAGTGACTCAAGCTTTATTTTCAGGAGATTTTTCAGAAATCAATGAAAAAGGATTGAAGATGCTTATGAAAACACTTGATTCAATCACACTAGAAAACCCGAAACCATTACTTGATATTTTGGTTGAAACCAACTTAGCATCCTCAAAACGCGAAGCAAGAACCTTCATTCAAAGCGGAGCCATTGGTTTGAATGATCAAAAGATGAGTGATACTGAGTTTGTTGTCACTAAAAAAGATGCATTATTTGATGCTTTTGTTATCTTGCGTAGAGGAAAGAAAAAATACGCAATGATTCAGTTCATATAGGGGGAACAAGAATGGATATTCTAATATACAATCCACTATCAAGAAATGGGAAAAATGAAAAGTTTATTCAAAAAATCATTGACCATTTAAAAAAGAATGGAAATGCTGTTGTCAGTTATAATATTTTAGCTATTGATGATGTTGAAGCTTTCGCATCAGGATGTAATGATGATGACCGAATCATCATCGTTGGTGGAGATGGAACAATCAATCATTTAGCCAATCGTATCTATGATCTTAAGTTCAAACAGGATCTTTTTATGTATCAAGCCGGAACAGGTAATGACTTCATTCGCAGTTTAAAAACCAAGTTGAAGATTGTTCCAATTAAAAAACATATCAAAAAACTCCCAAAGGTGTTTTATCGAGATACTTCTCGATACTTTTTAAATGGTATTGGTGCTGGATTAGATGGCTATGTCGGTCATTTGGTTAACACATCGGTACACAAAAAAAATAAAATCAACTATTTTAGACATGCTTTTGAAGGATTTGCGAAATTTAAGCCAATTTCAGCAGAAATAACCATTGATGGAAAAACATGGAGAGAAGGACGCGTTTGGCTAGCATCCATGATGAATGGACCATACTATGGTGGTGGCATGAAAGTTGCCCCAAATGCTGATCGAACAAAACCAGATCTCCACTTGGTAATTCTTAAAGATATTCCAAAATGGTTATTAATAATGATATTCCCAACCATTTATTTGGGATGGCATTTGATATTTAAGAGATTTGTAAAGGTTTATGTAGGTAAAGAAATTTCAGTTCAATTTGATAAACCCACTTATTTACAAATTGATGGTGATGTAGAATATCCAATTGATCATTTCAGTACCAAAGCTTTCGAATAGAATGATGAACAAAGAAAAAAGAATTGCCGTCTTTTATTATGAAGGATTTGCTGAGTTTGAGATTTCATTAGCATTGTTATATTTAAACAAATATGAAATCATTTCAGTAGCAATGGAGAAGAAAGAGTATAGAAGTTTATCTGGACAACGATTTATCGTTGATTTTTTACTTGATGAAATTGATCCTTCAACAATTGCCCTATTCATTATTCCTGGTGGAGACCCCAATCCATATTTAGCCAATCAAAGGTTATTTCAGTTCATCAATAAGATTATAGATCATGGTGCTATCATTGCTGGTATTTGTGGAGGTGCAGATATCCTTGTATCTATGGATTATTTTATCGATAAACCTTGCACAGGAAATCCACATGACCCAAATAATCCTCAACAATTAATAGATAGTTTTGCTAAAACTAAATATACAAACCAACCTGTTGTTATTTCTGGAAACTTGATCACTGCTCAAGGATCTGCATTTATTGAATTTGCATCCGTTTTGACAAAACAGATGAAATTGAGTAAAAATGAAATCCCCAACCTTAATTTCAATTGGTTACAGTCAATTAACTATTGGACCGATGTCAGCGAATCAATTAAGGTTAGCACATCCACTTTTGAAGAATGCAATGTTTCAATCATTGTATCAAAAGGTGAAGCTCTACTAGTTGATACTGGGTACAGATTAAAAGAAGCACAACGCGCTTTACAATTTATCAATGATCAAAGATTGAAGATTAAAGGTATTGTATTAACTCATTTTCATGAAGATCATATCGCAAATCTTTCTATGTTCCAAAAAGATGATACGATACTTTATGATCCTTCTAATGTCACCGATGAACAGTATTTGACGATTGGGGATAAAAAAATTAGACTATTTAAAACCCCAGGACATCATATAAAAGGAGATATCAGTGTTGAAGTCATTGATGAACACATTTTATTATCTGGTGATATTTTGTTTTCATGCCTTCCACCACAATTATGTTATGGAGCTCAGTTCAAACAATTAAAAAACTCCATAGAATTGATTGCCAAAGAACATTATCATTGGATTATTCCTGGTCATGGAAGAGTAACTAAAGGTGATGAAATCACTTCAATGTCACTTGAATACATTCACAATTTGGAAAAATTTATTACTGAGACAGTGAAAAATAAAGGATCTATTGATGACCTACAATATTGCAATCTAGAAGATTGCATCTCTCATTATGATTGGTTAGTTATAGAACCATCAATTGATCTTCATCGACAAAATAAAGAGGAATTATATTTAGAATTGAATAAAAAGTAAAAATATTAAAGAAAAAAAGATGTTATAGATTATTCTATGGCATCTTTTTTTTAATTAAATTATCTCACTCTACCCATACCAATCTTTTTAAATACTTTTTCAATCTTTCGAGATGCAATCAATCTTGCTCTTTCAGCGCCTTGATCTAAGATCTCATCTAGTTTTGAATTATTGATATATTCAAAATACTTTTGTTGTATTGGTCTTAAAGAGTCAGCCACTATTTCAGCTAAATCTGCTTTAAATGTTGCGTAACTTTTATCGCTATATTTTACTTCCAATTCCTTGATGGGTTCATTAGTCAACGAAGAATATATCGTTAATAAATTTGAAATACCAGGTTTTTTCTTGATGTCGTATTTAATGACAGTATCTGAATCGGTAATAGCACTTTTGATTTTATTTCGGACAGCTGGCAAATCATCTAACAATAAAATATAAGATTTAGGATTATCATTTGATTTATCCATTTTCTTTGTTGGATCAGTAAGTGACATGATTCTAGCACCAGTTTCCGCAAAAAATCCTTCGGGAACTACAAACGTATTTCCATAAGTATTATTAAACCGAATTGCTAAATCTCTTGTAAGTTCAAGGTGTTGTTTCTGATCATCACCAATAGGAACGATATCAGCATCATACATGAGTATGTCTGCAGCCATGAGGGCTGGATAAGTCATCAAAGATGTGCGAATGCCTTCTATTTGTTTTTGTTTCTTATCCTTGTATTGAGTCATCCGTTCCATTTCACCTATATATGCGGTGGATTCCATGACATAACCTAAAACAGCATGTTCATTCACTTCAGATTGAATGAATAAGTTTACTTTTTCAGGATTTAATCCACAAGCAAGATAAATGGCAGCTACGCTTCTAATGTTTTTCTTGAGCTCTTGTCTATCGATTGGTGTCGTTATGGCATGTAAATCAGCAATAAAAATGAAGAGTTCAGTATTTTCCATCTCATCTTGCAGTTTGACGAACTGTTTAATTGCTCCAATATAATTACCTAATGTCAACTGGCCAGTTGGCTTTATCCCTGAAACAAGTCTTTTTGGCTTGATAGGTATGGGAATTTTAATACTGGGTTGCTTAACAATTTTCGCTTTTTCTTTCTTTTGTAATGCTGGCATAGTTTATTCCTCCTATAAAAATAAAACGTCCCTAGATTAAAATCTAAGGACGTATTGTACGCGGTGCCACCTTAGTTCTGGAATTTTACTTCCAGCCCTCAATATCGTTAAAGCCGATTTACTGTTTGCTCAAAGGTCCCATTCACTTGCTCTTGACTACTGGATTTCACCCTCCCAGTTCTCTATGAAGCCAAGTAGATAAGCTACTATTCCTTTTTCATTGCAACTTAATTATACATGATTGTTTATTTTTCTTCAAGTACTTTTTCTAATTGATCAACTAGACTTTCATAACGACTGATAACAGCCATAAATGTATCCTTACTTGTTAAATCAGCACCAGCCTTAGCTGCTTGGTTAACTGGGTAATCATTACCACCGGATTTTAATAAGCCGATAAAGTTCTTCATGGCATTTGGTTTATTGTTTTTGACATTGTCATAAATTTTTAATGAAGCACTATAAGAAGTGGCATATTGGTATACATAAAATGGTGTGTGGAATAAATGAGGAATATATGCCCAAACATATTGTTTGCCGTCTTCTTCAGTAATATCCAAATCATAATAATGCTTATACAAGTCAATCATGATTTGTGATAAACTTTGTTCTGTTACGGGAATACCTTGTTCAATCAATTGATTGGCACGATATTCATAGGTAGCGAATAGTGTTTGGCGATAAAAAGTTGACATGATACCATCAATTGCTGATTCAAGCAGTTCAATCTTCTGAGCTTTTGTTTTAGATTTTTTTAGTAAATAATCCAAAAGAACATGTTCATTAAATGTGGATGCTATTTCAGCAACGAAAATAGTATAATCAGATGATGCCATAGGTTGATATGCATTTGAGAACAAAGTGTGAGCACTATGACCCGCTTCGTGAGCAAGTGTAAAGACAGAATCTAGTGTGTCATCATGATTGAGTAAAATGAAAGGATGATGGCCATAGAAACCAGAAGAATAGGCACCTGTTCTTTTGCCATCTTGTGGGTAAGAATCGACAAAACCATCTTTGACTGCATCATGTTGATTATTGACGAATTCAGCATCTAAATGTGCGATAGCTTCGAAAAATAAGGTTTTAGCTTGCTCATATGGATATTTCGTGTCATCCTTAGCTAACTTGACAAAGCGATCATATGTATGATATTTATCCAGTTTCAGATATTTCTTTCTCAGTTCAAGATATCTCTTAATTGGTGCAGTGTGTTCGAATGCAACATCTTTTAGATTATGAAATACTGCAGTAGGAATATTGTTTCTAAATAATGCAGCATCGAGTGCGGATTCATAATTTCTTGATTTGAAGTTGGCTGCTGCTTGTTGCAACACAAGGTTATATGTGCTTGCAAATGCGTTTTTGTTATCTTTATAACGTTTGAAGGCAGCTTCAAAAATAAGTCGTCTATCTTCTGCAGTAGGTGCATCAGTAATAAGTGAGCGGAAATTTGCTAAATTGATTTCTAGTTCTTCACCATTACTCAATTTGACTTTTTGATTGACAGCATCAATGATTGCTAAGGACTGATATAAAGTGGAAGGAATACTTCTCGTTGGTCCGAAATTAGCAAGCAGTCTTTCTTGATCGCCATCAAGGACATGTTTCTGTTGAAAAAACAACATTTCCATTTGGAATTTGTAAGTTTTTAAAAATTCGTCCTTATCGATAAAAGACATGACTTTTTCTTGACCTAGAGCAATGAGCTCAGGTGAAAGAAAAGAAGTCTTTTGATTTAAATCTGAAAGCATGAGTAACATTTGTTGATTTTTACTTGACTTGACAGTATCCTTTAAATTTAAATCGCTATTTAAATGGATAAACGCGTATAAACGGTAAAGCAATTTAGTTGCTTCTTCCTCAGCAACATAAAAAGATTTGAAGTTTTCGTAATCTCCCAAATTCCCTTTGAAGGAAGCGAGTTTTTCAATATGTTGAGGTAAGTTTTTCAAGTCCTCATCCCAAGCTTCTAAACTTGGATAAAAGACAGATAGATTCCATTGTGACATAGTTTTAATTCCTTTCTGATTGGTTTATTCTATTATAACCCAATATAGATATAATTCAAATAAAGCGGGTTTAAAATATGTAAAATCATGATAAAAACGCTATTGCAGGTTGTAAATCATGATGAATAATTATATAATTAAGCAACAGGGGAAACCCGAGAAGACACAAAGTGCTATAGGATAATACCTATGCTCCAAAAGGAGGAAGACAATGATTACAATCTTTACAACTCCAAGTTGTTCATCATGTCGAAAAGCGAAAAAGTGGCTAGATGATCATAAAGTACAATATAATGAAAAAAACTTATTCAATCAACCTATCACAGAAACAGATATTGATCTCATGCTTGAAAATGCAGAAAATGGATTTGAGGATATAATTTCTACCAGATCTAAGATATTCAAGGAACAATCTCTAGATGTTGAGGATATGAAAATAAGTGAATTAAAAACATTTATTATCAACAATCCAAGTGTATTAAAAAGACCCATTATGATTGAAGGAGAAAAACTTCAAGTTGGTTATAACGATGAGGAAATACGCGTATTCATTCCTAAAAGACTTAGAGAATTGATTATGTGTACAGACTGTCCAAATGGTGAATATTGTGATTATCAAAGTGCACTGAAGCGTTATTTTGAAGAAATAAAGAATGATTTGGCAAATACACATTAAAAAAAACGGGAACCTTGGGTTCCCTTTTTTATT
>CAZPLF010000043.1:0-8341 GCA_964587475.1 uncultured Mariniplasma sp.
CAGTTGTTGATCTTAAGCTAATGAATTTCTATCCACAGAGCATTATGGATGGGATTCCTTATTATTGGTATGAAATTTATTTGGGGAACGCTTCAGTTGGGAAAATATCATTGCGTGTCGGATACAATGAAACGACACTTGTTAACGGGCATGTTGGATATGAAATAGATGAAGATTATCGTGGTCACAATTATGGTTACTATGCGCTAGAGATGATTAAATCTCTAGCGATGGATCACGGATTCAGATATTTGATTTTAACAGCTGCTGTTGACAATTTCCAATCCCAAAAGATTATTAGAAGAGCAGGTGGAAATCTTATCATTTATGATTATGAAGTTCCTAAAGATCATATATTTTATGTCTTAGGTAAGCCAAAGATGAATATCTATGAAATTTCATTAGGGTAGATGGGAGATTTATGAAACTAGAAGTTCTAGAAAAGAAAGCGTCCATCAAAACAAAGGATGAACCACTTGTTTTTGTGCATGGCGCTGCTGGTGGGGCCTGGTATTTTACTTCGTTTTTAGACTATTTCTCAAAAAGGGGTTATGACTGTTATGCCTTAAGCCTAAGGGGACATGGAAAAAGTGATGGGTATGATAACCTTGACTCTTTTGGTCTTGATGACTATGTAGTAGATGTGAAACAAGTCATCGATAAATTAGATAAAAAGCCAATTTTAATTGGTCACTCGATGGGTGGAGCTATAGCTCAAAGATATTTAAGTCATTATCAAGATGATCTGTCAGCTGTTGTTTTATTAGCATCAGCAGAAGCGGGAGGTATTTCTGAGGATTCACATTTAGGTCTCTTCTTTAGCGATGCTAGAAGCTTTTTAAGAAAGGCAAGAGCACACCATCCAGATGAGAAGATAACGCTCGAAAAGCTTATGAATCAAACCATCTTTTCTAATCGTTTTTCTGATAGTGAACTCAAGGAAATCAGAAATAAATTAACAAAAGAGTCTACAAAAGTTAAAAAAGACTTACTAAAACCATATATGACTGGATTTGAAACAATCAAGATTCCAGTTTATGTCATTGGATCTTTGGGTGATCATATCGTAACTCCAGATAAAATCGAACATACTGCTAAAGCATTTGGAGTAAAACCGATATTTATGAATGATTGCTGTCATTTTATGACCATTGATCCAGATTGGGAGAAGGCAGCAGATGTGATTTATCAGTGTTTAAATAATCATAGATGATGAATGGAAAAATGGATTAATACCCACAAATGCTAAGTTAAATCAAAGTGTGTAATCAACACACTTTTTTGTTATATCTATAAATGTTATATATTACCTGTTTCATTTTGTGGTATATTATATATATAATAATTTAGATAAAATCAAATATGGAGGTTCATATGAACAAAATAATTGTCATTTACTCAAAAACTGGTAACACGTTAGGTGTTGCTAAAAAAATTCAAGAAACTGGTTCTTTTGACCTAAAAGAAGTAAAAGCGAAATCAGATGACCCAAACATTCCAAATCCTGAACTCATCAACATTCCAGATGTTGTAGGATATGACTATGTAGTCTTTGCATCCCCTGTTCATGCTTTTAGTTTAAGTCGAATCATGAATGCTTATTTGAGTCAGTTACCTGATTTAAGTGGCAAAACTATTGATTTATTCATTACGCATTTATTTCCATTTGCTTGGATGGGTGGTAATCATACACTTAAGCAAATGAAAAAGCTTGTTGAATCTAAAAATGGAGCAGTTAGACATATGACCTCAATCAATTGGAAATCTAAAAATAGAGAAAGTACTATTGATCAAATGATCAAGATTTATACTGATGAAAAGACGATATAAGTTCCTACTCATTTTTCTATTTATTGTTATCCTTACTGTTTCTGGAGTGGTTTATTTTGCCAATAGAGCTGAAAAAGAACTTGCTATCATGCAGGCAGAAGTGTTAGAATCAATCGACTTAACATCTACTGATGATGGAACATATGAAGGCACTTATTCCGCATTTCCTATTACTGTGGTTGTCAATGTAACAGTAGAAAATCATCTGATTACTCAAATTGAGATTATTAAGCATTTAAATGGTCAAGGTGGTCCAGCAGAAGTGATTATTGAAGATGTCATCAGCACACAATCACTTGATGTCGATTTAATTGCTGGTTCTTCATATAGTAGTCGTGTCATATTACTTGCTATTCAAGATGCAATCAAGTAATGATTGTTTTTTAAATTGGTGTATGTATGGATATGTACTAAATTGGTCACCAAAGGTAACATAATTTCTTAAATATGTGTTATCATATAATTGATAATATTACAAAAGAATCAATAGGATTTAGGGGATATAGATGAAATATATAAAGGGAAGCAAAATTTTTCAAATATTAGTATATATGTTAATCGATGGCATCGCCATCTCTTTAACTTACGTGATTGCTATTTTTTTATTTAGCGCTCTAGATATAAGTATGGATTATAGATTATTGGTCCGTGCTTTACCTTTTGTTGTGTTCTTTAAGCTAATTATCTTTTACTTAACAGGTTTTTATAAGATGCTAGTTAATCATGTGGGATTTGAAGATATCATTAAACTCGCAGCTGTCTCGATACTTTCAAATGGTATCCTAATGCTCTTTATCACTTTCTCAGGCATTACGTTCATGATGAGATCAGCATTTATCTTTATCACACCACTAGAAATTGGGTTTTTAGCTGTACCGAGAACTGCAAACCGAATCATTACCTATATTAAGATGAATATGGATTGGAATAATGCCTTGGGTAAAAGAACGCTAATCGTTGGTGCTGGATCTGCTGGAGAACTTGTTGTTAAGGAAATTTATAATAAGGATTTAAATAACATTCCCATCGCTTTCGTCGATGATAATATGCGTAAAATTGGAAGTAGACTTACAGGTATTAAAATTGTAGGTCCTATTAGTGAAATTGAGCAGTTTATCAATGAATACAAGATAGAAGAAGTTATTATTGCTATTGCTGATTATCCTACTAAAGATTTGCAGCAGCTGATTGAAAAAGTAGCTGCCAATAATATCAAAATCAAGAAATTGATGAGCATGTCTGATGTCTCAGAATACGCAAGACCTAAAATCATCGATGTCAAGATTGAAGATTTACTTAATCGTGATGAAATTAAATTAGAAGATTCAAGTATCAAAGATTATATCAAGGATCAAGTTGTTTTGGTCACAGGTGGTGGTGGTTCAATAGGTAGCGAGTTGTGTAGACAAATCGCAAAGTTAGAGCCTAAAGAGCTAATTATCTTTGATATTTATGAAAATACAACCTATGATATCCAACAAGAATTATTGCGCAAATTTAGTAAATCAAAGAAAAAACTTAAATTAACGGTTTTAATTGGAAGTGTTTATAATAAATCAAGATTAGAACACGTTTTTCAAACATATCATCCTGATTTGGTTTTCCATGCAGCAGCCTATAAACATGTACCTTTGATGGAAGATAGTGCAGTTGAAGCTGTTAGAACCAATGTTATTGGCACTCACAATGCTGCAAGTTTATCAGCTCAATACAAAGTTAAGAAGTTCGTTTTAGTCAGTTCTGATAAAGCAGTTAGATCGACCAATATCATGGGTGCAACCAAACGCTATGCAGAACTCATCGTCCAAGAACAGCAATCACATAGTGAATTCACCAAATTCAGTGCTGTTAGATTTGGTAACGTTTTGGGAAGTAATGGTAGTGTTATCCCATTATTTAAAAAGCAAATTGAAGATGGTGGTCCCGTCACTGTAACTCATAAAGATATCACCAGATATTTTATGACCATCCCTGAAGCAGTAGGATTAATCATGCAATGTGGTGTCTACGCCAAAGGTGGAGAAGTTTTCATTCTTGATATGGGAGAACCTGTTCGTATCATGGATTTAGCTGAAAAGATGATTAGTCTAGCAGGTCTTAGACCTTATGTTGATATCAAAATAGAAATTACAGGTCTTAGACCTGGTGAAAAGTTATATGAAGAGTTGCTTGTCAATAGCAGTAACGAGGAACAGCTACGCACACCAAACGACAAGATTTTCATTGAAAAACAAAGAAATGTCAATGAAAAAGATCTTGAATATAGTCAAGTGCTAGATACACTTGAATCTTATTCGAATGATGAAGTTAAGACTTTTGTTGGAGAAATTATTACAACATATAAGAGAAATGGTGATTAGGTATTGAAATCCAAGATATTTGTTATATTAGCGATTGTCATGACCTTGTTGATTTGGTTAAATTCATTGATGCCTGCAGATGTATCAAGCGTTCAAAGTGAATTTATCGTTGGAATCATCAATGATTTATTTGATTGGTTGGGTATGAGCATTGATCAATCACTTTTATCAACAATCGTTCGAAAGTTGGCTCATTTCATTGAATTTACAGTATTAGGATATTTGTATTTCAATATTTCTTTTAATAGGAATAACAAGAATAACTTTGTCTTAGCAATCTCACTCGGTATCATAGTAGCAATCATAGATGAGTGTATTCAGTTGTTTGTTGATGGAAGAGCATTCATGTTAACAGACATTGGAATCGACTCATTTGGAGTCATCACAGGAAGTTTAATTGGCTTATTGATTTACTCTTTAGTTAAGAAAAAGAATATAAATATTGATTGATAATAATCAAAAACTTCGTCTGAGATTAAGGCAATCTCAAGTCGAAGTTTTTTTTATTTATATTGATATTCTTTTTCATTTTTCCAAGTGAATCTCTCCACTATTAAGCTCAATAATGCCATTTGATGACTCTACAATAAGATTTCCATTTTCTTTGATATCTAGTGCAGTCGCATAACATTTAATACCATCTTGAATAAATGATATTTTCTTTCCAAGAATAGATGAGTGTTTTTTAAAGTATGAAAGGAAGTTAGATTTACCTTGTTCTAGTAGAATAAATTCTTGTTCAAACTTTCTTGAGATCTCTTCTATAATGAATGATATCGATAGTTCTTTTAGAGTTTCAATGAAAATAGAAGTTGCACTTTGATTAATTGATGATGAGAATTCAATATTATTTACGTTAACTCCAATACCAACAATTATAGCACTGACTTTGCCATCTATAATGATACTTTCAGTCAAGATACCTGCTACTTTCTTATTATTAATTAGTAGATCATTAGGCCATTTTATTAGAATATTATTTACATAGCTAGATAGTATCTGATGCGTAGCAGTTACAGCAATTAAAGATATTTGAGGAGCTATGCCTATGTTTATCTTTCGTTTAATTAAAATTGAAAATAAAGCCGATTGTCCATCATCTATCCAAGCATTTCCAAGACGTCCTTTGCCCTCTGTTTGATGAGTTGCTGATATGACTTGAAAATCTTCTAAGTGATGGTAGTTTTTTTTAAGGTATGTATTTGTTGAATCAATGTTATCAAAATGAATCATCTTCATAAGTATCAAGCAAAAAACATGAGTAACAATCCTGCAGCAATTGCACTACCAATGACACCAGCAACATTCGGACCCATCGCATGCATAAGCAAGAAATTTGTAGGGTCATCCTTTTGGCCTTCTAAATGAGCAACGCGTGCAGCCATAGGTACAGCTGAGACTCCAGCTGCTCCAATGATTGGATTGATCTTGCCATGTGTTAGTTTACACATCAACTTGCCACCTAAGACACCTGAAGCAGTCGCTATAGAAAACGCAAATAGACCCAATCCAACGATAAATAGTGTTTGAACGGTAAGGAAAGTCTCGCCAATTGTTGTAGCACCAACAGATAATCCAAGTAAGATGGTTACGATATAGAGTAATGCATGACCAATTGTATCAACTAAATTTTTAACAACACCAGATTCTTTAAGTAAATTTCCAAGCATCAACATACCAATTAAAGGTGCTGATGAAGGAATCAGTAATATACAGACTAAACTAACAATAATCGGAAATAAGATTTTTTCAGTCTTTTTGACTTCTCTTAATTGTTCCATTTTGATAGCACGTTCTTTTTTGGTTGTGAGCAATCTGATAATAGGAGGCTGAATGACTGGAACTAAGGCCATGTATGAATAAGCAGCAACTGAGATAGCACCAATCAAATGAGGAGCAAGTCTGCTTGTTAGTAAAATAGAAGTAGGTCCATCAGCCCCACCGATGATACCAATGGATGCAGCTTCAGGTCCTGTGAAACCTAAAAGAATTGCTCCAATGAAGGTAATGAAGATACCTATTTGAGCAGCCCCACCTAAAAGCATACTTTTTGGATTGGCTATTAATGGTCCAAAATCAGTGGTTGCTCCAATACCCAAAAAGATGAGTGACGGATAAATTCCAAATTTGATACCATAATAAAGAAAACCAAACAAACCACTATATGAAGTGACTTCTTGACCTCCTACCATCTGAGTTGTTACAATAAACATTCCTGACCCTGGTAGGTTCACCAAAAGCATTGCAAAGCCAATGGGAAGAAGAAGATATGGTTCAAACTTCTTGTAGATAGCAAGAAATAGAAGCACAAGTGCGATGATTATCATCACTATGTTCTTCCATCCACCTGCCGTAAATAGTTCATAGACCCCAGTACTTCTAAAGAAATCTAATAATGAGTCCCACATATGATTAACCTATAATCAACATCAGTTGATTGAGTTCGACCTTTTCTCCGACAGTAACAAAAACTTGACTGACATATCCTGTTACTGGAGACAGGATATCGTTTTCTAGTTTCATGGATTCAAGAACTAAAAGGACAGCTCCTTTTTTGACTTGAGTTCCAACTTCTACATTGGATTTAATGACTGCACCTTGTATAGGAGCAACAATTTGAACTTTATCATCTTGTATAGGTATATCTATTTTAGTTATGGGTTTACTAGCAGTTTCAGTAATGCTTTCCACTTCGATTTCATAGATTTTTCCGTTTACTTTAATTTTATATAGTTTCATAGTATTGTTTCTCCATTTTCTAATTAATTTGATTAATGGATGTAACGCGCACGTTACCTCCATGAGCACTTTGATAATCGATAGAAGCAACCAAAGCAGCAACCATCATATCTTCATCTTTGATATCTTCGATGCTTAGTATCCTTTTTGTAAGTTCTTCTATAATAACCTTTTGGGGTTTCTCATGAATACTCTTTAAGGATTGCACAACCAGGGTAATCACGAATAAGATGAGAAAGACTAAGATGATACTAAAGATGGAGATAAAGATACCATCTGTTAGTGCAAATGTGATTTGAGGCATCAGTTGTTACCTCCAATTTGGATAGAAAACTCATGAATTTCAGGTGTTGGTTTTTCCTGATATTTTTTTTCTAGGAAAGAAATAGCAACCTTTTCAAATAAAGCAATAGATAAAATATCTTCATCCGAACGTGCAAAATCTTTATACTTTCGTTTTAGTGCTTCAAATTCGGGTTTGATATCGTCAGCTGGTCGATGGGTGATGACTTTCTCATGACCAATAATCTTAGCTAAAACGAGTTCATTCACCTTGCCTGGAGCTTTTCCATAGAGGCCTCTTAGGTATTCTTTGATTTCCTTTGGAACAATCTTATAGGGAGATCCAGAGATTACATTCATGACTGCTTGTGTACCAACCATCTGAGATAGTGGTGTGACAAGTGGTGGATATCCTAGATCTTTTCTAACTATTGGAATTTCATTTAAAACCAATTCATAATCTTTCATGGCATTTTGTTCTTTGAGTTGACTCATAAGATTCGATAGCATACCACCTGGGACTTGATATTTTAAAATATTGGGATTTGAAGTTAAGGCTTTAGGATTCAAGATACCATTTTCTAAATACTTATCTTTGATAAATGTCAGTTTAATAGCAGCTTGATTAAGATATTTGATATCTAATTGTGGATCTTTTGGAGTACCTGCTAGCATGTACTGAAATGATTCAGTTGCAGGTTGGCTTGTTCCTCCAGATAAAGGTGATAGTGCAGTGTCGATAATGTCGACACCAGCTTCAATAGCCTTCATATATGTGGCTTCTATGATACCTGCAGTCGCATGTGAGTGAAGGTTGATAGGTAGTTTAGTATTTTGTTTTAAACGTGTTATAAGCTCAAATGCGACATCTGGAAGAAGTATACCAGCCATATCTTTGATACATAGGGAGTCAGCACCCATGAGTTCTATTTCTTTGGCAAGGTTCACAAAGTAATCAACTGTGTGAATTGGACTTGTTGTATAACACATAGCTATTTGGCAATGTCCCCCATATTTTTTAGTAGCATCAACTGCTGACTTTAAGTTTCTTATATCGTTTAAGGCATCAAATACTCGAATGATATCAATACCATTTTCTAATGATTTTTGGACAAATTTCTCAACGATAT
>CAZPLF010000044.1:0-8131 GCA_964587475.1 uncultured Mariniplasma sp.
CTTCATCTGCACCATCGTTCATCTTCCAGTATTCAACACTCTTGTCAAATCCAAATATGCCTGCATAAAGAACCCTAGGGAATCTTCTTACTGAGGCATTGTAGTCCTGAACTGCTTCATTAAAATCTCTTCTAGCAACAGCCAAAGATGATTCCATAGAAGATACTTCATCAATGAGCATATAATATGATCCTGCAGCTGCTATAGATGGATAATTTTCCATCACAACCAATAAATTAGCCAGTGATACAGCTTCCAGTGCATCAGCAGCAATCAACTCATCTTGAGTGTTTGCATTTGCATAAGCGGTTCTAGCATCCACAATTGCTTGATAGACTGCAAGTTCATGATCTTGTAAACCTTGAACAGATTGAACAATCTGTCCAATCTTATCGTGTCTTTCTTGTAATCTGACTTCAATTTGACTATACTTTGAATTAATGTCTTCATCAAGGTTGACCAAACTGTTATACCCAGAAATCAAACCGATACCAACAATCAAAACCAAAACACCTAATAATATAAGGACAATTACTCTAGTCTTGAGCATAAATTACCTCCATCTGATATATGTAATGCTAATAATCAAATTATATCGCATCTTTCTCTTAATTTCCAAATAATTATACGAAATTTTGTAGATTATTAGATCATATATCATTTTCTTATGAATGTTTTTTTCTTGATTTTGAAAGAAAGAAGGGATATTGATTAAGAATTGAATAACTACTTACGGTATAATAGATGTGAATAGATCATTTCAAGGAGGACACATGAAAAAGATATTAACATATATTTTGATTCTCTTGTCAACACTATATCTTTTTAGCTGTGCTCAAATTGATATAGATATAATTGATCCACTAGAATATGTAGATGTTGATGTTACCTTTGATTTAGATGGCGGGTATTGGAATAGTGATATATTTCAAGGTTTTGATGCAGAAAACAATTTAACATTAACAACAAAAAATGATGTGAGTGGCATATCCTTCACACTCGTTGATTCATCGATTACGTCACTGAGATGGTTTTACAAGTTATTCATCAAATATAATGAAACATTTGATGCTTATGAAGTGGTTGCTAGTGATCAAGCAACCGCTGCAATATCAGATCTTACACTACCAGATTATGATTATGTCTTAGCAATACACGATAATTGTCAGGATTTAGATGCACTTGATGCTATGATTTCATATACTGATCATTATGAGGAGTTATTACTAATCACCTTTGATTCTGATGTTGATCTATATACATCTGGATCACTAGACGTCTCTATCTATACTGAAACTATCATTTCAGAAAACTATCAGATTACTATGAACGAAGCAATAAACCTTCCTCTACCAATTAAACCTGAATATACATTTGTTGGTTGGAGTGATGGTCAAAGAATATTGAGTACATTTCCAAGATATCAGATACGAGATAATACACTTCAGATGACTTATGTTGCCCTGTGGGAGGCTGATACAATGAGCAATGTTGAACTCTACTTAGCAGACTTAATTCCAGAGAAGACAAGTGAAGACCTTAATCTTCCGCTTACCTATAGTGGTTCTACTATAGAATGGATATCTTCGGATCCTCAAGTTATAAGTAACCTAGGAATTTATCATCGGCCTTATCAACTTACAATGGTTACGTTAACAGCAATCATCACATCAGGTGAGCAAACACTCACAAAGTATTATAGCATTGAGGTTGAAGGCTATAAATCTTTATCTATACCAATCGCATCGTCATACATTTATCGAGATTATCATTTAGTTACTGATGCTTTCTTTGAAACGCTTGATATCATCAATTGTGCCTTTATTACAGCAGATGGGGCAGGTAGTCTAACGGGAACGAACTTCTTATACAATGTAACCAACTACATCATGCCTAAAGCGCGTGCTAATGGAGATTGGGTTATCGTTTCAATTGCTCCTGATTCCGAGTGGTCAACGATTGCTGCAAGTTCTAATAGAATCAATACGTTTGCAGATAATATCGTCAATCTGATCAACACCTATGGATTTGATGGTGTTGACATCGATTGGGAAACACCATTATTATCAGAAAAAACCAAGTTTGTAGAAATGATGCGTGTGATCAACACCAAAGTAAAAGCAAACAATCCAAACCACATCGTTACAGCTGCCATTGCCGGTGGCACATGGCAACCTCCTAATTATGATCTTGTCAATTCGCATCAATATCTTGATTTTATCAATATGATGACTTATGGTATGGTATCTAACAATGGTTACTATCAAAATGCTTTATTTAAATCTACAACCTATAACTATCCTACATTCAATGTCGGAAAGACGCTTAATAGTTGTTCAATTGCTGAAAGTGTTGCCATTTATAACTCCTATGGTATTCCAAATAGCAAAATCATTGTTGGTGCTGCATTCTATGGCATTAAGCAAACTAGAACCTATGACACAGCATCATCAACTTGGATCTGGACAAATGCTGGATCCGTATCATTTACCTATATCACAAACAATTATATGACAAGCGATCTTTATAAGGCATATTATGATTCAAATGCTGGTGTGCCTTATATTGTTAAGCTAGATGGAACAGAATTCATCTCTTATGACAACCCAAGATCAATTGCTGCAAAGAGTCTTTACATCATCGAAAATGAGCTTGGTGGCATGATGTATTGGGAAAATGGACTGGATTCAACTGGATCGTTGCTCAATGCAATGAAAGAAGGACTTTTTAAATAACTATTATTCAGTCATTCTTAATTTATGGGTGGGGTAATTAAAAAATAATAATGTAGAGAGGTATATGATGTTATATCCTGTTACTAACGAAAAAAGAATAGCCATATCCTTAAATGGATTGTGGAACTTTGATTTTGTGGATCTAGATTATGATGCAAAAGTCAAATTAAGAAAACCAAGACAGATTGGCGTACCTTCAAGCTTCAATGAACTTTTTACAACCAAAGAAGAAAGAGACTTTGTTGGTAAGGTTTGTTATGAAAAAATAGTGACAATACCCCAAAACATCTCTAATGTGATGTGGAGATTAAGAATAGGTGCTGCAGGCAATAGATCTGAAATATATATGGATGGCGTACTTATTGGCAAACACAACGGAGGGTTTTTACCCATTGATTTGTCTTTGCCTATCCAAAAGGACAAACATGAATATCGAGTAAGCATTGTTCTTGATACCAGACTTGATTATCAGACATTACCCGTTGGTGAAATGTCTGATGATGGACCAAATCCAAAACAAACGATTCACTATGATTTTTCCAACTTGATTGGTTTGCATCGAAATGTCTATTTATATTGCGTTCCAGATAATCATATCAAAGATATCAAGATTGAAACAAAACTTCATGACTCCTATGCAAAGGTTCAATATGCTATTGAAACAAATGATGAAGTCAAAAAGGTTGAACTCATTGACCCTCATGGAGATGTTGTTGGTAGATCATCGTTAATGAAAGGGACTATTAGAGTTGAGAATCCTAGTCTATGGGATATTGGCAAAGGTATTTTATATCAACTTAAAGTAGAAACTGAACATGATGTATACACTGAATCCTTTGGTATTAGAAAAGTTGAAGTCAAAGGGAATAAGTTATTGCTCAATGACAAAGCAGTTTACTTAAAAGGCTTTGGCATGCATGAAGATCATGTAACCATTGGTAAGGGGAGCATTTCTGCTTTAAATATTAGAGATTTCGCATTGCTAAAGTGGATTCATGCAAACTCATTTAGAACGAGTCATTATCCATATGCTGAAGAAATGTATGATTTAGCTGATCAAATGGGTATACTCATCATTAACGAAATGCCAGCAGTGGGACTTAACTTTTGGAGCAGTAAGCAAGTATTTAATGAAAAGACCGTCAATAAAGAATCAAGAGAAGTCTATAAGAAGCAGTTTGATGAGCTGATTGAAAGAGATAAGAATCATCCATCGGTCATCATGTATTCTGTCGCCAATGAAGCAAATACTCATGAAGAATTTGCTCTAGATTACTTTAGTGAGATATTTGAGCACATCAGATCAAAAACAAAACTACCACTGATGATTGTTGAATGGGTGGGTGCAGAAGAAAATAAGGTTGCTCATCTAGCTGATGTCATTGGACTCAATAGATATATTGGATGGTATGTTGATTTTGCTGATTTGAGTGTCGTTGAATCCAAATTAAAAAACGAACTCACCTCATATCATCAAAAATACAACAAGCCAATCATTTTAACAGAGTTTGGTGCCGATACAGTGATGGGACTTCATCAGTTGCCATCAGTTGCATTTAGTGAAGAATTTCAAATTGAGTTTATAGAAGCTTATAAAAAAGTGATAGACAAACTTGACTTTGTCATTGGCGAACATGTCTGGAACTTTGCGGACTTTTCAACCAAACAAGGGCTGACAAGAATCAATGGCAATAAAAAGGGTGTCTTCTCAAGAGATCGACAACCCAAGATGGTTGCACACTGGTTACGTAAGGCTTGGGAAAAATAATAATTGGCAGTTAGTGAGAGCATCTTGAATTAAACCGTTTTTTCATTACACCCTTAAAAAAGGTGATTTCTCACGATTTGGTATTGAAAAGTTGTATATTTAAGTAATAACTATGTTAAAATACTAATAGCACTTAAAAAAATCTATCTAGCAAAGAAGGCGAAGTAAATGTGGTTTTTTATTCCAGTATTCATCATCATAGCAATAGCTATATTTTTTGTATCCCCAGTTGGTAAAGGTTTAACCGGAGAATCAGTCATTCGATTGTTCATTGGGAAGAGCAAACCTAAAAAAGGAAAGTTTGTCATTAGCGACTTAACTTTTAAAGATGGCACACAAGAAGTACATGTTGATCACATCGTGATTAACAAACAAGGCATTCATGTTATTGAAACTCAAAATCTTGCAGGAATCATATATGGCAAGGAATCAGAAACTGAGTGGGAACAATCCTTAGAACACGGTAAACTCATCAAGAAGTTCTATAGCCCAATCAAACAAAATTCTGGACACATCTATTCTCTAAAGAAGGTATTGAACACAGATGTTCCATTCTTTTCATATATCGTTTTTACAAAAAGAGGCAGTCTTGCTGTTAAAACAGTTCATGTCCCTGTAGATTATCCACTAGCTTTCAGTCAAACCCTAAAGAATAAAAAGGCTCAAGAAGTCTTAGACATTAAGCAAGCTGATGAGATGTATCATTCTATATTGGCACTTAAGAAAAAGTAAAAACAAAAAACATATCATATAACAAAAATATGACTCTGGATATCAGAGTCATATTTTTTTAATGATTGTATAGGTTTATTTTTTATACTTCGATAATTGCATCTGATGGACATACAGCTTGGCATGCACCACAATCAATACAAGCATCTTCATCAACTATAAATATAGGTGATCCTTCAGCGATACAATCAACTGGACAAACTTCAACGCATGATCCATCGCAAGTACAATCTTCAGTAATTCTTCTTGGCATATTCTTTTCCTCCGTATTTTATACCTTTATTTTAGTAACTATCTACGATAAAGTCAACAGGTATTTAAGATTATGTTCATATTGTGACTTTGAACACGCATACATTACTTATTAATCTCATGATTCGATAAATAACATTCAATTAAGGGATATGATATAATGAACACGAAGAGCAAAGATTTAATATCGATGCTAATCGATAAGGGGTGATGATATGCAAAAAGTTAAAGTTAGACTATATCCGGATTGCTCATATTGTGGGCAAAGATTAGATAAAAAGCATGAGATATTACCTGGTTTGGTCATATGCCCAAAATGTAAGAATGAACACTATGTCAAGAGTGCTTATGATCAAAAAATCATGTCCATGCTATCAGCGGCTGACATCAAAAAAAATGCAGAGGAATTTAATGAAGCCTATGGAGATTATAAAGCTATTGCTGATGAACATCCCGAACTGATTGAACCTCATTGGGGTATGTTTTTGTGTACTTTTGGTATTTTGTATTTAGAAGAAGACAATCAGATTAGATATATGCCAGTACTTCATCGCTACAACGAGGAAATACCAACTCATAATAAACACTATTTACAGGTCTTAGAATTAGCAAAAGATAAGCATAAGAACAAATACTTTGTTACTGAGGGTGAGCTCATTAACAAGATTTGGAGAGACTCTAAAGCTGAGGCTAAAAAAGCGGAAAAAAACAAATCGAAAAAAGTAGAAATCATTGAAAAATTCACTTCGGAAATATCTGAAGAAAGCCCCTTCCTCCATATGGTTGGTTCGAAAATCCCCACAAGACATAACGATGACCCCATTTTAGAAAACAAAATTAAAAACGCGGAAATTATTTTCCTTAAAACAAATAAATTCAGTCGTGCCAACAAGATTTTTGAAGAAGTTTTAGAAATTGATCCATGTTCGAAACGTGCTTTATGGGGCAAGCTTCTATGCAAGCTTCAAATCAGTAGCTTTGAATTGCTCGGATTTAATATCAAACTGAATCCAATTTTTCCATTGTTTGAAGAAGTTATCAAATGTTCGAGTATCAAAGAATATAATTTTTATTTGTCTATACTTGAAACCTATTTTTTCAAGAAGTTAAAAAGTATCCATATCTTTGATGATGAACTTTATAATTACATCATGAACTGGAAAATAAAGAAGGATCAACAAAACTTTGCAAATCAGCTTTATAGCGACATTAGAATTCTATTGCAACAAGAAAAGATTGCTGATATCAGTGGTTTACAGTTAGCACTTGCGCAAGCAACCAAATTCGATAAAATTGAAAAGAAAGAATTATATATTTCTAAATATATTAATATTGCTCAGGATCTCAATCTATTAGGTATGTATAAACATGCCTTGAATCTTGCTGAGACTATTTTACTTGAAGATGGAACGAATCAAGATGCACTACTCATTAGATTATGTGCCACCTTTAAGGTTCCTAAACTATCTGATTTGCATCTTGCAAAGATCGATCTTAAACAGATCCAAGTATTTGAAGATTTATTTCAAAGCGGATACAAAAGAAAGGATCTATTTGAGGAATTGCGATTAGCAGCTGATGATTTGATTGAGCAAAATAACGAATTGCAAGCCATTCCTCTTATTGATCTATTCATGACTTATCTGCCAAAAAAAGAAGATGAGTTTTTGAAATTAGCACTCACTGATTTTTCTAGCCACTTCATCTATAAAGAAAAGTATACAGAAGCAGAAAAATATGTGAATCTATTATTAGAAATAGATCCAATGCTAGCTACAGCACACTGGAATAAACTGATGATTTCACTTACTGCAAACACGAATTTCGATGTTTTAATGAATGCAAAAAAAGATTTAATGGATTATCCTGATTTTGCACTGACCATCACATCTAGCAATCCAAAAGATTACATTAAATTTCATGAATTCCATGATCAGTTAAGACAACCTGTTTCCGAAAGCAGAAAGTTTAAATCGCAAGCAAAAAAACATTACGTTGAGCTAAAAAAGAATTGCTACAATTGTGATATTCATACATTTGTTGAAACCATCATTCCTGAAATGAAAAAAGAAATCGAAGTTCTTGCCAAAGATGAGCATGCAAGAATAACTAATTTATTCATGCGTTCAATTTTGATTGTTATCATCATCGGTTTTGCTTTTATGGTCAGCAATATTCGAATGTTTTTTGATCCAGCAGAAACCAATGATGGCATTGAGATATCTCGTCATTTGTGGGAATTCTTTTTAAACCTAGGTGGTTATATTGTTATGGGAGTCTTTATATTGGCTTTCATCTTCAAATCAATCATCGAAGGTAAAGGATTTGTTAAAGGATTGATTAGAGGCTTTCTGTTGGGATTTGTATTTGGAGCTGCAGCACTCGCTGCTAGTGCTGCAATCCCATGGGTATGGGCTCATTATTTAGGCGAATTTTTATTTGGAATTTCAACATATATTGTTTCAGGTACACTCTTTGGTCTAGTTGCTATAGGTTCATTTTTCATTCTAAGAGGATTTCACATACATTTGAAAGCACAAACAGACAATAAGAAATCTCTTAAAGCAAGTTGGATTAACATCATTGTTTTAGCGGTTATCATTTTAGCTGCACTAGCGTTTTCAATATCAAGTCTGATTTTATA
>CAZPLF010000045.1:0-6839 GCA_964587475.1 uncultured Mariniplasma sp.
AGTGATCTCGATGATATCTCTATTGAACGTGCTAAAGCCATTTTAATCATGAATCCAGACCATCATCAAACCGTATATAAAAACATGTCAAAAAGTGATTTAGCAGTCATTAAAGTCGTTTTAGTCCTCGGATCAATTGAGTTTATCTATGAACCACCTATTGTTGTTGAAATCAAGCACATTGAAAGCTTTGATAAGATTCTAACATTATCCAGAGTGGTTGAGAAACTTCATGAGAATATCATCATGCCAATCTGTTTTGATAAGCGGTTGGGGCAGATCATTGCTCAAACTTTAATTGAAAACCAAATTGAAGATATTTATTTAGCTTTATTTTCCTTTCAAGGCTCGGAAATCTATGCATTAGAACATGTCACTTTCAATGAATGCCTAGCAGATTACTCACATGCTATTCCACTTACTGTTCATGAAGGCTTACTCTATGTTTTATCCATAAATGACAATGTAAAAAACAAGAAATCACCTTATAGTCAACCAATCATCGATCTTAAAACAAAATCTTTGGTAAGTCAAATGGATATTGAGATTTATATCATTGGTGAAAACAACAAATTACAGTTTATTCTTGAATCATTAGCCCAATATGAAAAAGTTCATCAAAGCATATTTCAAGCAAAATGGGTAGAAGATGAAAAGGTTGCAGAGCTTGTTGATCAGTTAAATCAATCTAATAAACACACATCCATCCTCTTGCTTTCAGATGAAAAACAAACCGATGACGCACAAGATGCAAATGTCATCGACAACCTCATTTATTTAGAGGGCAACTTGACGAATAAGAATGTAAATATCATTGTTGAATTACTGAATCCAAGAAACGATCCAATTGTTAAAGATTTCAACATTAACAATACCATTATTTCCAATAAGATCATTTCGCTTTTGTTGAGTAAACTAGCACTCTTTAAGAATACTGCACCATTTTATGAAGATCTATTAACCATCGAACCAGATGATGATCATGAAGATAAGCTATCTATTTTAGTTAAACCTGCTGAAACTTGTTTCGATGCAGTATTTCCAATCACTTTCCAATCGAAGAAGCAAGTTATTCAATCTGTATACCAAGCTTTTCATAAGTCATATATGATTTTAGGTTATTTCCATGATGGTGAATTGATTATTTTCGAAAATGATTTGCATCATGAAGAACAAATTTCTATTCAGAAGACGGACCGCTTAATCTTAATTCGCTTGTAATTTCTCGAGCATCTAAATTGTGTTATTTATATTATTTGGTAAAATGAAATATATTAGGAGGGTTTAAATGAATATATATGATTTTACTGTAAAAAATACAAGTCAACAAGATGTTTCACTATCCAATTATAAGAATAAAGTTTTACTTGTGGTCAATACAGCTACGAAATGTGGATTTACACCACAATATGAAGGATTAGAAAATCTGTATGAAAAATATCATGATCGAGGTCTTGAGATTTTGGATTTTCCATGTAATCAATTTTTAAAACAAGCACCTGGGACTGATAGTGAACTTAAATCTTTCTGCACGCTTAATTTTGGGACAAAATTTGAAACATTCGCAAAAATCGATGTCAATGGAAAAAATGCACACCCACTTTATGTCTTTTTAAGAAATGAAATTAGTCATGATATCACGGGTACTAGAAAACCTAGTATTCTTTCCAAACTTGCAACTACGGATCGAATCAAATGGAATTTCACTAAATTCTTGATTGATAGAAATGGCAAAGTAATCCATCGGTTTGCACCTGGTTTTGAACCTGATCAAATGGCAATTTATATTGAAAAGTTAATTTAGGAAATGATTCAAATGAATCCAAGCACGAGCAATCGTGTTTTTTTTTCGATTATTGCATAAATTAATGAGATAGATCAATGTTTTTATCAAAACATCCTAACAAATGTAAGCGTTTTTTAAGATAGTCTTTTATATCATATTTGAATATGATAAAATGTAAGTAACATACATGAAAAGACAAAGGTAAAGAAGATGCGAATTGAAAGACACCCAATTTTAGATTTTCCGAAAAAACAAGAGGTTTTTTTTATGTTTGAGGGTACAAAAGTTTCAGGTTTCCAAGGTGATACAGTGGCTTCTGCATTGCATGCTCTAGGAATTAAGACCTTAAGTTATAGTATCAAAAAGAAAAGACCACGTGGTTTTTATTGTGCCATTGGGAATTGTGCATCATGCCATATGATTATCAATGGAATACCCAATGTAAGAACATGTATAACTCCCCTTGAGTCCAACATGGTTGTCGAAAGACAAATCAATAAGGGGGTCGTCAAATGATCTATAAGGATTTGATTATCATTGGTGGTGGACCATCAGGTCTCTGTGCTGCTAAAACAGCTCTCGAAGCTGGCATTTCGGTATTAATCATTGATCGTAATCCAAAAGTGGGTGGTCAATTGATTAAACAAACCCATAAATTTTTTGGATCTAAAGATCAGTATGCAAAAACAAGAGGTTATGATATAGCTTCGAAATTGTATCGTGATATAGAAAATTTTGCGAATTTAGAAATTTTGACTGATACAACCGTTGTCGGACTTTATAAAGATAATGTTGTCACGGTCGTTAATCAAGATCGATATGTTCGGTATCAAGCAGGTTCTTTTATCGTTGCTACGGGTGCTAGCGAGAAATTCTTAGCTTTTGAAAATAATGATTTACCAGGCATCTATGGTGCTGGAGCTACACAAACACTTATGAATGTATATGGTGTATTACCTGGAAATGAAGTTGTCATGGTAGGTAGTGGGAACATTGGGTTAATCGTATCTTATCAACTGATGCAAGCTGGTGTCAAAGTGAAAGCTATCCTTGAAGCTGCTCCAACCATTGGTGGCTATAAAGTGCATGCTTCAAAAATAACGAGACTCGGAGTTCCTATTTTAACATCTACAACAGTTAAAAAGGCCATTGGAGAAACTGAAATTAAAGCGGTAGAGATTATCTCTCTTGATCAAAAATGGCAAGAAATACCAAATTCAAATCGAGTTCTTCCAATTGATGCATTATGCATTTCAGTTGGGTTAACTCCTATGCATCAACTTTTATCCATGGTTGGCGCAAAAATGAAGTTTGTTTCTGAATTAGGCGGTTTTGTTCCTATCATCAATTCGCAACATCAAACATCTATAAAATCCATTTTTGTCTGTGGTGATGTGGTTGGTATAGAAGAAGCTAGTTCTGCCATGATGGAAGGTTATTTGACTGGACTCTTTGTAGCTCATTACTTAAATCATTCACATAAAGACCATGAAGTGCTTGTTGAGCATTATGAAAGTCAGCTTTCTTTATTAAGAAACGGTCCTTTTGGTATTAAGACAAAAGTAGGATTGACTAAACTGAAAGAAGGTAGCAACCATGCTTAATCAAACAGGTATACCAACACTTGAGCAAGTGCTATCGAGATTTCCAGATCAAAAATCACTGATTTTTCCTAAGGCAATTCTTGAATGTTATGAAGATATTCCTTGCAATCCATGTGAGACAAGTTGTCCATTTGATGCGATTCATATTGGATCAAATATTAACGTTCAGCCAAAATTAGAGGTTGATCGATGTACAGGTTGCGGCATCTGCGTCACAAGTTGTCCAGGATTAGCCATTGTTGTTGCACAAATCAAAGGCAATGAAGCTCAATTTAAGATTCCTTACGAATTTCTACCCTATCCAAAAAAAAGCGAGATTTGGCATGGGGTTAATCGCAGTGGTAATGTCATTTGTGATGCCAAAATTGATCAGGTCTTAATCAATAATAAACAAGATCATACAGTTTTAGTTACTGTTTCAGTACCAGTCATACATTTACATGATTTTATAACTATTAGAGGCAAACATGAGTCATAAAGAGATTATTATTTGTCGTTGTGAAGACATTACCTTACAACAAATCCATGATTTATTAGATCAAGGTTATTCAACATTTGAAGATTTAAAACGACTCTTGCGCGTCGGTATGGGTCCGTGTCAAGCCAATACATGTGGTCATTTGATTCAAAGAGAAATCAGCAAACACTTTAATAAAAAAATTGAAGAAGTACCCATTCACAAGGTTAGACCGATGACAACAGGTGTTTTGCTTAAGATGATTGCGGAGGACCAAAAAGATGAAGACTAATATTCTCATTATTGGTGCTGGCATCAGTGGCGTAAGCATCGCTTACAATTTGGCAAAAAAAGGAGTTAAAGGTATACTTGTTATTGATAAGGGATACTTCACAAATGGTGCAACCGGTCGATGTGGTGCTGGTGTTAGGCAGCAATGGGCTACAGAAAGCAATTGTATTTTAGCAAAAATGAGTATTGATTTTTTCGAACATGCTAATAAAATACTAGACTATTCAGGTGATTTAGAATTTAAACAGGAAGGATATCTTATTCTTGCGACAACAAAAGAAGAGCATGAGCAATTTGCGAAAAATGTAATTTTGCAAAATAAGTTAGGTATACCATCCCGTCAATTAACTAAAGACGAAGCACTCAAAATAGTTCCTCATTTAAATTCAGGTGCTTTCATCAGTGCAACGTTCTGCCAAACTGATGGTCATTTGAATCCATTTACAATGACTGAGGCCTATTATTTGGCAGCTAAAAAACTTGGAGTAACTTTTTCCTTCTATGAAGAAGTTTTAGAAATTCAAACAAAGAATCAAGAAATAACACAGGTTATAACAAATAAAACATCTTATCAGGTTAAAACAGTTGTAAATGCTGCTGGAGGTTATGCTCAAGAGGTTGGAGTCATGGCAGGTATTGATATTCCAGTTTACTCTGAAAATCATGAAATTTTAGCAACCGAGCCTATTGAAAAGATTCAGGGTCCTATGGTCATGTCATTTTCTAAAAATATTTATTGTCAGCAGGTACCTCACGGCGCATTTCTTATGGGTCGAGGTAACCCTCAAGCTCCAAAGGGTCATGATATTGAATCCTCATGGCAATTTTTGGATGAAATGGCGAAAACAGTCATTGATATCATGCCATTGATTGGCAACTTGCGAGTGATCAGACAATGGGGTGGATCCTATAATATGTCACCTGATCGACAACCTATCATCAGTGATACAGATCAACTCAAAGGTTTTTATATGGCATGTGGATTTTCAGGACATGGTTTCATGTTCGCACCCATGACAGGATTACTTTTAAGTGAATTGATATTAAATGAAAAAACGACACTTGATATGACATCTTTGCATTTGAAACGATTTATGGATCAAGATATTAAACATATAGAAAAATCAGTTGTATAGAAAGGATGTAAATATATGGCAATCTATTCGTATCAAACAGAAGAACTAACAAATTTTACAGAAAAAAAGAACATTAAGAATTATGAAGAAGGCTTATCAATCGTTAATGGTTATCTAGGAGAACACTATGATTTGATTATTGATGGGAAACGTGTGAAAACACTAAAACAAATGGCATCTTTGAATCCATCCAATTTCAAAGAAATCGTGGGTACAATTTCTCAAGCAACAAGAGTTGAAACAGATTTAGCAATTGATGCAGCGCTTCGTGCATTCGAAACATGGAAATATGTTTCACCTGAAATCAGAGCTGATGTTTTGTTTAAATCTGCAGCTATATTAAGAAGAAGAAAGTTTGAATTTTCAGCTTTGATGACAAAAGAAGCGGGTAAACCATGGCCAGAAGCTGATGCCGATGTTGCTGAAGCTATCGATTTTCTAGAGTATTATGGAAGACAAATGCTAGCTTTGAATCGGATTGATGATGTTGTCTTAAGCAGAAGAAACATTGAAAGAAACGAATACAAATACATTCCACTAGGTGTAGGAGCTATCATTTCTCCTTGGAATTTCCCATTGGCAATCTTATCTGGTATGACAACAGCTGCGATAGTTGCTGGAAACACGGTGCTATTGAAACCAGCTAGCACTACACAAGTCATTGCCTATAAATTCATTGAAATACTAGAAGAAGCTGGCTTACCTGCAGGTGTCGTTAACTTCTTACCAGGTAGTGGTGCTGAAATCGGCGATTATATCGTTGAGCATCCAAAAATCAGATTCATCTCATTTACGGGATCGAAGCAAGTGGGAATGGGTATCTATGAAAAAGCAGCAAGAGTCCATAAAGGACAAATCTGGTTGAAGAGAGTCATTGCTGAAATGGGTGGTAAGGATGCAATTGTTGTAGACAACAATGCAGATCTAGATTTAGCCGCAGAATCGATTGTCAAATCAGCATTCGGTTTTTCAGGTCAAAAGTGCAGTGCATGTTCTAGAGCAATCATTCATGAAGATGTTTATGATATAGTAATTGAAAAAATGGTCAAATTGACTGAAGCAATCAAAGTGGGCAATCCAGAAAAAGAAAATACTTTCATGGGTCCTGTCAATGATTTCAAAGCATTTGAAAAAATAACATCCTATTTTGATATAGGACATAAAGAAGGTCGTTGTGTTGTTGGTGGTAGTGCTGATTCATCTGTTGGGTACTTCATCAATCCGACCATATTCGTGGATTTAGATCCACAATCCACTTTGATGCAAGAAGAAATATTTGGTCCAATTTTAGCTGTATGCAAAGTAAAATCCTTTGATGAAGCCATCGAAGTAGCAAATAATACGGAGTATGGGCTTACAGGTTCAGTCATATCAAGAAATAGAGAGCATCTTGAAAAAGCAAGAAGAGAATTCCACGTAGGAAATCTCTACTTGAATCGTAAATGTACAGGTGCCATCGTTGGTTATCAACCATTTGGTGGATTCAATATGAGTGGTACTGATTCAAAAGCTGGTGGTCCTGATTATTTGATTTTGCATATGCAAGGAAAAACAGTTTCAGAAGC
>CAZPLF010000046.1:0-5837 GCA_964587475.1 uncultured Mariniplasma sp.
AAAAGATGTATAATGTAAGTAAGCACTTACACATAATTTAAGAAAGGAAGGAAGAAATGAGGAACAAGGTTATTTCAAAGACCGATTTTGTTGCTAAAATCCATAATGGGGCAAGCATTATGGTTGGTGGATTTATGAATGTCGGTACTGTAGTAGGTATCATTGAAGCTCTTTTGAAAACCGACGTCAAAGATTTAACGATTATCTGCAACGATGCTGGATTGCCCGGTGTCGGTGTTGGTAAACTTATTGACGCTGGTAAAGTCAAAAAGTTAATTGCTTCTCACATTGGATTAAATCCAGTCGCTGGAGCAAAGATGACAAGTGGTGAAATGGATATCGAATTGATTCCACAAGGCACTTTGGCAGAAAGAATCAGAGCTGGTGGAGCTGGACTTGGCGGCTTCTTAACACCCACAGGTTTGGGCACTATCGTTCAAGAAGGGAAACAAGTAATCAATGTTGATGGTAAGGATTATTTGTTGGAAAAACCTTTGAAGGCTGATTTTGCATTTCTTTTAGGCCATATTGCAGATAAAAAAGGCAATGTTGTCTATAACAAAACGACGCGCAATTTTAATCCTTTAATGGCTACAGCATGTGAAACAGTAGTGGTGGAAGCTAGAAGCATTGTAGAGACAGGACAACTAGATCCGGATCATATAATTACACCACACATTTTTGTAGACTATATTGTGGAGGGTGAAAAATCATGAATCCAAAAGAAATCATAGCAAGAAGAGTAGCAAAAGAATTAAAAGATGGAGATGTTGTCAATTTAGGTATTGGTTTACCAACGATGGTCTCAAACTTCGTACCTGATGATGTTGAAATCACATTTCAATCAGAAAATGGCATGCTTAATTTAGGACCTGCCCCTTTAGAAGGCGAAGAAGATTGGGATTTAACCAATGCTGGTGGAAGACCAGTAACTATGGGTTTAGGTGGTGTTTGTTTCGACAGTGCAACTTCATTTGGGATTATCCGTGGAGGACACGTTGATGCAACCGTCTTAGGGTCACTTCAAGTAGATGAAGAAGGAAATATTGCAAATTGGATTATTCCAGGAAAAATGGTTCCAGGTATGGGAGGCGCTATGGATCTTCTCGTAGGGGCTAAAAAAGTTATTGTAGCTATGACACATACTTCATCTGGGCAGATTAAGATTCTTAAAAAATGCAGTTTGCCTTTTACTGCAGTAAAAGAAGTCAATATGATTGTTACTGAGCTTGGCGTAATGGAAATTACTAGTCAAGGCATCGTTTTGACAGAATTAGCACCCGGAGTTACAGCAGAAGATATTCAATTAGTAACAGAACCAACACTAATCATTAGTGAAAATCTAAAAACTATGGAAATTTAGGGAGAAAAAAAGTGAGAAAATTATTTGATAAACTAACAAGAGGATCCGTTAAATTAGTTGAAAAGTTTTTACCAGATCCATTTATTTTTGCAATCGTTTTAACATTCATAGTCATTGTCGTTTCAATGCTAGTCACTAAGACAACACCAATTGGTGTTGCTCAAGCATGGTATGGAGGATTTTGGAACTTACTTTCATTCTCTATGCAAATGGCACTCATTTTAGTTACAGGAACAATTTTAGCAACTGCTCCTGCATTTAAAAAGGGTCTAGGTAAATTAGCTTCATTGCCTAAAAACAAAATTCAAGCCGTTATCTTTGTTAATGTTATTGCAATTCTTGCATGTTTCATTAACTGGGGATTTGGATTAGTTATTGGTGCAATTTTCGCTAAAGAAGTTGCAAAGAGAGTCAAAGGTGTCGACTATCCTTTATTAGTTGCTTCCGCATATGCTGGATTCTTAGTATGGCATGCTGGTTTTTCAGGTTCCATTCCTCTAGCATTAAATACAGCTGGAGCTGCTTTAGGAACTGCAACTGGTGGAGCTGTAATAGATCCAATTTCAACAAGTTTAACAATCTTCTCTACGTTCAACTTGGTTATCTTTGGTGTCATTTTAGTAACATTACCAATCTTACTATCATTGATGCATCCTAAAGAAGGTCAAGCTAAAGTTGTTGACCCAGCATTATTCAATGATGATATTGAAGTCGTCATTAAAGATCGTAAAGATATGACTCCAGCTGAAAAACTAGAAAATAGCAAAATCGTTAACTATGTTTTAGCAGCTATCGGATTTGTCGTTATCATTAAATTCTTTGTAGACAAAGGCTTTAATTTAGATCTTAACATCGTTATCTTCGTATTTTTATTTACAGCAATTTTACTACACGGAACTCCAATTAATGTTGTTCGTGCAGTTAATAGCGCAGCTAAAAATGTTGGTGGTATCATTCTTCAGTTCCCATTCTATGCAGGTATTATGGGCATGATGGTTGCTGTTGGTCCCGCTGGAGTTTCACTAGCAGGTGCAATTTCTGATATGTTCGTTAGTATTTCAAATGCAACGACATTCCCACTATTCACTTTCTTAAGTGCGGGTATTGTTAACGTGTTTGTTCCATCAGGTGGTGGACAATGGGCTGTTCAAGGTCCAATTATGATGCCAGCTGGTCTTACACTAGGTGTTGATGCAGCGAAAACTGCAATGGCAATCGCTTGGGGCGATGCTTGGACTAACATGATTCAACCATTCTGGGCTTTACCAGTTTTAGGTATAGCTAAACTAGGTGCTAAAAACATCATGGGTTATTGTTTGGTTGTCTTGATTTATGCAGGTGTAATCATTAGTTTAGGCTTAGTATTATTGTAATTATGGCTAAAGTATATATTGTATCAGCAAAAAGAACAGCTGTAGGCAGTTTTTTAGGTTCTCTATCAAACACCTCTCCTGCTGATTTTGGAGCTCACGTTATCAAAAATATATTAGCAGAAACAAAGATTGATCCTGCTGTAATTGATGAGGTTATTTCAGGAAACATATTACCAGCTGGACAAGGACAAGGTCTTGGTAGACAAGTTGCCATAAAGGCAGGCATACCACAACATGTGCCTGGTTATGTAGTGAGCATGGTATGTGGATCAGGGATGAAAGCAATTATGGATGGATATTTGAAAATAGTTGCTGGATGGGATCACTTAGTCATTGCTGGTGGAACCGAATCAATGAGTCAAGCACCAATGTTGTTGCCATCAAAAACGAGAAATGGTGTCAAGATGGGTAACTTTGAAGTTGTCGATCATATGATTTATGATGCATTAATTGATGCTTATGATGGTATCCATATGGGTATTACTGCAGAAAACATCGCTGAGAAGCATTCTATTTCAAGAGAAGAACAAGATGCTTTCGCGATCAATTCACAAATCAAAGCCATTAAATCTGTTGATGAAGGTAGATTTGATGACGAAGTTGTCGGCATAGAAGTAAAAATAGGAAAAGAAGTTGTTTTGTTTAATAAAGATGAATATCCCAACAGAAAGACATCACTTGAAAAGCTAGCTGGATTAAGAGCAGCTTTTAAGAAAGATGGTACTGTCACCGCAGGGAATGCATCAGGTATCAATGATGGAGCTGCTTATGTCATGCTTGCCAGCGAAGAAGCAGTCAAAAAATATAATCTTAAGCCACTAGTTGAGATTATTGGTGTTGATCAAGCAGGTGTTGATCCTAAGTATATGGGATTAGGTCCTGTAGATGCTGTCAAAAACGTTTTAAAGCGTACTAATCTGAAATTGAATGATATCAACCTTCTTGAACTTAATGAAGCTTTTGCTGCACAAAGCATAGGCGTCATGAAAGAATTAAGTCAAGATTTAAATGTATCTTATGATGATCTCTTAAACATTACAAATGTAAACGGTGGAGCAATAGCATTGGGCCATCCTGTTGGATGTAGTGGAGCAAGAATCGTTGTTACCTTAATTCATGAGTTAAAGAAGCGCAATCAATCATTAGGTTTAGCATCACTTTGTATTGGTGGCGGAATGGGTACATCTATCATTGTCAAGAACGTATAAAATAGTTTGGATTATTTTCTAGTATTGATTTTTAATTGAACATGTATAAACACTTCATTGCCATCCTACATGACGGAAATGAAGTGTTTTTATTGTGTTAACAATGATCATGATGATGTAAAATTTTATGTTAGTTTAGAAGACATGAAAAACAAGAGCTTATTTGAAGTGATTTTAACAATTTCTGAATAAATTTATTTAGGATAACCATAATCGAATCAATTTGATATTTGGATGCTTTTTGCTATCTTTGTATATGTTCATGAATAAACAAATATGACACAATAACTTCAAAAAACATAACATTCAAGAAAATGATAACAGTTCATTTTTATTTATTTCAAATAAATTAACAAATTTATCATATAAAATCATGAATCAAGGCTTGCAATAAAGCGCTTTCATTGTATAATAGATTATGGTGATAAAAGAAGTATCTTAATCCTTTTAATAATCGTTCAACCGATGCTTTTTTTCATGGTTCGGATGCTAATCAAGTAACTAAAGAGGATAAATTCAGCTATTGACGGATAAAAATAGCCAAACCGTTGGTTTTTGTTACGTGAACTCATGCGGATTTTCGCATATTACAATAAGAAAAGAGAGGTAATTAAAATTGTTTAAAAGTACGTATCTCCATGATTTTTACGCAAAGTTGTCTCAAAGGTATAATGATCAACCAGAATTTCTCCAAGCAGTTGAAGAATTTTTAACTTCAATGGATATGCTGGTAGAAAAAGATCCAAATATTCAAAAGAACGCGATTATTGAAAGAATTATTGAACCCGAAAGAATTATTAAATTTAGAGTTTCATGGGTGGATGACTCAGGTAATGTTCAAGTCAACCGTGCAATGAGAGTTCAATTTAATTCAGCGATTGGTCCTTATAAAGGTGGAATTCGTTTCCATCATTCTGTCAACGAATCCATAATGAAATTCTTAGCTTTTGAACAAACTTTTAAGAACTCATTAACAGGACTTCCTATGGGGGGAGCAAAAGGTGGATCAGATTTTGATCCTGCTGGCAAAAGTGATAATGAAATTATGAGATTTTGCCAAAATTATATTCTTGAATTATATAGACATATTGGCCCAAGAATGGACGTTCCTGCAGGTGATTTAGGTGTTGGAGCAAGAGAAATTGGCTATATGTATGGCATGTATAAACGGATTGAAAATGAATTCAGTGGTACATTCACATCAAAAGGTATCGAATCTGGAGGTTCACTTGGCAGAGCTGAAGCGACAGGATATGGTCTATGCTATTTCGTTGAAGAAATGTTAAAAACATTTAAAAAAGATACCTTTAAAGGTAAAAGAGTCATTATTAGTGGTGCAGGTAAAGTTGGATCAATGGCTGCTGAAAAAGTCTTGGAACTCGGTGGTAAAGTGGTTGGTATGAGTGACATTTCTGGTGTTATTCGCGATGAAAACGGCATTGATTTAGAACTCATAAAAACATTATCAAAAACGGATTCAGTTGTGATGGATAAATATAGAGCCTATCATCCAGATGCTACTTTCAGTCCAACGACTAAAGATATTTGGAAAATTCCATGTGATATCGCAATGCCATGTGCTACACAAAATGAAATCTATTTAGATTCAGCTAAAGAACTTGTTTCAAAAGGATGTTGGTTAGTTGCAGAAGGCGCAAATATGCCTACAACGATTGAAGCAACGAAATATTTCCAAGAAAATAACATTTTGTTTGCTCCTGGTAAAGCAGCAAATGCTGGTGGTGTTGCAGTTTCTGGTCTAGAAATGACTCAAAATGCAATGTTTTTAAACTGGACTTTTGAAGAAGTTGATGCTAAACTTCACGTGATTATGGAAAATATCTTTAAAAAATGTCATGAATATTCGATGATGTATACTGGAAAACCAGATGA
>CAZPLF010000047.1:0-5760 GCA_964587475.1 uncultured Mariniplasma sp.
AAACCTAAGAAATAATCTGCAGTAGTATTTAGTGCTTTGACTAAATCTACAATCTGTTGTTGATTTAACATGCGAGTTCCAGATTCGTACTTGCAGACTTGGCTGCGGGTAACATTGATGAATTTTCCGACCTGTTCTTGAGTTAAACCTCTATTTACTCGGATTTCTTTGAGTTTTAACATAGAAACGCTCCTTTCTTGTTGACTTTATGACTACTTTCATTTATGATGGAAGTATGCCAGCATGGCAACAAAGCGTTCGCCTGACCGCGACGTTAAAAACTTAGATCCGTATTACTGCGAAATGGTACCCCCTAACGGATTCGAACCGTTGACCCAATGATTAAGAGTCATTTGCTCTACCAGCTGAGCTAAGGAGGCATGTTTCTACGTGCATTTTTTATTATAGCATAGGTTTGAACAAAAACAAACATTAAATGAAAAAATTATTTGATTACACATGTTAGTCCTTGTTATATAATAACAAAGCATTTTAATTATTAAGTAGACACAAATAAATTTCTATTTTTAATTTATCTATTTATTACAAACTCAATTCCTATACAAAGTAAATTCAAAGTGCTATAATAATTGAGGTGGAGGACTGTTAAATGAAAAGCTTATATAAAAAAAACATAGGGTCTAATATTTTATTATTTTTAGTAGTATTATCTTCTGCATGGGGTGTATTATGGTCTTTGATTGCTGATGGTATCATAGATCAGCGTTATTTCACAAATCAAGCCAATCTACTTGTTTTCATCACTGTTTTTCTGGTTTTTATTAATAAACACGACCAAAAATGGTTTAAATATCTTGCTATTGTCACTTTGGTAAATATTGCTATGACTGGACTCATCTATCATATCATGCTTGCTTCACCTCCGATCGCTTTTCAATCCCACTTAACACATACGATAACACCTATATTATATGTTTTATTCTATTTTATAGGCATTGAAGAAACTATTAAACCAAAACAGTTTTGGATAGCTCTGATTTATCCATTTCTTTATTTTCTTTTTTTCATCATAACTGGACCTTTTACAGGATTTTATCCCTATTGGTTCATGAATGTAGGTACATACGGATTTGGTGAAATTATGAAATTTGTAGGATTGTTCATGTTTCCTGTCATTGCATTATTATCATGGGTTATGATATTTGGCAAAAATATTATTCATCAAAAAATAAAAGGATGATTTCGTCCTTTTTTGTTTTGCCCAAACTATTCCATGTTATAATTTATTATAGATTACATAAAAGAGGATGAAAACATGCACAAATACACCTTAGGCTTTATCAAAAGAAATGATGAGATACTTATGGTCAATCGAGAAAAAAGCCCTTGGAAAGGGTCTTGGAATGGCGTTGGTGGCAAAATTGATGCTAATGAGACCGCTTTAGAGTGCATCATTCGAGAAATTGAAGAAGAAACCAATATCAAAGTTGATAAGGACCAAGTCAAAGACAAAGGTTATTTGACTTGGAATGATTTTGATGCTTTGGGAAATGGGCTACATATATTTTTGATTAATCTTCCAAAGGATTATGAATATCAGACACCAAAAAAAGTACGTGAAGGCATTTTGGATTGGAAAGAGATAAAATGGATTACTGATTTTGAAAATTATGGCGTTGCACATAACATCCCTTATTTTTTACCGACGGTAATTAATGAGGATAGCAGATATCATTTTCATTGTACATTTGAAGATCGATATTTGAAATCTGTATCAAAGGAACGGATAGAGTCATGATATTTCAAATCATAGGTGCCGTCGCTGCATTTGGATTAGCGATATACATCATCTTTGTTGTTTTAAGTAAAAAGAAGTTAGAATTGATTAAACTTAAAACTACTTCATCCTTAGAACAATATGGTGATATTCGTATTGAAGGTAAAAAAACGTTTTTCAAAACCACAAAAAGAAACTATCAGGTCTTATTCTGCTATGTATCTGGAAATGGTGAACTGACCATCAATAGCAGAACCATGTGGGAAATTATTAATTCAGGAACATCTCAAGTGATAGATCAAACAAATTTTCTAGCTTCCAATGATCCTAAAATAGTGATTATTTATCCATCAACACATGTGATAAAAAGATATATCAATGAAAACGAAATGGTATTTGTTAAACCGACAGATTATTTTTATGATATGCACATTATTAGAGACATTGAGCTCGAAGCTGTTTTGAAAGAGGGTATTTTATGAAAAAATTGATGTTTTTGGTTTTATTGATGTTTTCATTGTTGACGTTGTCAGGTTGTTCAAAGTATGAAATTGAATATACGGATAACACTGCCTTTCAAATTGAAATGAAAGGTGATGAGGTGAAAATCTTACAAGTAACAGATTTACATTTTGCCTATGGCATCGACGATTATGACAATCAAACGTTAAAATTAATAGGAGCGATGGCAAAAGCTGATTCCTATGATCTAATTGTCATAACTGGAGATCTTGCGATGTCACCCATTGCACCATTTCTATTTACGAAAATCTTGAATTATATGGAATCATTGGAAATTCCATGGACTTTTGTATTTGGCAATCATGAAACAGATTTTAATGATTATTCAGAATTTATTTCAAGAATTAAAGATACAGAGTATTTGTACTTCAAGGTTGGACCAGAACTTGAAGATGGCGGTTATGGGAATTTCAAGATTGAATTTATGAAGAATAATCAAGTTTTTTATAACGCATATTTTTTAGATTCAAAGGCTGAAAGAGAAATTTACACCGAAGAAGAAGGCGAATATGGTTATTTATCTGAAGCTCAAGTCGCATGGTATGCAAATTCGGTTCAAACCGATACCGTAGATTCTGTTGTTTTCATGCATATTCCTTTGCGCCAATATATTGTTGATCCTGTTGATGATACTGATGTCTATGTTGGAATATTCCAAGAAGACATGGTTTATGCTCAAGGTGTTGACACAGGGTTTTATGATGCCATGGTTACCTATGGTAAATCAAAAGGTATTTTTGTAGGACATGACCATAAGAATGATTTTTATATCATTACCGATGACGATATCATGTTGGTCTATGGAAGAGCTACAGGATATAATGGATATGGTACACTTGAAAAAGGTGGAAGACAGATTGAAATCAGTGCCCTAGGTGTTTTATCCACAAGGGTTGTACTTGAGAGCGAGGTAAGATAGTATGAAGACAAGAGATCGTTTTTTAGTTTTATTATCTTCCTATTTTTGGGCAATACTAGGTTTATTTTTTACCAGCTCATTTCTGTTTTTTGCACTTCCTGTTATAGCCTTGGTTTATCTTTTTGTAGGAGGTAGAAAGCATGTTTAGTCTAATGATTATGATTTTTGTCTATGCTTTTTGGCTCTCATTAATTGGTGGTTCTTTAATATTATTTAGTATGAGATTGTTCTTTGTTCTCAAAAAGAAATTTGAAATCAACAAAGCATTATTGGTTCTCTTTACTCCTTGTTCAATTGGATTTTTTCTTACCAACAAGGATCAAAATGGTTTTACAAAAATTTATCGTGCTTTAGTCATATTCTTTTTCTTGGTGACATTTATTGCGAGTATTTTTGTCTTGTACATGCACCTTGGTCTGGATATCATATGATTTACCGTGTTTTAAAGAAGCAGAATAATTCCGAGATGTGTTTTGTTTGTGGCATTTCCAATCTAGCAGGTTTGCACACAAGTTTTTATGAATTGGAACAAGGGAAACTTTTAGGTTTATTTAAAGGACAGGATATTCATCAAAGTTATCCTCAAAGGATGCATGGTGGAATCATCGTTGCATTGCTAGACGAAACCATCGGAAGAGCATTATCCATTGAAGAACCTGAATTTTGGGGTGTTACTGTGGAATTGACGATTAAATATTTAAAACCTGTGCCTTTGGATCAGGAATTAAAAGCTGTTGGTTGGTTAACCAGCAATAGACGCCTTTTATTTGAAGGGCAAGGATATTTGGCTGATGAGCATAATGATATTTTAGCAACTTGTCAAGCAAAATATATGAAACAATCGGTTGACACGATTGTAAAAGACGATCATTTCGTAGAGGAGCAGTGGATCTACGTGGCAGATGAGATCATGCCACTTAGTTTCGATTTACCCAAATGAGTATATTAGAAGTAGAAAACATAACATTTAGCTATAGTGGAGAAAAGTTATATCAAAAGGCGTCTATGCGTCTTTTTGAGGGTGAGCATGCAGTTCTAGTAGGACCAAACGGTACTGGAAAGACAACATTGCTCAAACTGCTTGAAAAGCAATTCAAACCCGATCAGGGTAGTATTTCATGGATGCCCAATAAAAGAATAGGCTATTTGGATCAATATGCCAAAATAGATCCCAAATTATTGGTCAAAAACTATTTATATGAAGTCTTTCTTCCACTATTTGAAAAAGAAAAAGAGATGGAGCATCTCTATGAGAGTTTGGCTAAAGCACCAGAAATAGAACATGACCGGATTTTAAACCGTGCATCATCTATTGGTGATTTTTTAATTGAGTCCAATTTCTACAGTTTTAAATCACAAATAGGAAATATCATTCATGGTCTTGGATTGTCTATGGATCTCCTTGAAGAACCCATCAAACACTTATCAGGTGGGATGCGTGCAAAAATTATTTTAGGCAAATTACTATTAGAAGAATCGGATATCTTGTTACTAGATGAACCAACCAACTTTTTAGATGTTAAGCATATTGACTGGTTAACTAAATTCTTAATAGCATATCCTAAAGCTTATATTGTGGTGTCACATCATGAGGAATTTTTAAGAGATATTGCTACAACAGTCTTTGCCTTAGAAAACGGACTCATTACCAGATATAAAGGCAACTATGATTTCTATCTAGCTGAAAAGGAATTGCGCGTCCAACAACAAGAAAAAGCTTATGTTGCACAACAAAAATTCATTCAGAAAACAGAAGAATTTATCCAGAAGAATATCACTCGTGCAAAAACGACAAAACGTGCTCAAAGCAGACGCAAGATGCTCACAAAGATCGAACGTGTCATCAAACCAACACACAGCAAAACCTATCATTTTCATTTTCCGATGTCATCGACAACAGGTAGAGATGTACTCGTCACTGACATGCTCGAAATTGGCTATTCTGAGCCTTTGTTAGAACCATTAAGCATTACTATTATGAAACAGGAAAAAGTTGCTCTAACAGGTAAAAATGGTATAGGTAAATCGACATTTATCAAAACTGTTTTAGATCAAGTTCCTAAAATGGGTGGAGAATTCAAATGGATTGATACAGCAAAGATTGCCTACTTTGAACAAGATAGCAAATTTGATGTTGAACTCACGCCATTTATGGTTATTCATAACAGATACCCTCATTTCACAAAAAAAGAGGTTATGTCACTTCTAGGCAATCATGGTATTGACTTTGATATGGCAAATAGAGATATTACGACTTTATCTGGTGGAGAGCAGACAAAAGTTAGGCTGGCACTATTAAGACATCAAAAAGGTAATGTGCTCATCCTAGATGAACCAACCAATCACTTGGATATCAATGCAAAAGAAGCACTTAAAGAAGCTTTGTTAGAATATCAAGGAACACTTATATTGGTATCACATGAAAAAGAATTTTATGAAGATATATGTGATTATGAAATATCACTTTATACGACAGATTAATAAAAAAACGAGCATTATTTATGCTCGTTTTCATTTTTTGTATCGTCAAATTGATTAATTTCTTCAACAAGAACATCGTAGACTTCAGATTCTTTGATTT
>CAZPLF010000048.1:0-2754 GCA_964587475.1 uncultured Mariniplasma sp.
GCAGATGAACAACTATATAAGGCAAAAGATAATCAAAAGGATTGTTGTTTTGGAGTGCAAATCAAATAATCAAATCATTCAATCATCAATCAAGCGTGCAAGTTTGAATTCGCAGATACTCGGTTCATATTTAATACAGAAACAAGATAAGAAAGCCATTAGAACTATAAAATAGGAGTGAGATTATGAATGATTATGTTAAGAATGAAATAAAGAATAATAGAAGAGCGATTAAGGAAGACTGGCGTGAGTTAAAAGATATCAAGACAGATAGGCTACTAAATATGGAAAAACCTCCAATGTTTAAGCAAGCTCTGGAAGGCTCTTTGGTCATTGATTTAGAAAAGGATTTTCCTAATATCAAACAAAAGACTTTAACAGAGTGTATTAAAAATAGAAGGTCTTTAAGAAGTTATAAGGATCAAAATCTCACTTTTGAAGAAGTGACATACTTGTTATGGGAAACATCAAGAGTAGATTCATTTAAACCAGGTGTTGTCAGAAGAACAATACCCACAGCCGGAGCTACCAATTCTATGGAAACATATGTTTTCTTGAATAAAGTAGAAGGATTTAGTAAGGGGCTATATTTGTATATTCAAGACAAACACCAATTGTCGCTCATTGATGATCGTCCTGATTTAGATCAAAGAGTAGATGAAGCATTATATGGGCAATTAAGAGGAGCTGCAGTTGTATTCTTCTTTACAGCGACTCCATACAGAACTGAGTATAAGTATGCCCATCTATCACATAAGATGATTGCAATAGAAGCAGGGCACGCTGGACAGAACGTATCACTTGCTGCTGAGCTTATAGACTGTGGTGCCGTAGCACTTTGTGCATATATCCAAGAATACTGTGATAAATTACTTGGTATTGGCAAGGAAGAATTTGTTACATATGCAATTACCCTAGGTAAAAGATCAATCTAATAGTTGGTATGTTTTTTATGGCCGACTAATCAACTGAATAGATATAAACACTTCATCAAAATCGCGTATGACGAAATGAGGTGTTTTTTATGTATTTTAAAAAGTGAGAAGGGAATATAATGACAAATTAGCTGAATCACAAAGGATAAATCTATTAAAATGCGATAAAAATATTATAATTTCTATATTTTAGATATAGCATTTTTAGTGATAATATGAGAAGATAAAACTAAGAGTTTATAGATGGAAACGAATAACTATATCAATGAGGAAGGTACACAAATGAAAATTTTGGATGTTCAAAACTTCTCAAAAAGCTATGATGACCTTGAGGTCATTCACAACATTTCTTTTTCCATTAACAAAGGGGATATGTTTGCTATCCTAGGGGTTAATGGAGCTGGAAAGACAACACTCTTAGAGTGCATCGAAGGATTGAGACCCTATAACGCTGGGGTAATCGATTTTTGTAATTCTTCAGGAAAGATCAAAAATTTATTTGGAGTCCAATTACAGTCCAGTTCATTACCTGAAAATATCACCATTGAAGAGATCATCAAATTATTATGTTTGTGGAACAATAATCATGATTATGACACGCTCATCTCTTTATTTAACTTAAATCAGATCAAAAATCAGAAATATAAGACTTTATCAACTGGACAGAAAAGAAAACTTCACTTGGTCTTATCTTTAGTCAACGATTCAGATATTCTTTTCCTTGATGAACCAACAGCTGGTCTGGATGTTGAAGCAAGAGCAGAATTTCATCAAATGCTTATCGATTTAAATAAAGCAGGTAAAACCATCATCTTTTCTAGTCATGACATGAATGAAGTTGAATCTTTATGTAATCAAATGATTTTACTAAAAGATGGTGAGATTCGCTATTTAGGTAGTATTTTGAATTTTAAGAAAACAAGCACAAAAAAATATAAAGCTCATATTCAAACAATAGAGTCAAATGATTATGTTACACATGAGTTTGCTGATTATACCAATGGATTGTATGAATTGATGTCGGAGTATAAAGCTAAAAATCAAATCATTACTGACCTAAAAATTGAACAACCATCCTTAGAGGATGTCTTTCTTAAAGTAGCAAAGGAGAAAACCAAATGAAACCTTTTATCTATCATGTTTTTATTCAATGGAAACTAGATATTAGAGATAAGAACGTTTTACTCCCTATCTATGTTATTCCACTCGTGTTTTTTCTTGTGATGAGTGCTGTATTTAGTTCTATTTTATCTGGATTTGAAAATGTTCTAATACCTGCAATGATTACCTTTTCAGTTACTATGGGCGCTGTTTTGGGATTACCCATTCCGCTCCATGAGATTTATGCTACAGATATCAAAAAGACATATAAACTTGGTAACATTCCTTCCTATATTCCCATACTCGTTAGTGCAATCACTTTCTTCATCCATTTTCTGACTGTAAGCCTCATTGTGATATTGTTTGGTAACCTGATCTTTGGTGCCGTTTTGTCGGCTCCGATTTATTTATTCATCATTTCATTGTTTCTCTTTATTGTTTCTTGCGAAGGCATTGGTATATTTATAGGAACACATTTTAAAAGTAATTCGGGAATGATTCTAGCGGGTCAAGTTATTTTCCTTCCATCCATATTATTTTCAGGAGCAATGTTTCCCGTAGATTTATTACCAACCCCATTACAAGTATTCTCGAAAATATTTCCAGCGTCTATCGGTATGGAGACAATGGCTGCAACAACGTTAAAAATAGGTTTATTGTTGATATTACTTGGTATAGCAGTTCTTACATTTGCTTTATCTGTAATAAGAGTTAGAAA
>CAZPLF010000048.1:2854-5706 GCA_964587475.1 uncultured Mariniplasma sp.
TTAATTAATTTAATTAATTATGCTTTAATTGCCCAGCGTAGTTTTGCTGAACGAGCACGACTGTTTGAACTTTGTTCCTCCATCGAAGGTCGAATTGGACCCGATGCTATCTCTTGATAGATACCTTCTCTAAAATAATGCTGAAATGATTTTTTTACGAGTCTATCTTCACCCGAATGAAAGGATAGAATAGCAACGATTCCACCTTTTTGAAGCACTGAGGGTAGTTTTTCTAAAAATTCATAGAGCGCTTCAAACTCATGATTGATATCGATTCTAAGCGCTTGAAAAGATCTTTGACATGATTTTTTAATCTCCTCATCACGATTGTTCTGAGGAATAAAATTTAAAGTATCTTTAATAATTTTTTGTAGCTGTGTTGTTGTGGATATATCATTGCCTTTTCTATATTCTAATACAATCGCATGTGCAATTTGTTCAGCATAAGGTTCATCTGCGTTTTCTACCAACATGCCTTGTATTTCGTCTTCTGTCATCTCTCTTAAGCGCTCTGCAGCAGATATTCCTTTTTTGGGATTCATCCTTAAATCTAACGGACCTTCAGTTTTAAATGAGAATCCTCGTTCAGGATTGTCAATCTGCATTGAAGAGACACCTAGATCTGCTAAGACAAAATTAAATAACCCAGATTCCAAAGCAAGATAATCTATATCAGAAAAATTCATATGCTTAATGGTTAATAATTTAGAGTCATAACCTAAATCTTCTAATCGCTCTTGCGTGCGAGGTAATTCAATAGAATCAGTATCAATGGCATACAAATGCCCTTTGTGCTCCAAGCATTTTAACATCTCTAAAGTATGACCACCATAACCCAGTGTAGCATCCAATCCTATTTGTCCAGGTTGAATATGCAATAATTCTAAGATTTCATGCACACAAATTGGGCGGTGCATGCCGGCAGGCGTATTGCCTTTCAGAATGATTTTTTCGATTGTTTCCACATATTTTTCCGGTTGTCTTTCTTTATATTTATCTTCAAAAGATTTTGGATGAGTCCCTTTATAGCGCGGACGTCGTTGATGTTTTTGTTCTAAATCACTCATAAGTATTTCCTACGTTTCAATTAGATTTTTATTTCCGATGAATTCAATTCATATGATACCAAATAATACTGGCGAATGCAAATCTATACAGATGAATGAAATGAGTTAATTATTAATCCAATACTGGATATGTCAAATTGTGAAAATATTATTTTTTTATGTACTTTAATAGGTCATCAATTAACCCTTAATGATAGGAATGTTACCCATTTTTAGCAATTTATTTTTTCTATATGTCATTTATTTAATTTATTGACTTTTTGAGTGTTTTTGTGGTACTATGGTGTCACATTTTAGTGAGGTATAATTATGAAATTCTTATTACTTATATTTACAGCATTGATACTTGCATCTTGTCAAAGCGAAACACCAATTGAAGAACTTTCAGACGTAACTGTTGTGGGTTCAAAAAACACATCTAAAGCTGAGGTTTTTGAAACCGTTATTTACATTAAAGAGGGGTTGACGATTAGTGAACTCTTGGATGTTTTAATACCGATTGACAATAGTGCTCAGACTTATCTTGCAACAGCCAATGATGGAACAACCAAGACAAAAGAGAAACTATATGAATTCGATCAAATTGTCGTGACTTCAGAATCTGGGAAATATACTAAAACCTATACCATCAGATATTTCATTTAAAGAGAGCTATCCAATCATCAATTTGGATACTTAATTGGGGGCTTATATGTATAAGAAGGTTGTTCACACTGCAAAAAAGAAAACAAAAAAACATGTAACGATTATCGAAGAGCCTAAACAAATAAAAAAGCCTAAATCGTTCGAATGGATTGGTTTAGTACCAATATTTTTTATTGTAGCCTTTGTACCTTTGATTGTTTATGCCAAGATTATTGAATTATCACCCTTAGAAGAACTCAATTGGACTGGAGGAGGAACACTTCAGCTTGAGTTTTTTAGTTATTATAAAGCACTGTTCTTTGTAATTGCTACATTGGTTGCTTTGGTTACTCTTATTATCCTTCATTTTTTTAAGGTTAATCGAATTGTTAAGTCCAAATATTATATCCCATTACTGATATATACTGTTTTTGTCATCTTATCCTATTTATTTGCTACTGATAAAACAATTGCAACCAGAGGGTTTATTGAAATGCACGAAGGTATCTTTGTTTTATTGAGTTTTGTACTCATTATTTTTGTTATTATTAACCTTGTTAAAAAGGAAAAGCATATTTTAGCATTTGTTTGTAGCTTCATTTTTATTGGAGTCATTGTCTCATTCATAGGTATAGGCCAATATTTTGGTTATGATATTTTTACAACAGATTGGGGTATCTTGTTAACATTACCTAAAGTTCTTGAACCTATTAAAGATGAAATAGAGATTCGTTTTGGATTATTTGGTATTTATGCAACCATGGGAAATTCCAATTTTGTGGGTAGTTTTGCTGCATTGATGATTCCACTAGGATTTTCACTTTATTTTTATGCTAAGAAATATTATCTTAAACTACTAGCCTTTATATTCATGGGACTTATGATTTTTGTTAGTTACGGTGCAAACTCTAGAGCCGGATTGATTGGTGTCATCGTTAGCATCTTAATCAGCGTTATATTATATAGAAAGCAATTCATTAAACGGCCAATAACAGCATTTATGCCCTTTGTTGTCATCTTAATTCTTGGTTTCATCTTAAACAATGTGACAGAAGGTAAAATCATCAATGAAATAAAAAGCATGGATCTGATTGCTGAGTTGAAAGCATTGAAAGAAATCAATGAGGATCGTTTGAGATTTGAAAACATTGAAATTTCTGA
>CAZPLF010000049.1:0-5122 GCA_964587475.1 uncultured Mariniplasma sp.
TCCAAGGTTGTGTTCACTCACAAAATCATCGGTGTTTCTGGTGTTTACAGTGTACTATAATCACTATAAAATTGAAAAAGTTTGAATTAACATCTAAAAAATCTATAATTAATCTCAAACTCCTATTAACTAATGGAACTTCTTTTCATCTTTTTGTGCTTTTTTATAGTAATCTTTACTTCCATTTGAAATAAATCATCCATAAGATTGCAATTGATACTATGAAAATAGAGGTTAAAGATATATATAAAATACGAGACATTTTGTTATTGATTTTCTTACTGTGCGGATAGATTTCGAAAAAGAAAATAGTAACTGCAACTGCAGAAAGCAAAATTCTATTGAAAAGATTTACACCATAATGAGAATAACCGTTAGAATCAACAGGAAGAGTAACAGACACCTCGACAAGAATCAAGACGAATGCAAAAATTATAAATATAAGAGGAGCTAAAAATTTTCTCGACATCTTTCCACCTGACCTTTCTCCGCTCCCCAATCGATTCTTTTCTTTTTGTCTTTCATGTGATTTTTGCAAGATGGTGGACCAAGAGTCTCCAAGGTTATGTTCATATACGAAATTAGGAGTGCGTTCTATAAATTTACATTAAAAATGACAGCATAAAATGTATAGTTTAATTAGAAGAGTAATTTTATAAAATTTTAAACTCAACAATAATATTAAAATCAGATTAATAGAGTATTAAAAATGAAAAATCCAATTAAAAATGAAGCAGTATTCATACACAAAGTGATGATAAAAAGCTGTTTTTTCGAGTATTCTTTACCAAACACATATTTTAAGATGCAATATTCTGTATAAATAACAATAGGCTCTAAAATTGCCAATAGAATACCATAGGTATTGTGACCAAGAAAAATAAATAGACTAAGAATTATAAGCACAACATTCATTGCTGGGTTTGATAAAATGTTCATCCATACAATGATCTTAATTTGATCTTTATTTTTAAACCGAAAAAGAAAAGCGACTCCAATTTCGATGAGTATAGTTAAAATTAAAGCCAGTAATAAACGAAATATAGCGTCAGACATTATTATTCTCTCTCTCTTTTTTGATCTTTTTTATCATTTTAATTGAAATGATGACCAAAAGTGCCACAACAGCAATAACTACTAATGCAATAAGGCCTATAATAAGAAAGATGGGACCTACTGCCACATCATAAATAGAAAACATAAAATCACACTCCTTTTATTGTTTTAAGATACAAAGAAATTGCTTTATTTAAGAGATATGCTCCTAATAAAACACAAATAATAATAAATAGTTCATAGAAAATACCAAATTCAAAATGTAAACCAAATGCACTCGGTAAGTATGCAATGAGTAATGAAAGTGTCGTTAAACCGAATGCTGTTCCTTTATACTTCCCAAGACTTTGGATAATGATGAATAAAGTAATCGCCATTGTCAAATTAAAAAAGAATGCTCCTAGTATTCCATAAAATGCGATTTGATGACCAAGAATCAGTAAGGGTAAAGAAATGATTAAACCTCCGATACCTATTCGCTTATAACCAAATACATCACCTAGCCATCCACCTAAAAGCTTTCCAGAAAAAATGCCAATAGTCAATGACACTAATAACCAAATTTGATTTTTCCACATCAGAATGAGCATAGTCCCTATTAATCCTCTAATCAGCACGACAGCAAGAATGAGACAAATAATCTTAATGAAATCGTCGGAAATAGTCCTATAAGCATAAATACTTCTATGTGTTTTTAAAACAAAATATAAGGATAAGAGCATGATGATTACGATTAAAGATATATATGAAACATAAGATTGATTCTCCTTTGCAAGTAACACACCCACAAAGACACCAAGTGCACCTGGAGCAACAAAGAAGCCTGCAGGTGCTGCTTTGTTAGGATATAGATTAATGCTTAGAACACCCCCACCAAGGTGATACATGGCGTTACCAAATGTTGCTAAAATGATAGCTATCACACCAAATTGAATCATTTGGAGTGCAATCAAAGGTAATGTTAATCCGATAAGAATATAGATTGAATATAGGTTTTTCTGATCAGCAAAATATCCTAAAAAAGGCTGGAGACCGAAAGCAATCACATTGTAGATTACATAAAACAATGCAATAAACTTGAAATCGTAATGATTAAGCTGAGTAGTAATGATATAAATGCCCATAAAATCGACAAGGAAATGTCCCAATCCAAGAAAAATGAGCTTGATAAGTTTTTCTATAATCTATTCCCCCTTATATAATAGAATACATAACCTAATTACCATTAGTATATCATATGGATTTGCATCAAGAAAACAAATATCTGTTAAATTAAAATAATTTCGAAGTGAAGACTTGCACATTTAGTGTTATTTACATATTAACATTGAAGTCTTTTCGGTGTTTGCGGTGTTTTTTATCTATTAGTACGCGGATATCTTTCAGAGAATATCATCTCCACCAACATGGAAGACAGGCGAACACCATCGTCTATACGAAACCGTTAATCTATGCATATCGGCATTCAATATTCATGGTGTCTGCAAGAAAAAAGAGCTAAATAAAAAGCTCTTTTTTATTTCTTGACTAAAGTTACTATGGTTCAGATATTTATTTTGAACAAATGGACTTTTATGTCTAACGAGATATGACATGTATTTTGAGCACTATATCATTTAAATTCTACATTTTCTAACTACTTCCATTTGCCATATAAAGAGATATTATTCGCAGGCATTATTCCATAGATAAATAAACTAGTTAAACTTGAATCTGTGTACCAACCATCAAAAATGTACCCTTCTCTATATGGTATATATTCGTTTATTGTAGAAGTATACTCGTATGATTCACTATGTAACAAGGTTGCAGTGGCAGAAGAAATTCTTGTTGGGGTATATTTTGAATCACTCTCATCACCTAATTGACCTGCACCATTATTCCCCCACATGAAGAGGTGACCTGTTGATGTTAAAAATGAGGAATACCCCCCACCTAATGATATACTCACAATCACTTCTCCTTCTGATAGAACAAATCCATTTTTGATATTAATTGGGGCAGATTTACTGATAGCTGTACCATCACCTAATTGACCTGAATTATTGCTTCCCCATGTGAAGAGGCGACCATTTGTAGTGAGAGCTGAAGAAAAATAAGAATTTCCCAAAGAAATAATTGCAATTTCTTCTCCCTCGATTAAGGTAAAACGGTTTGTAATTTCGATTGGAGCTGTTCTTTGAATATTCGTGCCATCACCTAATTGACCATTATTATTATCTCCCCATGTGAAGATGCGTCCATATGAAGTAAGCGCTGATGAATGCGTATTGCCTAATGATATATGCGTGATATTTTCATCCCAAAAAAAATTAAATTTCGTACCGATATTTGTTGGACTAGATTGATTGATTGTTGTACCATCGCCTAATTGACCAAATGCGTTCCATCCCCATGTGAAGATGCGTCCCACCATGGTGATTGCAGAAGAATGATAATATCCTAACGAAACACTAATAATGTCTTCACCTGGTGATCGAAAGAAACGTGTAATATCGATTGGTGTCATCCTGTCGATGTTCGTGCCATCACCTAATTGACCATAACTATTATTCCCCCAAGTAAAAATAAAACCTTTTGATGTAATAGCTGAAGAATGAGCATACCCTAATGAAATGCTCGTAATGGTTTCTCCTACTGACAGGTTAAATAGACTGGTGATGTCTGTTGGTGTGAGTCTCGTCGTAGTTGTCCCATCGCCTAATTGACCATAATTATTATTCCCCCAAGTAAAAATACGACCTTCTGATGTTATAGCTGAAGAATGTTCTTCTCCTAATGAACTAGCCACAATCATTTCACCAGAAATTAAATTAAAGTGACTCGTTATTTCTGTTGGCGTAAATTTATTCGTAGTTGTCCCGTCCCCTAATTGACCATTGTTATTCAATCCCCAGGTGAATAACCGTCCATTTGAAGTGAGGGCTGAGGAATGACCCCCTCCCAATGATGTACTCACAATTGTTTCTCCATCTGATAATTGGATATTTCCTATGCGATCAAAAACACATTCATAATAGTCTATTGTGAATTGGCCAACTTTCCATTTTGCATAAAGTGTCATATTTTCAGCTGGCATATTTGTCCATGTAAATGTGCTGGTTAATTCTGGATTTGAATACCATCCTTCAAATACATAGCCCTCCTTGTTGACCATCGGTTGAGATAAAGGAGCATCATAATTTGCTGTGATTGGGTTCACCAAGGATCCCCCATTGGTTTCAAATGTGAGGCTATACTGATTGATCTCCCATTTTGCATAGAACGACATATTGCTGAATGTCCCAACTTCAATACTGCTAATAGGTTCTCCAGTGAAACTACTATCATTATACCAACCACCAAAAACAAACCCTTCTTTTGTAGGGTTATTAGGTATGGAAACTATTGTTTGTCCATTGGTTTTTATTGGACTTATTTCAGTACCTCCATTTGAATCGAAATATATTGTAAACTCATCTGAATTCTTACATGAAAACAAAAAGACTCCTATTCCAAGAATTATGATAATTATGAAGAACTTGCGCTTAAACACAAATTATCCCTCCTATTTTGAATGTTTTTTATTTAATATAATTTTAGCATAGATAATGCAAAAAAGCACTTCATTTCATCATATATAATTGTAATATACTATTTTATACTTTATTGAGAAATTAGTGTTCAAATTTGGATGAATTTATGGGATAGTACTGTATCTATTCACAATACGAAAGAAATATTTTTATTCAAATCTTATTTAATAATATTTATCCGAATGATTACCATTGTTATCCAACTATAAGCAAGCAGATATCTTTAGGAAAATTCAACTCCACCAAAAAAGTCCTAATCTGGAATTTTATGTGGCTTCATTAAAACGTTATAAATCTCCGGTTTTTTATTTATAATACTTGATCATTTTTTCAATATAAAGAAAAAACCGATTTTCTATCACAATATTAAATTTGTGAAAAAACAAAAGAAAAAGCATCTCAAATATATGCTTGATGAGATGCTTTTACAAATTTCATTAAACTATTAAATAAGATTACCAGATGCTAACCATCTTATCTTTAGATAAATA
>CAZPLF010000050.1:0-4172 GCA_964587475.1 uncultured Mariniplasma sp.
CCGATTGTTGACTTAGTCAGCGAGTTTGTTTCACTTGCCAAAAAAGGTAAAAACTTCATGGGTCTATGTCCTTTTCATCAAGAAAAAACACCTAGTTTTTCTGTCTCACCAGAAAAGAATATTGCAAAGTGTATGTCATGTGGTGAAGGTGGAACACCCATCAATTTCTATAGAAAGATTAAAAACATATCTTTTGAAGAAGCCGCATCCATCCTTGCAGAACGCGCTGGTATTGAAATTAAAACTGCAAAAGTTAAAAAAGATCCCAACACACTATTCTATCAATTGATGAATGAGGTTGCTGCATTTTATCAATTTAATTTGAAAAACAGTGAAAAGGGACAAGAAGCGCTAAAATATTTATATCATCGTCAAATGACTGATGAACTCATCACTCATTTCAAGATTGGGTATGCACCAACCCATGGAAATACACTTTATCAAGTACTTAAGGATAAGAAATACTCAGTAAGTGATATGATATTACTTGGTGTTGTTAAACAATCTGATGATGGATCATACTATGATCTCTTTAGCGATCGTATTATTTTCCCCATTACCAATCCAAAAGGAGAGGTTGTAGGATTAAGCGGTAGAACCTTGAATCCTAATGATCCAGTCAAATATGTCAATAGCCCAGAAACCATCATTTTTAAGAAGGGATACCTTCTATATCATTTAAACGAAGCCTTAAGTGATATCAGAATGAGCAAGCAAGTTGTGCTTTATGAAGGATTCTTTGATGTTATCAGTTCTTATTCAGCTGGTATAAAAAATGGTGTCGCCACTATGGGAACAGCACTAACTATCAATCAAGCGAAATTGATTAAGAATGTCACACAATCTGTGATTGTTGCTTATGATGGAGATTCAGCAGGACTTAAAGCGATAGATCATGCCATTCCTATTTTAGAAAAAGAACAACTCAAAGTTGAAGTGTTAACCATTCCTGAAAAGATGGACCCAGATGATTTCATAAAAGCTTATGGACCTGAACAATTTGAGATGCTTTTTGGTGAATATACCAAAGATGCCTACGCCTTTAGATATGATTACTATAAAAAGGGTAAAAATCTACAGGATGCAAATGACATGAAATCATTTAAAAAACAGGTCATGATGATGTTGCAAACATCAGATGGTAGTATTCGCGGTTTTTATTTGCAAAAACTTGCTCAAGATTTAAATATTCCTATTGAAACATTAAGTCTGCGGCAAAATACGAACATCAAAGAACCAGTTATTCCGAAAATCGAAAAACCAAAAATGCTCGATAAATATGCAAAAGCCGAAAGATATTTAATATTTGCAATGCTCAGATCTAAAAAAGTTGCTGAAAATGTCATTAGTAAATTAAAACAAACAGACTTTGCAGAACCTTTAACGGCAGATATCCGCTTGAAAATCGAAACTTATTATGAAGAACATACAGAACTTGTTTTGAAAGATTTTCTCGATCAATTAGTAGGAGAACAAAGAAACTATGTAGAAACAAATTTACTTACTGATATGTTTTGGGCCAAACAATTACCCATATCAGATGAAGAAGTTGAATTGTACATCAGTCAAATCAAGGAAGCAAATCTAAAACGAAGATATGAGTATTTAAAAGAAAAGATTCAAAATGAAGATAATGTAAGCAATATTCTGATCAATGAAAGAGATCAAATTATTGTTCAATTGAAACATAAAAATTAGGAGGTATTTTGTGGAACTAGAAAAAATTATTGCCCAGTTAGTTAAAAAGGCTGGGAAGGAAAAATTTTTAAATCTTGAAGATGTACTGCCCTACGCAAAACCAGGTAGTGAATCATATTTCAATATTGAAAGAGAATTATTGGATAATGATGTTGATATCCTACTTCCAGAAGAATTGGAAGATGATGAAGAAACTGAATTGTCATCAGATGTATTAGAAATTGAAGAAGATGAAGATGATGCTGATTTTGATCTTGAAGAAGTTGAACCGGATGATTTATCATTAAGCGGGTTAGAAGTTGAAGAGGAAGAATTAATCAACATTGAATCTATTGCTTCAAACATCAAGATTGATGACCCAGTTAGAATGTATTTAAAAGAAATCGGACAAATTCCTTTACTAAATCAAGAAGAAGAAAAGAAGTACGCGGTTCTCGTATCTAACGGAAGATATGCCAAAGAACAACTTGATGAAATCAATAGTGGGACTTTATTGTTGCCTGAAAAGGATGTTGAAGAATTAAGGGTATCTCTTGAACGTGCGATGATTGCCAAAAACAAACTTGTAGAAGCAAACTATCGTCTGGTTGTATCGATTGCAAAAAGATATGTAGGTCGTGGATTACTTTTCTTAGATTTGATCCAAGAAGGTAATATGGGACTTATGCGTGCTGTCGATAAATTTGACTATGAAAAAGGGTTCAAGTTTTCTACATATGCAACTTGGTGGATTCGTCAGGCGATTACTCGCGCTGTTGCTGACCAAGCAAGAACCATTCGTATTCCAGTTCATATGGTTGAAACCATCAATAAGATGATTCGTATCCAAAGACAACTCATTCAAGACTTAGGTAGAGAACCTTCCTTGGAGGAAATAGCCCAAAAGATGGGTATTACAGCTGAAAAAGTTCAAAATATTCAACGTATTGCTAAAGAACCTATTTCATTAGAAGCTCATGTTGGTGAAGAAGAAGATTCATCACTCGGTGATTTTATTTCTGATCCTAATGCGCTCACACCTCATGAATTCATGCTTCAGGAAATGGTTAGACAAACCCTTGATGAAGTTTTAGAAACACTGACCGACCGTGAAGAAAAAGTCTTAAGACTTAGATATGGTTTATTTGATGGAAAGAACCACACGTTAGAAGAAGTTGGTCGTGAATTTGGCGTCACACGTGAACGTATTCGTCAGATTGAAGCAAAAGCCTTAAGAAAACTTAGAAGTCCATCAAGACAAAACAAATTACGCGAATTTTATTATGGCAAGAAGTAAAAGAATCAAATATTTAGCAAATCTTACAATCGGATTTGACAGAGTATTGGATATTGGTACTGACCATGGGTTTGTACTGGCACAAGCATTTGAAAATAAGTTAATCAAAAGTGCAATCGCTAGTGATCTAAGAGAAAAACCATTAAATCAAGCAAAAAAAACGCTCAAAGATTATCCTGTGGAATATGTGATATCCGATGGCTTTCAGCAAATCAAATCTGATTTCGATTTAGCGATTATAGCTGGTATGGGTGCTTATCTTATTACAGATATCATGGATCATGCACCCCAAGGCAAACAAACATATTTACTGCAAGCTAACGATAAGATTGAAATATTAAGAGAATATTTGATGAATAAAGGGTTTAAAATTATTGATGAATATGTCATTGAAGACAAATTCTTCTATGTCATTTTAAAGGTAATACGAGGTGATATGGTCTTATATGATGAGGATATTTATTTGGGTCCAGTACTAAAACAAAAACCAGAAGCATTGCCGTATTATGCAAAAAAGGCGAGACAAATCGAAAAAATATTACCTCATGCAGATGAAAATCGGCAGGAAATACTTAAAAAAATGCTTAAAATCTACAAAAATATTTGAATGTGTTAAAATTTAAGTAGAACAAGGCACCTTGACACACATATGTATGCATCTAGAAATAACACCAATTTTCATGATGTTGCCAAAGGAGAATAAAATTATGAAAGAGTACCAAAAACTACAAAGACTAGATAGAGCCCTTCAAGTTTTTAGAAGAAGTGGTGTTTATAAACGTTCAGCAACCAAATTAAGCGATGCTGACATTATGGTTATGTTTTGTGTTGCATTCTGTGATTTATACGAAAAAGTCAAATTAACAGATGTAGCAAATACTCTAAGAGTCACATTGCCAGCAATCACTCATAAAGTCAATGAACTGGTCGAGAAAAACTATTTAGAAAAAGAAACCTCACCTAAAGATCTTAGAGTCACTTATATCAAACTCACACCTGAAGGTAAGACTTACGTAGAATCCATCAAGGAAGAATATTATCGTCCACTGAGAATGCTTGTAAGAAATCTTGGAGAAGAAGATACTCAAGCATTACTACGTATCTTAGATAAAATTAGTCAAATGGGAAAGATTGCTTAATCTTTCCTTTTTTATTATGTTGGTCGAAGACTAACATAAAACCACCTGCTATGCGGGTG
>CAZPLF010000051.1:0-3775 GCA_964587475.1 uncultured Mariniplasma sp.
TACTGTTAAAACCAAGAACTGAACCAGTTAAAAGTTATACATCATATAAACGAGTAGAACAAAAGTGAATAAATTCACTCTTAGCACCTGTTAGTGCTCTTTAAGACGTAAACAATGATTTTATATTACCAATGTCCGTCTAGGTGTGTTCCAACCTCTAATGCCTAATCTTTCGATTTCGGGTTTACTTTTTCTTAAGATATTTAATGCGCCATTTAAATCAGCATTGATTAAATAACCTGCCTTACTTCGATAAAGCCCTCTTTTGATTCTTTGACCACTGAATGCTGATTTTGATATCGGGTCTTGATCGATATATGAAGATACAGATGTATAAGCTTCATTAACGACTCGGGCTTTCATCCCTTTTTGAATGGCTAGAAAAACTAATCTATCTCTCAATCTTGCTAGTGGAATGCTTTTAGCCATCTGGTTATATTGATGAGATAAATTGATATCTTTAAATCCTTCATTGTATCCAATAATGATCTCACCTACATCATTTCTTACCCCATGATCAATAATGAGCTTGGCTGCTTTGTTGATATAGTAAGTCATCTGATGATTTCTTTTGATGATCAGTTTTTCCATCTGCTGAGTTAAAATCTCTTGATTGGGTCTAACACTTGATAGGTAAGCATATCTTTTATGAAAGTATTGATTCATACTTTTGAGTCTCTTACCATCTATTAATAAATGCTTGTTGTTGGTTACTGCACACATCGCTAGATTGTTAAATCCTAAATCAATTGACATCGTTTCTCTTGGATTGCTTTCTTCAAGGATGGGTTCATCTGTTTCATAGACATAGTGCACATGGACATATTTGCCATCAAAACTCGGTTTGATGGTTATTTCTTTAATTGTTTGATTTACGATATGTCTTGGTGTTGGAATTGAAATCGATAAACTATCTTTTATTTGCACTTCCTTTTTGATATCATCGCTGATATCAACTGACATCATTTTTGATACCCGTTTGATGAAATTGCTTCTGGGAATCACATAGACTTCTTGTTTTGGCATATAGACCATCCGGTCGATTAATGGATAAAATCCATCTTTAGCTAAATATCTAGGTAACCGCACACCCTTTATTTTGTTTTTCACCGATCCAAAGAATGCTTTCATCGCTTCATCTACTTTGCGAATCACTCCTTGAGCTTGCTGGGCATTGAGTACACGATAGTTTTCACTTTCCTTTGATAGGATATCGTTATTCGCATAGTAATCTAAGTACTGTCCTGTCTTAAAATAATGTTGTCTAACATGATATAATGCTTCATTAAATAAGTTCTTAGATGCGTGCATTAATATCCTCAAAAATCTTAAATCATCCCGACTCACATAAAGTCTATTTCTGACTGTTAAATACATGTTTTTTCACCCCCCTTCTACAGCTTAATTATACCATTTTTAAGCTGAAAATGAGCAGGTGTTTTTATAAATTATATAACATATATACATAATATGTATAGATAGTATATGATTTGTAGATGTCATTAGAATTTCCTATCAAATAAAAAATGGTTCAAATGAACCATCCTTGTATGAGTTATTAACTGGGTATTATCATAATGCGTTGTCATAGCCAAGTTTGCTATGTGATTAGTATGGAATTTGTTTCACAAAATAGCATACATTTAAAAATTCAATACAGTTCAGATATGTGTGAATCAATTTATTGGCTTAGCTTGATGAGAATTGTTTTCTTTGATTGCTATATAAGTTCCAAAAATCATCAATATAAACGCTATCCCAAAAATTATAGACAATGAATCTTTAAGCACAATAAAAGAGAAAACAGATCCAACAAAAGGTGCAATAGCATAGAATGCACTAGTTCTTGCTGCTCCAAGGTATCTTTGTGCAGTAATATAAAAATATAAACTCATTCCATAAGAAAAGAATCCTAGCAATAATGCTAATATGACAAAATACCATATTACCGATGCTTGATTCACTACTAAAGCAATAATCAATGAACCTAATCCTGAACCCAATCCTTTTATAACGATAACATGCAGCGGGTTACCTTTTGATAGCATTCTGGTACAATTATTTTCCAATCCCCAACTTAAACTCGCTCCTAACACAAAAAGTGCTCCTATGGAAATATGAAATCCTGTAAAATCCTCAAATGTAAGCATAACTCCTGCAACTACAATAAAAGATATAGCTACCCACATTTTTCTCCCAACAATTTCTTTAAAGAAAATCATTGCGATAATTCCTGTAAATACAATCTCAAAATTATTAAGTAGAGATGCTGTTGATGCATTAGTAGTCAATAATCCTATCATTAGTAATATAGGAGCCGCTATATCAAGAACAATCATTAAGATAATATATTTTAAGTCATTTTTCTCAAATTCGTTGATAATCTTTGATTTTCTTTGTGCTTTGCTGAAAAACACTACAAACAGCATTCCTATACCAGCTCCAAAATATAATAAGGATGACAAAAGATAAGGTGAAATATGTAAGAGCAATATTTTTGAGAGCGGTGTTCCAAAGCCATAAAATAACGCTGCTAATATAGCATAAACAATTGCTATGAATGTAATACTTTTATTTTTAAACATTTTGTCACCACCTTATAATATGTGTTTCTAAAAATAGAGCTGCTATATACGTAAGTGATTTGATACTCATGGCTTTCATGTTGCACAACATCAATACAATTGATTTAACTCGTGTTAAATTGGCATCATAGCCAATATCGATCACAACTGATTTTCTATAATTGGTATTGTTTATAATTTCCCAATCCAACTAGAAACTAAGTTAACTATACTAAATATTTTTTTAAAGGAATCGTTGAACGGTTTTTCAGAGACATATCCTCTTAATAGCATTTTACGACTTTTTTCATTCCAATACCACATGTCTAATATTGGATGGCCAATATATGCATCTCCAAAGTCAATGATGCCAGTATATTTATGGGTTCCTTCATTCACAAAAACATGAGGGATATAGGGATTTGCATGTAGAACCACATACTCATCCGTATTATGGATGTTTTGTAGATCGTTGTTCAAAGTGGTCAAAGCAACACTCAATTTTTCCTGATTCAAACTTTCTTTTTTTTGTATTGCGTGCCGATATCTTCGCTGTAATCTTTCCGTTAAATCCTTTGGATCATCTTTGGGAAATAGTCCGCTATTCAAAAAAGGACGTTGATCCATGTCGTGGATTTTTCGAAGTTCTGCTCCCAATTCGAGTAACAAATCATTCTTTTCATTTTTGGATAGTTTAGTATTTTCGACAGAAACTCCTTCCATTTTCGTCATCAAAATGTATTCGTGGCTGTCTTTTTTCCCGTATCCGAGTACTCGTGGAACACTAACATCGGTCTGTTTTGCAATCTGGTTGAGAAAAAATGCTTCTTTTTCTAAACTTGTACTTGAGCGTAATTGCTGTGGACGTTGCACTTTCAAGATGAAACTTTCATCTATTACATAAGTTCGAGCTTCTCCTCCCGATTCGTCAATTGAATTCACCATCATCGCTTTGGGCATATATTGACGAGCAATTTCCAACACAATCGAATCATCTAATATGGGATCTGGAGCATTTCGTTGAAAATATGTTGTTTCTCTCATAAAAATATCTCCTTTTTTTGAACTATTTTGACTCCTATATATCATCATAATACATTTTCTATTTTAGGTGTTGACAAAAAGAAAACACCAAGTGAACAGTGTTTGCCAGTTAATGGCGGAAGAGATGGGATTCGAACCCATGCACCCTTGCGGATGACTGCATTTCG
>CAZPLF010000052.1:0-3446 GCA_964587475.1 uncultured Mariniplasma sp.
CATAATTACTTGTTATCTGAGAATTCTCGGGTTTCTCGAATATCAATACGGCTCTAATTGAAAAATCCATTGGAGGAGTAAATATATATACATAGTAATTCGAACTGAGAGTACTCAATCTAACATATTTATTCCAGCCTGCAATTGATTTAGCGCTATTTGTTGCATCGAGAAATCCAGCTCCTTGATGATTATAGAATATTGCACTATCGCCAGTCCTATGTGAACTATCATCTACAAACGATGCTTGAGCTCCGAGCATCAAACGGCCTTTGAAATAGGTAACATAATTATTTGTGTTAACTGAAGATCCATACTTTTCAATCAACTGAGCAACAACTCCTGTTACATGAGGGGCTGAAAAACTAGTACCCGTGCTTGTATGAATCCCCGTATCAAAAACACTGCTTATATAAGTTCCAGGAGAAACTAATTCAGGTTTATTTGATAAATAACTATTTACTTGGTAACTTGAGCTACTCCTCATATCATACGGAACACTCTCAGCTGTTGTACTATTGCTTTTTGTCTCTGCATTACCGACAGTTATTGCATTATAAGCCTTACCAGGGCTAGTAACTGTTCCATAACTATTCCCTGCACTTTTTACAAAAAGAACTTTTGATGTGTAAATGAGATTATCTATTTCTTGATCAAATGAAGTATATGAACTAGAAGAAGAACCTAAACTACAATTAACTACATCTACTCCCAAATCTATAAATTGATTAAACGCAGTATACACATCAGATTCGTTAGCAATTCCAGATTGATATACCTGTGCTCCTGTCGCAATACCTTCATATGTGTTTCCAGAATATGTATAACTTTGACCAGCTATGATATTTGTTACATGTGTGGCATGATCTGTAATTGTTTCATTAACTCCTTCAACTTCTATAAATTCTAATTGCCCACTAGAAACCATATCACTGAGTTGAGGAGCATCCGGATCAAATCTTCCACTTGCTGATTCAATTATTCCAATAGTGACTCCATCGCCATCATAACCGCCTTGAGAAGCATTCTTTAGTCCTGGATTCTGAACTGTACCATATCCAGCATTTACTTGATCAACAGATAGAAACAGTTCATTTTCTGGAATTTCATTTGTATACTCAGAAACGCCTAATATTCTTTCATCTTCAATTATTTTCAGAATATCAGTTTTAGTCATTGTGACTATAATGGTAGAAGTATAATTACTAAAATAGATTACATCTTCTGCAACAATATCAAAATCTTTCAGGAATTGTGTATTAGTTGCTATGGTAACGTTTTTAATTGCCTGAAGTCTAGAGATTTTATATTCTTTACGTATTTCCTTGATTCTGTTATTTTTGTTTATTTCCTGTAATTTTGAGACTATTTCTGACTGAAACAGATCTTCATTTCCGTAGATATCTTCATCAAACCCCAACCTCAATAATTCTTCTTTATATTCCTCTTGACTTATTGAGGTTTTCCAAATATAAATGTCAATCTTTTCATTGTCATCAAGACTTTCAATTTTCTGATATAACTCTCTTCCGGCCTTGAGCAATAAATCGTTACTGCTTTGTGCAAAAACAGCGCTGAATGAAAAACTTAAAATAGTAATTATCAAAAGTAATAGAATCTTGCTAAAAAATGTTTTGCATTTCATTTCGTTCCTCCTTAATAATATTTTTATTATATATCTAAGATAAGATTAAAGTCTTATTCACATCCTAATCTGTAGGTTACCTTCGTTAGTTACTAAAATAGGAAGTATTTCTTAACAAGTCCCATTTCTCTTCAATCAGCAATAGCCGAATTCTATTCTCAATAAGGTTTCTCGAGATTTCAAAGGTCAACCCATGAACTTTTCAACTTAAGAAAATCCTGAAATGAAAAACCGATGAAACGCTTGGCTTCATCGGTTGTTTTGTTAACATCTGGTATATCTAATGTGAAGCAGTAATAAAATTCTATATTCCACTTACATCATGCGTATAAGCTTATATGATGTTTTTAATAGTTCTTTCTTGAATGGTGTTTGACTTGAAAAATTCATTTTAATATGGTGCTATGGATTCAATTTATTATAAATTGTATAAATTTCAATTAAATTTTATCACAAGTCGTTATACTTGTCAATCAGATAATTTTTGACCCTTATTCTATATCAACTTAACTTGTAAAATAATGATTCTATGCTGTTGTATATCGTAATATGAATGTAAAATTGTGTAAAGGCGCACATATTTTGTATCAAAATTAATTATCTTATATCAGTAAAATTATGCATTACCTTGTATAAGGTCATCAATAGTCATGTTATATATCTGAGATAATTGATACATCACATCAAGTCTAACCAATCTAGTTCCTATTTCATAACTTTTTAGAGTTGATTCACTAATTTGCAGTAGATCAGCAACAAATTTCAATGACATTGCATGTAATAGTCTTTGCTTTTTTATCGCTTTACCGATTTTCAGTTTATCAATTGACTTGAGTTTTAGCTTATGTTTTGGAAAACAAATTTGGCTCCAATTTCTCATTATTTCATCGATATTATTAAATGTTTTGATATTGTATTTGAAACTCTCATTACTGATCAATGATTTTTCCAATAATAGATTTTGTTCGTCAGAAAGTGAACATTTTAATACTTCATATTGTTCAAGGACTTCTTTTGCTTCCTTGTATGATTTTATGTTTTCAATACGGTAACTCGTACTTTCTATATTAACATATGCTTTGATGACAGACTTCGCTCGTCTTAAATAATGTCTACACCATTTCCAAAAATCAGTTTCATTGTTTCTAAAGTGCATTTATGTAGTTCTCTTTATATATAAGTAATGCGCTGTTTTCAATTGAAAATCTATGTAACATTTCGTCGAGTGTAGCTATTGTTGAATATTTATACTGGTGATGAGTAATAATCTCTTTGAAAATATCATCAGTATAAGATTTTACTCCAGATTCTTTTTCCTCATTATACCGAATGTAATTTATCTCATTGATTGAGCTTACTTTTTCTATTAACTCTAAGGCAGTAACTAAACGCACTACTTCATCATAAAAATAAGTATCAAATTTTATTAAATGATATTTCCTAATTGACTTATTATTAGATATAATTTTATTCGTATATATTTCGATTACCTCATCGTCTTGATCTCCAATACCATAGTAGTGATACATGGCTTTTCCTATAAACATTCCATTAAAATAATCTATGTAGTATTCTTTTATTGCCTTATCGATATCAATATCATCAACTGATTTTACCAAATATACCCCTTTTGCAATACCTGAAACGATTTGTTCTTCTTCTAATCTGTTTAGTATTTTCAGCAAAGTTTTATATGGAATTAGAGAGAACCGATGATTTTGCTCATACTGAACATCGAATATATGTCCTTGATTTTGGCTACAAAACTCTCTTAAAGTTTGCGTATAATTCATTTTTTCAC
>CAZPLF010000053.1:0-3181 GCA_964587475.1 uncultured Mariniplasma sp.
TTTCTTTTATACTATAACTAAATAGCTTAAAATCTTGAAATACTACACTAAACATTTTGTTAAGAAACTCTTTCGAGTATTCATATAAAGGTATATTATTGATTAAAATTTCGCCACTTGATGGTTCATATAATCTACAAAGGAGTTTTATAAGTGTTGTTTTACCTGCTCCATTTTTACCAACCAATGCAATTTTTTCACCTGGCATTATGATTAGATTAACATCTTTTAAAGCGGGTTCTTTTTGATTGGGATATGTAAAGGAAACATTCTTAAATTCTATAGTGAAGTCTTGTTGAATATTCCCTTCAACTTCTCCATAATTCATTTTTGGTTCGATGTTTAAAAAATCGAAGTAATGTTCTAAATAAGTGTTAAAAAGATTTAAGCTACTGTAGCAAGTAATCATATTTGTTACTCCCATAGATATTAAAGTAATCGCTCCTACATAAACCACAACATTTCCAACAGTAATTAATCCGTAATATGCTTTTAAACCTACATATAAGTATGCTATAAGAGTTAGTATCTTATTTCCAAAAATAACCAGTGAGTTTGTTAAAGATGAGTAAATTGTATACCCTTTCCAAGTTTTCTCAACAAGAAGTTTACATTCTTCTATTTCATCTCTCATCATTCCTTGCATATTGTAAAGTCTAATATCTTTTCCATATTTGTAGTTACTACATATTTCATAAAAATATCTTGATTTTCTATTACTTTCTATATTTCCCATCATAGTGTTATAAGATTTTTTATTGTTTTTAATTTTAACTTCTAATGAGATAAGTGTTGGAAATACTAAAGATACTAAAATGATCAAAAATGATAACGGGTGGTTAATAATTCTGACAATTAATAGATTATATTCAGTATCTTTTGCAAAGAATAAACTGATTAGTAATATAGTGCCATATATTAGCGAAAGACTACTTGATAATAACCCCTCTAAAGCAGCATCAGTGAAAGATTCTAGACCACCATTAGAATTTGACCCTTCAAGAGCTTTTTCAATATGTTGCATAACCTCATTATCCTCTACTTGTGTATAATCAAGTTCAAAGGTCTTCATAGCGATTTTACGATCTAATGTGAATTCAAGTTCGTTTGCGTATGCTCTATTTAAATGTAAAGCTACTTTATACATAACACCAAAAAATAAATCGAGTATTATCATTAAGTAAACATATTGCATAATCTCATTTTTACTTTGTCCTAAGATTATAGCATCGATAATCTTATAAGAGAAAAATATAGATATGTATGGTATTACTGAACGACTTATTGCTCTTACAAGGAAAGTGTACATATATTTTTTAGATATTCTAAACATAAGTTTTAATACTTTTATTGTTTTTGAAACATTACTTTTAAAGCTAACTTTATTCATCACGATTCTCCTTATAGTATTTTGCCTGAATATCAAAGGTTTCCTTGTATTTTTTATTTAATGCGATTAACTCATCATGTGACCCATTTTCAATTATTTTACCGTTTTCTAAAAAGAATACTCTATCACAAAACTTAGTTGACGCTAATCGATGTGAGATGAATAATGAAGTATTATGTTCTGTTAAATTATCATATTGTAAATACATTCTTTCTTCTGCAAGTGGGTCCAGTGCTGCTGTTGGTTCATCTAAAATTAATAATGGTGCATTTTTATATAAAGCTCTAGCAAGCATTAGTTTTTGTATTTCTCCACCACTTAATCTTATACCTGATAAATCAAATATTTGAGTTAAATATGTATGTTCTTTGGCTTCAAGACTCAGTACTTTTTCTTTTAGTCCAGATTTTTCTAAAGCATCGTATAAACGTTCTTTATCAACTTCCTTATTTCTTTGACAAGTTATAATATTTTCGATAGTTAATGCTAGAGGTTCTGAATCCTGGAAAACAACACTAAATAAATTCATGTAGTCAGTAATATTAAATGAATGTATGTCATAACCATTTATAAGTATTTCTCCTTCATCAGCTTTATATAGTCCTGTTAGTAGTTTTATGATTGTAGTTTTCCCTGCTCCATTGTCTCCAACTAAGGCCACTTTTTCTCCTGGGCTGATTTTGAAGGAAAGATTTTCAATTATTACTTTTTCCGTATCTGGATATGAGAATGAAACATTCTTAAACTCAATTGAGAGTGGACTTTTAAGTTTACTTATATCTCTTCCTTCACCATGATTAAGTAGGTTTTCTGTATCTAAGCATTCACGGTATTCTTTAACAGATATAGTTGAAGTTCTTAAGTTATTTGAAGCTTCAACAAATCCATTTAGCCAAAGAGTAAATGCCGCCACTATTCCTGTTAGAAATGTAAAAGTAGTTATATCGATATCGCCTTTTAAAACTAACGATATAAGTAATGAAAATACGATAAAATCTCGAACTAATAAAAATATTGAGTTTGATACATTGGCGAATATATATCTTTTCTCGATTTTTTTTGCAATAATTACTCTCTTTTTTGTTAAACTGACTAGAATATTATTGAACCAATCCTTTAGCTTATATAGTCTAATGTCTTTTCCATAGTTAGGATTAGACACATCTATAGTTAAATAATATTTTTGTTCATAATGATTATTAATATCATCACGTCTTGATTCCATATAAGTATTTGCTCTTTTCGTTAACATGAAATTAATTACTGTCATTGCAAAGAGGACAACCAAAACTATTGGTACATAAATAGCGACTAATCCTCCATAAAATATCATACCCGTTATATTGATTACTAATAAGGGAACATTCCTAAGCATTAACTCAATTCCAAAAATATTACTTGCAACAGCTTCAAAGGCTTTAGATATACTTTTCCTTTTTGATTTTGGTTCTATATTTTGATAATCTGATTCAAGTTGATGATCAGACAAATACAAGAAAAACTGAGTGTTCCTTGTATAAATATTTTCAAAGGTAAACATAATACGAGACCAATATTTCAAACTTTCAACTATTAATGTAATTAGCGTAAGTCCAATTATCACTGTTAAATAGTATGATACTTCTTGCCCACTTGTTAATGCGTACACCACTAATGTAGTTAATAAAGTGGCTAAAAATGGTGTAGCAATTTCTGTTATGAAATTTACTAATAAATATAATTTTATAAACTTTGAATGTAAAAATGATTGTTTGTAAACGTAAATCATGTTACTAACTAATGAATAGCTCA
>CAZPLF010000054.1:0-3148 GCA_964587475.1 uncultured Mariniplasma sp.
TCTTTAAAGATGGCTAATTCCCTATTGATCCATGGCGCTTCTTGCTGGTGAATCGTAGAAGCTAATTCGTTAGCACGTATTGCCTCATCGATACTTACAAAATGCAGTTGGTATCCAAATAGTAGTTCATAGTCATCAAGTTTTGTTTCTTGTATATGCTCGTAAACATCACATAAATAATAGAATGATTCCATCTGAAATAAGTCGTCAGGATTAATCACAGATCTTCTTTTTTCTATCGCCATACCATATGGTTTGATAGAAGATGGTTTGATCGTTAATCCAGTTTCTTCTAGTGTTTCTCTTTGAAGCGTGACTTTATTTGACTCACCTTCTTCTTTTCCACCACCTGGAAATTTATATTCGCCAAATTTTTCACCTTTGATTAAAGCTAATATGTTCTGTTTAATAATAATTGCTCGAACTGCTTCTCGATGAAAATATCCAGTACACATATCATAATTGTTTGAATCAAAATTCTCGATGAGTCTCATAATGTTCTCCTCCTCCACAAATCAAATTTAATATGTTCTCAACACCTAGTTTATCTTATTATCTCAAAAATAAATAGCGGAATATCTAAATTATTGTATAAGAAAAAACATTAATTGAGAAAAATATGCTTAATGTTACACTAATTGACTCTTGAATGTTGAAAGTTATCCACAGACGATGTACAGATGATGCCTTAATTTGGTATAATATACTCACTAAATCATAGACTAACTTCATTTATAAACTTCATAACAAAGATTTAAACTCTGCTTTTTCATATCTCATTAGTTTTCTATTATTAAACAATGTTTCCATCATCGTAGATATTCCCATTTATTTTTGGGGAGATGATTTGTATGCAAAAGAGTAAAAAATTAAAATTATTCTACTATACTATGAGAATAGCTATGTTTTTACTTTTAACCGTTAGTATTTTAGGTATTTTCATTGATACAAATGATGTTGATACCAGTCGAAATATATTTATAGCAACACAATTGATCATATTGATTTTTTTGTCATTTGGTCCTTCTTTTCTTGAAAAGAGATTTAAACTTGATATCCCAGATTACATGAAAAGTTCTTTTTTAGTTTTCATTATAGCTGCGCTACTTATGGGCGAAGTTGCTGATTTTTTTGTAACGGTCAGTTGGTGGGATGATATGCTGCATATTTCTTCTAGCTTTTTAGTTGCTATTGTGGGTTTTTCAATCATTAATTCTGCATCCAGAAATCCCAACAAGCAACTCGTGCTAAAACCTTTTGTCATTGCTTTATTTGTTTTCTGTTTTTCAATGACTGTGGAAGCTCTTTGGGAATTATTCGAATTCACACTCGATAATTTATCCACTTCAAGCAATATGTTAAGAACAGTTAATTCTGTTACTCTTGAACCATTTCATGGATTAGTAGCAGTTAGAGATACAATGTATGATCTGATTTTGAATGCTATCACTTCCTTAATCATAAGCATTATCGGATATTTTGAAGCAAAAAAAGATTTCAGTAGATTTAGTAAATGGCTAATATCTCCTTCAAAGAAAACAGAAAAATAGTCTTTTTACTATAAACCATTTAAAATACTTTTTATTTTTTTAGGTCATTAGTGTTTCTTCAAACACTGCATTATATGATAAACAAAACATTTATACGGAGGCAAAGATATGAATAAGTCAGATATCTACTCTAAAAGAGAAAAAGATTGGCGAAATGGAACGATTGTTTATCAAGTTCTCGTGGATCGTTTTTCTCCATCAAAAGATTTACATCAAAAATTAGATTCATATCAAAAACCAAAAAAGCTGATGAACTGGAAAGAGTTACCAAAACGTGGCCCATTTTTAAACGATGTGAAATACTTTGAGCATGAATTAGAGTATTGGGGTGGAGACTTAAAAAGTCTTAATGAAAAAATGGCTTACATAAAGAACCTCAATATTGATGTTTTATATCTCAATCCGATACATTACTCTGTAAGCAATCATAAATACGATGCCAGTGATTATCTTCAGATATCACCAGAATTTGGAACATTTGAGGATTTAAAGATACTATCAGATACCGTTCATAACAACAAAATGAAAATCATGTTGGATGGTGTTTTTAATCATGTTGGTGTTTCATCGCCATTGTTTCAGGAAGCAAAAAACCCAAAAAGTACAAAGCACGACTGGTTTTATTTTAATTCAAAATATGAAGACGGAGTGCGTCTTTGGGCCGATGTAAAAAGTTTGCCTGAATTAAATCTTGAAAATCCAGAAGTACGTGATTATATTTATCGGGGAAATGATTCTGTCATCAAAACATATCTGAAACTTGGCATAGATGGTTGGCGTTTGGATGTGGCATTTGATTTGGGTTATGAAGTCCTAGCCGAACTAACTGCAGCAGCTCATGAAGAAAAACCGGATTCTATGATTGTTGGTGAGATTTGGAATTATCCCAAAGATTGGTTTAATTCTATTGATGGAGTAATGAATTTCACATTTTATGAAATTATAATGAAGACAATCAAAGGAAAAATTAAGCCTCTCCATTCATTACAAATGATTACAAAAGTGATTGAAGATTCCGGAATAGAAAATATCTTAAAATCATGGACAGTTCTTGATAATCATGATGTTCCTAGATTACGCAATCAGTTACCATCAAAAAAAGATCAGCAATTAGCTCAAATCATGCAATTCACATTACCTGGATCTCCCAATCTATATTATGGAAATGAGTTAGGTATGAAGGGTGGAGTAGATCCTAAGAATCGAGCTCCAATGCGTTGGGATTTGGTTGCAGATGATAATCCGTATTTGAAGTGGACTAAATCGCTCATATCGTTGCATCACCAAGAACGTGCGCTTAGGGTTGGTGATTATGTTTCTCTTCTTACACATCAATTAATCGGATATGAACGAAAAACTGATGATGTTACAGATACAGTACTCATTTTGTTGAATCCTACTCATAAGTCCATAACTGAAAATGTGTTAATTCCTGATTCGAAATTAATGAACTATTCCGATTTTATAACACTAAAAGGACATGCAAAATCCATACAACTCATTGCCGGTGTTCTACATATCACATTAAAACCTAAATCTTATATACTGTTAAAACCAAGAACTGAACCAGTTAAAAGTTATACATCATATAAACGAGT
>CAZPLF010000055.1:0-2569 GCA_964587475.1 uncultured Mariniplasma sp.
AAATGGATATTGGAAATATAATGATCATAGCTAATAAAAAGATGATGAATGTCACTAACAAAGGTTTATAAAGCGACTCTTCTTTAAGTGTGATTTGCTTAAGATTTTCTTTTTTCCCGGAAGACAAATACCTTGGATATCTTTTATTTCTATAACCATTTTTATTTCTTTCCATAATCGCCCACCTATCTTGTACTATAACGTTATTATTATACAACATAACTCATGAAAAATAAATATATTGTATAATGGGTGTGAGGTAGATTTGTGAAAAAGAAAATCGTTGATATTGCTAGAGATTTAAATCTTTCTCCAAGCACCATTTCGAAAATCGTTAATAATAAAGGGAGAATCAGTTCCGAAACAAGGGAACGTGTTTTGAAATATGTCAAAGAATGCGGTTATTTAGCAATGCCAAATGCTCGTATTTTAAGTTCTAAAAAAGTTGGATACAATTTTGGGAGCACTCCATGTACAGTTACTTATATTTATGGTAACGAAACAATTTATGCTCAAAACTTTAGCGTTACAGCTCCTATTGCTTCTTAACAACCTTATCTTCTTTGAATATATCAAGGAAAGGAATGATTCGCCAATCATTCCTTTTTCTTTTATATAATGCTTAAATTGAATCATTATGAAATCTTGAATTATCAGTTTTTATGTTACAATAATGTGGTATTGTTATATTGCTGTTTAAATTATTAAACATGGAGGTATCACTATGGAAAAACTAAAATTATATGGTTTTAATAATCTAACAAAAACATTGAGTTTCAACATCTATGACATTTGTTATACAAAAACCGAAGAGGAAAGAAAATCATATATCAGTTACATTGACGAACAATATAACTCTGATCGTTTAACCAATATTTTAAAGAATGTAACAAAAATTATTGATGCTCATATTTTAAATATAGCAAAACAAGATTATGATCCTCAAGGTGCAAGTGTAACATTGCTTATATCAGAAGAAAAAGTTGATGATCAATATCTAGATGCATCGTGCAATTCAAGAGTAGGATTAGAAAAAAATAGTATTGTTGGTCATCTTGATAAGAGTCATGTAACCGTACATACGTACCCAGAAAGTCATCCAGATCAAGATATTTCAACATTTAGAGTTGATATAGACGTATCAACATGTGGAAAAGTTTCTCCAATTAAAGCCTTAAACTATTTAATTCATTCGTTTGATTCAGATGTCATTATCATGGATTATCGTGTTAGAGGATTCACAAGAGATGTCACGGGTACTAAGCACTTTATGGATCATGAAATCAGTTCAATTCAAGATTATATTGATCCGGATATTGCACAAAAATATATGGCAATTGATATTAATCTTGATCATTCTAATATATTTCACACTAAAATGATGTTAAATCATTTTATACTTGATGACTATATATTCAATAAAACAAGTGAAGACTTGACCAGTATTGAGAAAAAAACAATTCAAACAAAAATCAATCAAGAAACAGCAGAAATTTTTTATGGAATGAATATTCCATATATGAAATAGGAGGAGATTATATATGTGGTTTACAGAAAAATGGACCCCTCATATAAAATTTTCAGTTGAAGTGAAAAAACACTTATATAGTGAAAAAACTAAATTTCAGCAAATGGATTTTTATGATTCTTATGAATTAGGACGTTTTTTTACATTGGACGGCATTATGATGGTCAATCAAAAAGATGAATTCATTTATCATGAAATGATTATCCATACACCTATGTCAATACATCCTCTTGTGAAAAATGTCTTAGTCATTGGTGGTGGTGATGGGGGTAGTGTTAGGGAACTCGTAAAATATCCAAAAATCGAATCTATTGATCTCGTAGAAATTGATGAAAGTGTTGTTAAATTATGCCAAGTATACCTACCTGAAATGACCATAGGATTTAAAGACCCTCGTGTCCATTTATTTTTCGAAGACGGCTTATTGTTTGTCAAAAATTCAATCAAATTGTATGATCTTATTATCGTTGATTCCACTGATCCAGTCGGTCCAGGAGAAGGTTTGTTTTCTAGAGAATTTTATCAAAATTGTTACCGAGTTTTAACTGAAGAAGGCATTTTAATCAATCAGCATGAAAGCCCGTATTTTGCAAAAGAAAGAAAAGAAATGCAACGTGCTCATAAAAAAATTAAAGATTTATTTCCAATAGCAACTGTTTATCAGGCATTTATTCCTACTTATCCATCAGGACATTGGTTATTTGGATTTGCAAGTAAAAAATGGCATCCAACAAAAGATTTTAAAGGTTCCTTATGCCATCAGTTGAAAATCGAAACCGAATACTATAATGATGAAGTACATTTAGGTGCTTTTGGTATTCCAAATTATGTCAAAAAAGCTTTAAATGAAACTGAATAACAAAAGCTCTAATGCTAGAGCTTTTATTTTTTTCTATCAATGTTTAGAAATTCATTTTAAATATTGTGTGAAATCAATATCGATGAACTTATCGTGACCAATAATACGGTGACGATGCTTTTTGATGTATTGTGAAGCAAAATTATCTGTAGACATGTCAACACTTCTATAAAACACGATAT
>CAZPLF010000056.1:0-2362 GCA_964587475.1 uncultured Mariniplasma sp.
GTTGCAGCACCAGTTACGACATCTCCACCAGCATAAATCATATCTTTTGATGTCAACCCAGTTTCATCTTTTGTGACGATACATCCCCATTTGTCGGTATCTAAACCTTTTGTTGTAGATGTAATCAAAGGGTTTGGTGTTGTACCAATAGCCATAATGACTGAATCTACATCTAAAATAAATTCAGAACCTTCTTTAACAATGGGTCTACGTCTACCTGATGCATCAGGTTCACCAAGTGTCATTTCTACACATTCGATACTTTGAACAAATCCTTTTTCGTTTCCAATGATTTGAACTGGATTTGTCAAAAGACGAAATATGATACCTTCTTCTTCAGCATGTTCTATTTCTTCAAGTCTTGCAGGTAATTCTTTCATTGATCTACGGTAAACAATGGATACTTCTTTTGCTCCTAATCTTTTAGCACATCTTGCAGCATCAACAGCAACATTTCCTCCACCAATCACAGCGACCTTTTCAGCCATTTGGATTGGTGTTGCACTTGCTTGATGATAAGCCTTCATTAAGTTAACTCTTGTTAAAAACTCGTTTGCTGAATAAACGCCATTTAACATTTCTCCTGGAATATTCATGAATTTTGGTAATCCTGCACCAGTTCCCAAGAATATTGCTTCAAACCCGTCATCGAATAAATCTTCAATTGATATGGTTTTTCCAACGATAATATTTGTCTCAATAATAACACCAAGATCTATTAGTGTCTGTATTTCTTTACGAACGATTTCTTTAGGTAACCTAAATTCAGGAATACCATAAACTAAAACTCCCCCAGGTATATGAAGAGCTTCAAACATGGTTACATTGTAGCCTAACAAAGCCAAATCATATGCACATGATAATCCTGCTGGACCTGATCCAACAATGGCAATCTTGTGATTGTTTGATATAGGTTTGTTAGGTTGTTGATGATTGTTTGCATGATGATAGTCAGCAACAAATCTTTCTAATCTACCAATAGCAACAGCTTCACCTTTGATACCACGAACACATAATTCCTCACATTGTGTTTCTTGTGGGCACACTCTGCCACACACAGAAGGTAAAGAACTTGATTGTCCAATGACTTGGTATGCTTCTTCTATATTTCCTTCGATGATTTTTTCGATAAATAAAGGAATATCAATGGCTACAGGACAACCATTGACACAAGGCTTGTTTTTACAGTCCAAGCATCTTTTTGCTTCATCTATCGCTTGTTCCAAAGTGTAACCTAAAGAGACTTCATTAAAATTTTTTATTCTTTTTAAAGGATCTTGAACAGGCATCGTATTTTTAACTAAAGATTTATTGAACATGCTTGATCTCCTTTAGTAAGTTGCAGTTTTCTTCAAACTGCTTTTTTTCAAACGGCGCATACATTTGATTCCTTCTAATTGCTTCATCAAAATCTACGAGGTGACCATCAAATTCTGGACCATCAACACAGGCAAATTTCATTTCGTTTCCTACTGAAACGCGACAACCTCCACACATCCCTGTGCCGTCAATCATCACAGGATTCATGCTAACAATGGTTTTGATACCATATGGTTTTGTCGTTAAACTTACAAATTTCATCATTGGAAGTGGACCTATTGTCATGACTTCGTCGTATGTTTCGCCGTTTTCCAATAATTTTTTCAGAGCATCAGTAACAAATCCTTTATTTCCATTTGAACCGTCATCAGTTGTGACGATTGTTAAATCACTGCAAGCTTTAAATTCTTCTTCTAAAAAAATCAAATCCTTATTTCTAAAGCCGATGATTGAATGAACGATTGTATTTTGATCATGCAGTGCTTTTGCAACAGGATAAGCAATTGCACATCCTACACCACCACCGATAACAGCAACTTTTTTTAATCCTTCTAAGTGAGTTGCTTTTCCCAATGGACCTACAAAATCATGCAAGAAATCACCAACATTTAATTGGTTTAATTTGTGAGTTGTAGCGCCAACTTCTTGAAAAATGATGGTGACATTACCATCAATTTGATTGGCTTCTGTTATTGTCATTGGAATGCGTTCACCCAGTTCTTCTACTCTTAAGATAACAAATTGACCAGGTTTAGCATGTTTAACAATATATGGAGCTTTTATTTTCATTAATGAAACTTTGGGTGCAAGTTCCTTTTTTTCTGTAATTAAGAACATAATTTCTCCTTCAAAAAAATAATATACCTAATTATACCATTATCAAGACTATGGCTCAATAAGGTTTATTAGAATATTATTAAAAATAATTAAAATAAAAATAGTTTCTAAAGAAACTATTTATTTTTTAGCTCTACAATCAAATTTCTAATTTCACTCATGCGATCAGGTATCTCGATATGTTGTGGACAAAGCTCAAGACAAT
>CAZPLF010000057.1:0-2220 GCA_964587475.1 uncultured Mariniplasma sp.
TATTGTGAAGCAAAATTATCTGTAGACATGTCAACACTTCTATAAAACACGATATAAAGTACAAGTTCCCTGAGTTTTAAAAAGTCATCCATGGATTCCATATCATATCTTGTTAAACTGTTTTCGCTTAGGTAACCTTTCATGAAATGGGTCATAAAGTGTGATGAAATCTTAATCCAATCGGTTTCATCACGCATTGAAAATTCTAAATAATAAAATAGTGCAATCGCAATATCAGATATAAACCACATATACGAGCAATCATCGAAGTCAAATACACATAACTTTTTGTCTTTGATAAAAAAGTTTCCCATATGGATATCCGTATGAATTAATCCGTAATTATTTTTATGAATGGGTAATCGATTAAGTTTGTCAATCAATTCTCTGAATCGCAAATAGATTATTTCATCAGTATCTGGAAGATATGATTTCGCGTGAATAAATAATGGATCGCTATCCCAATTAAATCTCTTTATAACGCCTTTATCAGGCTTATATTCTTTTGCAAGTTTATGAAATTGACCAATCGTCTTTCCATAATTGAAACAGAAAGATTCATCAAATTGACTTTTCTTCGGTCTTTCTCCTTCTGCCTTGATGTATGAGGATACCGTAAAGTATGAATCCTTGGCTTCTACTTTTTCAACGAGGTGGTTACTGATAGAATATATAGGTATAGACACATTCGCATGATGATTAGAAAGATAATTGACAAAATCTAATTCCGACAATAATTGTTCATAGGTTCGATGTGACGAATGTGATATTCTAAGAATAAATTCTTTACCCTCATTTTTATAGGCATAGATGAAATTTTCAAATCCACCAACTTCAGATAGATCTTCGAGTTTAACTCCAAAATGCAAAGCAGCATTTTCTAAAATTTGTTGGTTGAATAGTTTTCTAATATGAGGTTCCATATCGTGCTCCTTATTTAAAATCCGAAAGAAAAACCTCTTAGATGAGGTCTTTGGTATCGTATGAGACGAGCTTTTGAGTTCGCTTGATATGCATCAGAGACTCTTCAAAAACTTGATCTTCTGTTTTATCGCTTGTATTGATAATGACATAAGGAATGTCATATATTGAACATTGTGCAGCAATCTTTGTCACATAGTCTTCCAATAAGCTGGAAAAATAATCTTTATTTTTGGCGAAATTATCTATTTCCTGTTCTCTGCCTCTTGCCATTACACGTTCTTCGAAATTTCTCCAGTCAACATCTAAAATAATATATAAATTAGGTTTTGTTATTTGATTCATGTATGAATGAAAAACGCCATTATACATGTTCATGATGGTTGGCATGCTTTTTAGATTATGTTGAGCAAATAGCCAATGCTCAACCAAATCACGATCGACGATGAAATGATTTTTATATTTTTGTTGGTTCAACCAATGATTATGAATAAAATAAATTTGTAGCAGCATTTCAACATTTGATTTTTGTTCATATAGCCACTTAAGAAGGGTATTGAAAACTTCATCATCCTTTTCAAATTCTTCCATTACTGGCAAGTCCAATGCATCTCCCAGTCTCTTAACTAATGTAGATTTTCCTGACGCAATCATACCACCTACTGAAATTTTCATCTGACTACCTCTATTCTATAGTTTGTCTGACGTGATAAAATCAACGCCCATATTTTCATAAATCTCTGCTTGTCTAGCATAATCCACTGTCCAAACTGCTATTTTAAATCCTTCTTTTTTTAATCTTTTAATCAGTGTCTTGTTCACAATTTTCTTATCCAAAGATAAATCTAATTGGTGCATTTTACTATCATAAATTAAATCTTCACTCAATGTCGATACTAAAAGTTGAAGTGGAACATTCGATATTGCACGAATAAATTTAAGATAATTGATATCAAACGAAATGATGATAACGGGTAGCGCAGGATATTCTTCTATCATATTTAATAGACTGATAATCTCTGTAAGTTCATTTAATCTTTTAATTTCAATCACAGCTGTTTTATGAGCTGATGAACAGATATCTAAATACTCTTTAAATAAGGGAATCGCTAAATCTTTATATTTTCTAATGTTTTTTCCTGTTTTGATCGTTATCAATTTAAGTTCATCATATGTTAATTTGTCTAACAGGATATCTTTTTTGGTCATTCGTTTAAGATTATCATCGTGAAAGACGACAAACTGGTTATCTTTGGTTTGGTGAATGTCACATTCAATACCAAAATGAACTTCACTTAA
>CAZPLF010000058.1:0-2208 GCA_964587475.1 uncultured Mariniplasma sp.
ACTCACATGCCTTTCACGCATGCATTCATGGGTTCGAATCCCATACGGGTCACCATATAATTTTCAATTAAAGCGTATTTGCTTTATGATTAGAGTTTTTGCGTAAACTCATAATTAGTACTCATAGCTCAATTGGATAGAGCGCTTGACTACGGATCAAGAGGTTGGGGGTTCAAGTCCTCTTGGGTACGCCATTGTTCGGGAAGTAGCTTAGCTTGGTAGAGCGCCTGGTTTGGGACCAGGAGGTCGCAGGTTCAAATCCTGTCTTCCCGACCATTAACCTGCGGGTGTAGTTAAATGGTAGAACCACAGCCTTCCAAGCTGTTGACGTGAGTTCGATTCTCATCACCCGCTCCAAAAACACACATCAACTGCTGATAATCATCAGTGGTTTTTTTTATGAATTGCTCTATTTTGTTGTATAATTAAAAGTAATGTTTATCACAGTAAATGAGAGGTAAAATCATGTCAAATTTCAAAGATTTGAGAATCGTAGATAACTTTTATCAAACGAGTAGCTATTTTCCTATGCCAACAATTTTAATTGGCACTATTGATGATCAAGGCAAAACAAGTCTTGGAGCTTATAGTTTATGTTTTCCATATTATGTTGCTGGTAAATCCTATTACGCAATGATCTTAGAATGTCGCAACAGTTCCAATACTGCACAAAACATCCTAAAGAGAGGTAAAGCATCATTAAATTTTTTACCTCACAACAAAAAGTATTTTAAGGAAACGGTAAGACTTGGTTATCCTGGAGACACATCCGAAGAAAAAATGGCAAAATTGAATCTTCATCTAGAAGATGGACTGATTTCATTAGAAGATCATTCAATAAGACCTCAAATCGTGACTGAATCATTTCAGGTTTTTGAATGCAGCTGGGTAAGTGATTTAGAAAATGCATCTGAATGTCAAGCTGGCCAATTGGAAGGGTATGAACCTCCATATAAGGATTTTAATGGCATCACTAGCAAGTTTGGTGCACATTTCATTTTAAAGATAGATAAGATTGTTATGAAAGAAAAATACCATCAAGCAATTATTGATGGTGTGAAAGCAAAGACATTTCCACAGATTCCCGTGGATTATGGATATCGTGATAATACACATTTTTGGTATACTCAATCAAAGAAATATATGAGCGAACCAATACCTTCAGCAAAAGAAATGGATATCAGTACTGTTAGATTTGCTGCTGATCGTACGGATCCTAATATTAAATTTACAGATGAAGCATGTCAAAGACTCGTCAAAGTTCCAAGGATTTTCCTCAAAGCAGCACTAGAAGGTTGCGCCAAATGGGCAAGAGAAAATCAAGTCACTATTATAGATTCAAAAGAAATGGATATCATTAGTGATAAAAGAAGTAAAGAAAAAAAATAGAAGTAAGTCTTGTTCAAACGAACAATAAGGAAATTATAAAATGACAAAAAAGAAAATCACTCTTAATATAGTTATTTATTTGTTAGGTATTTTTGTAACTGGATTAGGTGCTAATTTAATTATCCGCAGTTCATTTGGAGCTGGCGCATGGGATGCTGTAGCAGAGAATTTAAGTCAATTATCAAAGGTTGAATTAGCTGTAGCTGGAGGTTTTGTTAATCTCATCATATTAAGTTTTGTTATTGTCTACAATAAAAAACTGAAATTTTTAATTGGATTAATTCCTATCATTGGTATTTTCTTTTCAATCCATTTTTGGGACATTATTGTTTTAGATACTTTTTATCCTGAAACAATACTTTTAAAATCATTATTTATTATTGGAGGAACATTTGCTATTTCACTTGGGTTAGGTGCAATTATAATTTCAACTTTTCCAGCAATGGTCTACGATGAGTTAACAATTGCATTAATGACAATTTTAAAAATTCCAAGTTTCTTCAAAACAAGAATCTTAATTGAACTATTTGCTGTTATTCTAGCCTCTGTTCTAGGGTATTTTGCAGGCATTGGACTAGGAGTTGTCGGTTATGGGACGATTGTCATATCCTTTACCATTGGACCACTTATTTCATTTCAAATGAGATGGATGTCAAAATTGTTAGGTCAAAAGAGGGTATAGATATCATAATGGTTCAAAATATATCTAGGGATTTCGATATAAGATTGTAAGTTGCGGCTGTGGCGAAACTGGTAGACGCGCTATCTTCAGAGGGTAGTACTTATCGTGTGTGGGTTCGAATCCCATCAGCCGCACCA
>CAZPLF010000059.1:0-2186 GCA_964587475.1 uncultured Mariniplasma sp.
TTTAAATATATTTAACAACTGAATGTTCTTATACACAACTTCTTTTCCAACACGTTCTGATACAAGAAAACCTTCTTTTTCTAATGCTTTTAAATACTTGGTTGCTGTTGGTCTTGAGATATGCAATTCGTTTCTGAAAAATTCGTTTTTCGTATAAAGATATCCAAACAAGTGATGAACGAGTTCTTCAGAATAAACATCTTCTAATCTTGTTTTCATTTCTACTTTTGTCATACTAATCAATTCATTGATTCTTAAGATCAAATCAATTGTATATCTCGATGTTTCAATAATTCCTTCAAGAATGAACATTACCATTTTAGTGATACTTGTAATATCTTCATTACATTCTTTTAAAAGTTCATAGTATTCACTCTTGTTTTCAATAATATATTTGCTCAAATACAATATCGGACTCTGAATTTTATTTTTTAGTACTAGATATAGAATGTTTAATATTCTTCCTGTTCTTCCATTTCCATCGTAGAAAGGATGAATACTTTCAAATTGATAATGAATCAATGCCATATTGATTAAAGGATCATAATCATTTTCTGTATTCATATAGTCTTCAAGGTTTTTAAGTAGTTCTCTAATCTCAGCTTCATCTTGTGGAGGTGTATGGACGATCTCATTCGTATCCGTATTCATTATGACTGTTCCAGGAAGTTTGCGTATGCCCCCTTTACTTGGTTCAACCAATTCTTGAATTTGCACGATAGAGTTTGTGCTAATGAATTTTTTACTATTTAATTCTTTATATCCATATTCAATTGCTTTCTTATAATTCAAGACTTCTTTTGAAGCTTTGCTCACGCTTGCTTTAGATACAAGTTCCTTATAGATATCTTCATATGTAGTTATGATATTTTCTATTGCTGAAGAATCCTTTGACTCACTTACGTTAATTAGGCTCAAGATTAAATTAGGATTAGGAAGAATATTAACTAATCCTTTTAATTCACCAATACTATTATTGGCTACATTTAATTTTTTTAGAATATCAATGGTGTTTAGATTAACTTTAAATGGTAATGTGTTTAGCTTTTTCACGTTATCTCCTCGAGGAAATATTTTTGCTTTTTCTTTCCTTGATTACATTATAGCATAAAGATCTTTACACGTCAACGATTCGAGGAAACTATTCCACATTTTATTTCCTCGTGCATTTTCTTTAGTATATTGTAAATAAAAGTATTAGTACATTCCCAATTCAAACAAAAAACTAGAATCTACTCAACTTCAAGCTTCTTCTATTTAAATTCATTTAAACCTAAGACTTTCCTTACTCTCTCTTTTTTATTCTATCAAAAAAATAATATGCTATGAAATAAAAAACAATCGGTAATAAATAAGTTAGACTCGCTAAAAAATTTGTTGTCTGATTAGTGTATTCAAATCCCAATAGCATAGGTCCAAAAAATACATAAATGGCATATATAATCGAAATAATGCCGATTTTGTATTTATTTGTTAACATCATAAATAGTACCACAGATATAAATATGAAATCCACAAATAAAACAGATCTATATTCAAGAAGATACTTTATTACTATTGCTCCGCAGATGCCAATAATGGATACGTAGATGTTTTTTTTCATATTTGATAGCTTGATTTTATCTAAGTGATTGTTCATTCGTAAATTTCCCTTTCTAAAGTCATTTCAGAATATCTAGCGCTAAAAGTCTTGCGAGTTTTTTTGTAGAATATCCCCATCCCGAATAATCGTTCCTTTATAGGGTGATTATATCATTTTTGTTGAAAAAAATAAATACAGACTTCTGTGCATCATTTAAACAAAATTACGATAGCAGACCATAGATATTCATACCCCTGAATTTTTTCATTTCCACTCAAAACTCCAAGAAGTTCCAAGGTTGTATGTTTTTTTATGTTTGAAATATTTTCCATAGTTCTTTACACCCAAAAATAAACCACCCATGTAATTCTAAGGATCCAATTTTTCATCTATTTATAAAAATATCCAAATTGTTCACGCGGGTTCGTTGTCAATATTTCACTCTCACTCCTAGAAATTCATGTATTTAACTCCTAAAAACGCTAATTTTACTCAGAAAACACATCAAAAATACAAACAAAAAACGATAGTTTATATCGCTTTTTTGGCTCTACTAAAGGATTTATAAGGAAAGTCGTGCAACTAAATCTGGTGCCGAAAATAG
>CAZPLF010000060.1:0-2009 GCA_964587475.1 uncultured Mariniplasma sp.
CGGATGACTGCATTTCGAGTGCAGCTCGTTATGACCACTTCGATACTCTTCCGTCCATTGATATTATATGCTATTTATCAAAAAATGCATTCACAAACTGAATCACTTCATCTTTAGTTTTTGCTTGTGATAATTGTTTTCTTAATGTACTTGCGTGTTCTATTCCTTTTAAATACCAAGGACCATGACTTCTCATTTCTAAGACGCCTATATGTTCACCCTTCAATTCACATAAGGCTTCTAAATGGTGGATGATCATTTCTTTAATTTCTTGATGTGTAGGTTTATCTAGTATAGTACCATCTTTCAAATAGGCATCAATTTCTCTAAAGACCCAGGGGTTCCCCAAAGCACCTCTACCTATCATTACAGCATCACATCCAGTATAATCAAGCATTTTCTTTGCACTTGGACCATCAACAACATCCCCATTGCCAATAACTGGGATGCTCACACTCTCTTTAACTGCTTTAATAACGTCCCAATCAGCAAGTCCAGAATATCCTTGTGCTCTTGTTCTAGCATGTACAGTAATCGCACTTGCTCCTGCAGCTTCGATTTTCTTGGCAACCTCAACAGCATTGATATTATCAGAATCCCAACCACTTCTTATCTTAACCGTAACTGGTTTGCTTACTTTTTTAACAATTGAATAGACAATTTCATAAATCAAATCAGGGTTTTTCATTAAAGATGCTCCAGCTTGAGCCTTAACGGCTACCTTAGGAACAGGACATCCCATGTTGATGTCGATGATATCAGCATTACTATTTTGATCTATATAGATTGCAGCATCCACCATGCTCTTCAAATCAGATCCAAATATTTGTTGAGCCATTGGTTTTTCTGCTTTAGTCATATAGAGTAATTTAATCGTTTTTTCATTACTGTGTAGCAATCCTTTATCTGAAACCATTTCAGCAAACACCAATCCAGCGCCATACGTTCTTGATAAAATACGAAAAGGGCTATTGGATACACCTGCCATTGGTGCTAAGATAATTTTGTTTTCAATTACTAGATCTTTGATTTTAAAGGACATTAAATTCACCCGATTCATTGTATCATACGAATCAAAAACATGCAATTATGCTACAATATGTATAGTAAAGGAAATGATGATATGAAAGATTACGCAATAATTGCTTATGCATACAATCAAACTGTAAGAATCTATGTAGCCTCATCAACAAATCTTGTTGAAGAAGCTAGAAAAATACATGACATATGGCCAACAGCAACTGCTGCTATGGGCAGAGTTTTAACCGTATCTGCAATGATGGGATTAATGTACAAACAAGATGAACGAATAACAATTCGCATCAAAGGTGATGGACCTATCGGTCCAATGCTTGTTGAAGCCAATACCAAAGGCGAGGTTCGAGGAGAATTAAGAAACCCTCATGTTTACCTTCAATATGAAGACGGTCCTAAAAAAGGTAAACTCAATGTAGGAGCAGCGGTTGGTCGTGGATTTCTACATATAACAAAAGATCTTGGCATGAAAGAATACTTCACTTCCTCATCTGAATTACAAACCGGAGAAATTGGTGATGATTTTACTTATTACTTCACTAAATCAGAACAAACCCCATCTTCAGTGGGTGTTGGTGTTCTAGTTAATGTAGACTATTCTGTACTTGCTAGTGGAGGTTATATTCTTCAACTGATGCCAAGTGCAACAGAAGAAACCATTGCATATCTAGAAAATATTATTTCAACCATTCCCCCAATGTCATCATTAATCAAGGTTGGAAAAACACCTGAAGAAATATTGACTTTATTAGCAAATGGAACGGAAGAAATCTTAAAGAAACAACCTATCAATTATGCTTGTCATTGTTCAAAAGATGGCTTTAGTAAGTCGCTTTCAGCATTGGATGAAGAAACAATGGACATCTTAATTCATGAAGACGGTCAAGCTGAAATTGAATGTCACTTCTGCCATCAAAAATATATGTTTTCAAAAGATGAGTTACTAAAGATTAAAAAAATGAGAAAAGAAAAAT
>CAZPLF010000061.1:0-2001 GCA_964587475.1 uncultured Mariniplasma sp.
GTTTTGTATGATAAATGGACTGTTTGACAAAAATGCCAAAACAGGTGCGTATATAAATGCTGGAAATAATAGCCAAATAACAGGCCAATAATAAGGATCTCCATTAACTGGATTTATTTTCATAAAATCAAAAACAAAGATATCAAAGATTACAGCAACATTTTTATAATGATCTGGAATACCAAACACAAATGATGAATTTCTTATATTGACATCACTAAATCCATTTGCATCAATCCATCCAAGTTGTAATAGTATGACTTCGTTGACATAAATAATTGCTAGTGTTAATAAAATAGTAAAGGGTAGATAGATAAGTCTTTTTACTTTAAACTCATGAAGTTTAAAATATCCCATTAAAAATGGGGCTAGAAAGATGACTAAATGCGCATAATAAAATCTTATGACATCAAAGCTAAATGCACCTTTCATCCCAAAATATATACTATCAAAAGTATCAAAGATAGCTTCTGTAGGATATAGATATGCAGCAAGCCCTGAAATAATCCCCATCACAATCATATAGTCTTTTAAAATTTTACTTTTTGATAAGAATATAAAAGGAAATACTAGGGTGGATATCGCACAAATATTTTCAAATGATACTTTTCTTATAATTTCGGGATACATTTGATTATATGGTTCAAATAATAATTTTGCAAAATGTAGAACAAGTGCAGAAAAAAGTAAAAATAAAATGACATTGTGTTTCACTTTGTCATCTTTATGCTTTAAAAAAAGTACTAATCCAACTGTGATTGCAATTGCGATTGCAAAATATAAAAAATAATAAAAATTGCCAACTTCTACATACATATTCTTATATTTCCTTCATACATTTTTTATATTCTATGATGGTGACCCTAAAATAAGTTTAATAAATGTGATGGTGACTTGGTTCGTTAATTGTCTTGTTATTACATAGCGTGTTTTACTTAGGAGTTATACCATGTTTACTGTTTATACCTGAGAAGTAAATCCTTTTGCTCAATTATGCTGTTAGATAAACTTCTATAATCAAAGTATAAAAACCTTAATCCTATTTCTGCTTTTTTGATTGTCTACCTAAATACTTAACATATGTCTTTGCACTTATCTCAAAATGTTTACTCCAAAACTTAACAGCTAACAAATTCATACTTTCGAAATCTACTGCTAGACGATTATATCCATTTTCTACACAGTAGTTATCTAATAACTCAATATATCTTCTTCCTATATGTTTATTCTGATACTCATGTTTGATATGAGTTCCTTTAACTGCCAAAGTTTCATTGTCTTTAAAATATTTCCCTCCAGCAGCTGACTTTTTATCAATAATCGAAAATCCAATTGTTTCTAATTTATATAATATTTTAAAAATAATTTTATTACTATCCATTAAAATCAAATTTAATTCAGAATCAGCGTCTTCAGCATCTAAAAATATGGGACTACTACTCATGTATTGATTGTGTTCATTAAGTAAAGATACTAAGTTATTGGAATCACCTATTCCAGCTATCTCTATTGAAATTTCTGAATTGTTAATGAATTTCTTCCTAGGATACCTGACACCATCCATAACTCTTAACCCATATCCTAATTGAATAATAAAATCATCTTTGTATGGTGTTAAAAATGTCATCACATGGTGAGTAAAATTCAGTCTTTTCAAATCCTCGTAATATACTTCTAATAATTGATACAACACCTCATCACTCTCATAATAAACAGCAAAATCTGGTGTATATACTCCTGATTCGTGAAAAAACAATTTTTGTATTTTATAGCCTAAAATATATCCAAGTGGGTTCCCATTTTCTATGTTTACATAACCAATCCCTTGATCAATCAGATATGCTAAATCGGCTTTTACTGCGTTGAAGGTAAAATTCTTAGCAAGAAACGAGTTTAGTTTATGTTTATTATAGTATTTAAATACTAAATCTTTAGTATTCTCGTGGGTTGCTTTAACAATCATTAGTTTGCCTCTTAGTTTCATTTGATTCTTCTTCTTAA
>CAZPLF010000062.1:0-1857 GCA_964587475.1 uncultured Mariniplasma sp.
TTAGCAGCATTGATATTTGCTGCGATAGAATATGATTTAATCAAATAAATTTAAAGGGACTGTAACGAAATAAAATAATTATAGTCCCTAAACAAACAAAACCACTCTGGAGACCAGGGTGGTTTTTTGGTATAATTGAAGTATGACAAGTACACAACTAAACCAAGTCTATTTTAACGCAAAACAATTAAAATTACCACTATCTTTTGAAGTAATGATACCATTTGATAGTGAAGCAAGAACATTTGACGAAGTATTTAGGAGAATCAATCTAAAAAAATACTTAGTACAGGAAAATCAAACAGGTAGAATTCCGTACAATCCAGTCAATATGCTCAAATTGATATTGTTTTGTCATATGGAAAAAATAACATCATTAAGAGATATGGCAAAAGCAGCGAGAAATGATATCCGGTTGATGTGGCTCACAGACGAGCTGAAGCCAGCACATCAGACCATCAAACGATTCATCGATGAAAAGTTATCGGTATCGATTGAAGAAATATTCATTTTAATCAACAACTACATCATCGAAAAAGAACAAATAGACATAAAAAGGCTTTATATTGATGGAACGAAGATTGAGGCAAATGCCAATAAATACACATTCATCTGGAAAGCATCAATCCAAAAATTCCAGATAAAATTAGATAAGAAGATAACAAAAGTATTGAACCGGCTGAACAAGAGATATGAAGATCAGGGTCTCTTTTTTGAGATGAACGAGACCTACGAAGTAGACTATCTCGAACGGATTAAGGTTTTTTTAGAAAAAGAGATTGAACGAGAAGGGATTAGATTTGTTAGTGGTAAAGGAAACCGAAAGGAAGCTTCACAAAGGGATTATGAAGATATAGCCGCATACTTGGAAAAACTCAAAGAGTATATCAACTATCTTGAAATTATCGGACCAGATAGAAACTCGTGTGCAAGAACAGATCACTCAGCAACCTTTATGCACATGAAGGAAGACCACATGAGAAATGCTCAGCTCAAACCAGGGTATAACGTTCAAATAGGGGTATCTGATGAGTATATTTTACACGTTGATATCTTCCAGGAAAGAAACGACTATAAGACATTCATTCCATTCATGGAAGGATTCCTGAAAGCATATGGCTACCAACCGAAGTATCCAGTAGCGGATGCAGGATATGGTGGTTTATCAAACTTCCGGTATTTGAAGAAAAACAAATTAGAACTTTATCAAAAATACAACATGTATGAAAAAGATACGAGTGACAAGAAACGGATGAAAGATCCCAAGATCGCAATGAACTTGAAAAAAGATGAAGATGGGAACTATATCTGGCCAGATGGAGGAACGCTCCACTATCTTTGGCGTAGCAATAAGGGCAATGATGTCTATCAAATTCCAAATAGTGATAAACGCATGGAGATCAATGAAGAACTTCTTGAATATCAGAAAGAAGTTAGAAAAAACCTTAAGAGTGAACTTGGTATAGAACTCAGAGTAGAACGTTCTATTCAAGTCGAAGGTGCTTTCGCAGTGATTAAAGAAGCATTCAAAATGAGAAGATTTAGACGCAGGGGAACTGAAAATGTCAAACTTGAGTTCATCTTGTTAGCAATCGGGTATAATCTCGCAAAACTTCACAATAAAAAGTACAGAAGCGAAGCATAGTTATCCAGTGGGAAAAGCAAGGATTCAATGAATCTTCTTTTAAATATGCAAAAAAACTGGTAATTTCGTATCTTATCCACAAAACTCAGTGGGAAAAAGAAAAAAAAGGACCAGTAGGTCCATGGAGGAAATTAATCCTTCATTTTGTTACAGTCCCTTCTTTATATGACAAATTATTTTTTCTTTATAGTTGTTTAATATAAGGATTTAAA
>CAZPLF010000063.1:0-1707 GCA_964587475.1 uncultured Mariniplasma sp.
TTCATTCTATAACCTCCTCAATATAAGCTGAAACTAAGATATCTAATTCAGTTTCAGAAACAAATGAATCAGCAATCATTGGATACTCATGAGATGTATTATCAATGAATGTGTATTGATCTGTGAGTAGATTATGCATAAAACTGATTTCAATCGTGAGACCAGTAAAATCTTTGATGACACCAACATTGGGATCAATGGTGATCCATGATGCATAGGATCCACCTTCATAGGTTTCCAAATCAGAACCCCAACCATTGATCAACCAAGCAGCAATATCAACACCAGCTTCATTAGTAACAATCATCATTGATCCTGAACCAGATGCTGGTTCTCCATTCAAAATGAATTCAAGAAATCCAACATAGATGGTCACTGTTTCACCAATAGCAACCCCTCCATATAGGATGGATGCTTCTAAAGGTTCTTCTTCAATTAAAATATCATACTTATATGCTGATGTAATTCTGATGGAGTCAAAAGGATAGATGAGGACCTCATCAGCCTGAGTCTGAATTGAGAAGGTAAAAACCAAACTAAAAATAATCGTAAATAGAATGCGTATCTTTTTCATGAATGATATCCTCCATTTCAACTTCATTATATTACTTTCTTGATAAGAAGTTTGAAAAGAAAGCAAATCTTAACAATATATGGTTATTTCAACAAAAATAAAAGAGATACTCAAGCGAGTGTCTCTTTTACTGAAATTTTATCGTATTAAATCTTAGTCTTCTTTCTTCTTGGTTGTGCTGTCATTTGGATTTACCTTATCTTCGAGGTTGCTAACACCAGCTTTATTGGAATTTTTATTATGACTAAATGGTGTGGTTTTAAATAAACTGCCTTTAGGATTGTTTTGATTAACACGATGGTTATGCTGACTTTTGTTGTGTGTGCTACCTGAAATGGATCTTTGTTGTGCCATAGTATTACCTCCTTTTGAGTCTATGTATATTATACCACCATTTAAATTCTCATATGTTTTGTATATTGATTAAGTATTTGTCAGGGTCTTTTTTCAAAGAGTCCGTTTTGTAGGGTACATTTTAATTCTTCTTAAATGGTAGTCTTTGTTATATAAGTGTGAATTTTTTCTGGTTAATTATTTTTTAATATATGGTGTTGATGGTTTGTTTGTTACAGATCCTGTCCTTGGTACATAAGTCTTGTTTTGATCTGATATATTATTTTGTCTTGGTGTATATGGTTTCTTATAGTCAGTAGTATTTCTAGAATTCCCTTTAGAACTTCTATCATCTTGATCAATGTCTTTGCGTTGATATGGTTTATTACCAGAATCACTACTTCTAGTTTTAAACTTGGGTTTTTCAATCTCTTCCTTAAGAATAACCGCTTGTTTCCTAGGTTGTTCAGAGCGTTTGAAAACTTCCTTATTCAAGTCTTGCTCTTCGACGAGTTCCTGATAAGATTTCTTTTGTTTGTCGTTAAAATTTTTCTTCAATGTTTATAAATTCCTTTTCCATTTTTGTTTTTTATGAATCTTCATTAGATGATTCATCTGTACACTAATTCTAGCACGATAACGTAGAATATCAACATGCATATGTGAGATTCGTTCAAAATATGATTTATTAATGACCATGACTTTAACCCTCCTAATATCTTTTTTTAAATAGAAAAAGATGCTAATAGACTTTTTTGTGTCTACTAACATCTTACTTCTTCAATATAGTCTCTTTTTTG
>CAZPLF010000064.1:0-1645 GCA_964587475.1 uncultured Mariniplasma sp.
ATCTTGAGCAGAAAGGGAATTTTCTGTCATTAAGGATTGGCGCAAGTTTTGACCCTGAAGGAGAAATATGCGACAATGAAATAGATGATAATAATGACGGAGCTATTGACTGTGATGACACAAAATGTAAAAGTAATTGGAAGTGTATGCCTAAAAAAGATAAACCAGAAGTAGAATTGTTTGTCATGTCTCACTGCCCATATGGAACACAGATTGAAAAAGGAATGCTTCCTGCTGCAAGATTATTGGGAGACAAGATTGATTTCAATATAAGATTTTGCAGCTACGCAATGCACGGCGAAAAAGAGCTTGATGAGCAGACATTGCAGTACTGCATACAGAAAGAGTATAATAACAAATATTTTGATTATCTTGCCTGCTTTTTGAAAGATGATAAAACAGATGAATGCCTTAAAGAAGTTGAACTTTATGGTAAATTGGATACATGCATAGCAGAAACAGATGCTCAGTTTAAGATAACAGAAAAATTTAATGACAAAAGCACATGGTTAGGAAGTTACCCTCCTTTTGATGTTTACAAAGAGCTTAATGAGAAGTATGGTATATCAGGCTCTCCAGGACTGGTAATAAATGGGGCTGTCGCAAGCGTAAGCAGAAATCCTGCAAGTTTGCTTGATGCAATATGCACTGGCTTTAAGGTTAAGCCAGCTGAATGCAATGAAGAACTTTCATCAGAGAACCCATCAGCAGGATTTGGATTTTCAGCAGCAGCATCAACCTCAAGCGGCTCCTGCGGATAAACAAATATTTTTTTGATTTTATTTTTTTTAATATTTTTTAGATAACTTTGTTAGTAATAACCATATTAAATTAATCCTGGGTACTTAGAACTTCTTTTTGTCTATTATTAAGATATTGCTCATAAAGATTTTTAGTTATAGATGTAGAAAAAGGTCTTAATTTTAGTTTGTCATTTGTTTCTAAATATTTGAGCATTTCTTGTTTGTTTTTATTTAGAATTTTCATCAAGGCAGGAAAACCTTTTGGTGTTGCCATCCATATATAATCTAAATCTGTAAATGTTCCTAAGATTATGTCTTTCTTGTAAATTTCATCTTCCCCTAAAGCCCAATTATCATGAACAGAGATATAGTATGCAATTTTCTCAATTTTATCTTTATGATAATTTACTTGCTCTAATAGATGTCTGGCAATTATTGCTCCTGATTTCATATGTGCTTTTCTTAAATTCAATTTAAATGGATTATCTTTTGGTGCTTTTGAATATCCAACATCATGCAGTATTACTAATGGAAGCAGTAAAGAATCATCAATATTTTCTTTTTGACAAACAAGAAATGCATCTTGCATCATCCATTCAATGTGATCAATATCCATATGACGACTTTTTTCATAATAGGGTTTAGCCAATTCCCAAATTCGATTATAAACTTGCTTCATATTACAACTAAAAATCTTGTTCTATATATAATTAACGGTACTCATAATTAACTTCTTCAAGGGATATAACAGTAATTGCTATGTTTAAAGCTAAAAGTTATGAGTTACGCAAATCAAATAATTTAATTAATCAAATTTCAAAAGAAATTCTTTAAGCCAATAATTATTAAAAATAAAATAAAAAACTTACAAGTCGCTGCTTGTAAGAATAGTTATTCTCGTG